>CAXUIM010000007.1:7648-25638 GCA_964250885.1 uncultured Acidobacteriaceae bacterium | reverse complement strand
AGTAAGCGCCCCGCGCGCGCTGCGCTATGCCGCCAAAGTAAGCGCCCCGCGCACGGTGCGCTATGCCGCCAAAGTAAGCGCCCCGCGCACGCTGCGCTATGCGCCGTTTCCGGGTTTCGCAAACATGACGGGTCAAGCAGAAGGAATGAGGTACGAACGCAGCTCATCGGGATGGTAGCAGTGAGCCTGAGCTGTCTCGCGAGAGATGCGGCGGGAGTGAACCAGGTCCGCCAGACACTGGTCCATCGTCATCATGCCTTCCCCACGCCCGGTTGAAATCTGTGAACGCAAGAGATGATCCTGGCCGGTCCTAATCTGGTTGCGAATCGCCAACGTGGCGACCATGATCTCTACCGCCGGATACAACCCCACGTGGTCGGAAGCGGGAACGAGTTGTTGCGCGACCACGGCCAGCAAGGCGAGCGACAGCTGCTGGCGGATCTGGGACTGGCTCGATAGCGGGAAACTGTCTACCAGACGCGACACTGTTTGAGCGGCGTCGTTGGTGTGCAGCGAGGAGAGAACCAGGTGGCCTGTCTCGGCGGCAGTGAGCGCCGCCGCCATGGTCTCAGGATCACGCATCTCTCCGATAAGGATTACATCCGGATTCTGGCGGAGAACCGCTCGAACGGCGAGCGCAAAGTTTGGCGTGTCGCGGCCCACTTCGATTTGCTCGACGATTGAGTTGCGATTGGTGTGCTGATACTCAACCGGGTCTTCAATCGTGATGATGTGATCCCTTCTGCGAGCATTGATCAGGTCCACAAAGGCGGCCATCGTGGACGTCTTGCCGCAGCCAGTAGCCCCGGTCAGTAGAACCAGGCCTTGCCGTCTTTCCATGAGACGCTCCAGCACTGGAGGAAGATGAAGAGAGTCGATCGTCGGTACCTGGGAAGGCAGCAGCCGTATGCTGGCGGCGAGCGTTGCTCTTTGGTAATGAAGGTTGACGCGAAACCTTCCCGTGGGCCCGCTGGCGAAGCAGAAATCCAGGCACCTGTTCGCTTCAAGCTCCTTCACCTGATCGCTGCTTAGCAACGGAAGCAGCATCTTGCGCAGGTCGGCAGGAGACAAAACCCGGCCGGTACCGGAGGTCAGCGAGCCGTTGACCCTCAACGTGACCGCCGACCCGGCCACCAGCAGGATGTCCGACGCATGCTGGTCGCTGGCAGCGATCAGGAGAGGTTCGAGAGACCTGTTGCTCTCTGCCCGGGTCACGGAGGAAGGGGTGTTCAGCTCATATACGAGCTGCGACAAGTCATGTTCGTATGCAGACATCAGATCTCCGTAATTGAGAAGAGGCGATCTCTGGTCCGAGTTTCTCCTCGGATTGCAAATCAACTGCTGGCTCAATCTTAGTTGCACAAGCAGCGGAATGAGAGTCGTTCGGAGGCCAAAAAACAGCCTCCAGAGTTACGATTGCGCGGACGCCTACAAATGTAGTACATTCTGCCTACAGATGTAGGCGGATGAGAGTGTCCGACACAGTGAAGCTGTCCAAGCTCGAATACCAACTGATGGAGATCCTCTGGAGCCGAGGTGCGAGCTCTGTGCGGGACATCCAGCAAGCCTTGCCGGAAAAACGACGGCTGGCATACACCACTGTCCAGACAACCGTCTTCCGAATGGAAGGAAAAGGCGTTGTCGGGCGTGCGGGGCAAGCCGGAGCGGCCTATCTGTTTGCGCCGAAGATCACGCGCGAGAACGCGCAACGGGCCCTGATTGAAGATCTGCTGGCGATGTTCGGCGGCAAGTCGCAGCCAGTGATGGCTCATTTGGTCGAATCAGGCAAGCTGTCTCTCGAAGATGTGAAAGAGGCGGAGCGGGCGCTGCGACGGCAGACAAAGGGGGAGAAATCATGATCTCTGGCGGGCATCTCGCCGAAGCCGTGCAGGAAGCCGTGGTGAATCACCTTTGGCGGTCGACGGCCGTTGTGCTCGTGATCTGGGCCTGGTCAATCAAGGGGATGTCCGCGGGATCGACCCAAACGACCCTGGTACAGCAAGGGCGCGTCGGCATTTCTTCCGGTACAGGATGCCTTCACGTTGAAGGAATTCCAGGTTTTGAACGCGCCGAACTGGTTGCAATCGGAGAAGTATACCGTCGAGGCCCGGCTGCCCGAGGCCGACGGCGAACTGACCACTGATACAACCGGCAGCTCAAGCGCGGTTGCCTCCTGAACGCCGCAGCCGCGCATATCCGATTCAGTGACTAGCTAGAGGATGGCGGTCCTTGACTGCAAAGTGGCCATGGCCGTTCCCCTGGTGAGAACGGCCATAGAGTACGAATGCGGGAAATGTTCTACTGCCCCTGATCCGCGTGTTGCACGGCATGGTTCACGGTGTGGACGAACTGCGAGGCGGCACTCTGATCGGGCATTTGGACCGTGCCGCCGAGGATCTTGTCGAACCCGACCTCGCTGCCATAGAGATGCTTGGTCGCGCCGTGATCCTGATTGAGTTCGCTGCCGTTCAGGGTTGCACCAGCGTATGCGCCCTTGGCGCGCGAGTAGCTGAGCAGAGCGGCTCCGCGCCAGCCGGTCGAGGCCGCGGCATCGCGGCCCACCGGACCGGCGGCGGCATTGATCCCCGCGCCCACCTTGAAGTGGCCCGACATCAGGGCCTGCAGACCCTGATCGTTCATGGCCAGCATGACGTAGCCGACTTCCTCGCCACCGATCTGCAGACCGAAGCTGCCGCCGCTCATACTGAACGGAGCCGGCGGGCTCCAGTGGCCATTCTCAAGCCTGCAGGTGGCGATGCCGCTGCCGTGCTCGCCACCGATTCCGAAGCCGGCCTTCAGCAACTTGGGGATGACGGCGATGCATTTCGCATCACGGAGAACATTGTTGGGGATGCCGGCTTCCGATTGCGGCCCGGTCATCTCCTGAATGATCTGACTGGCTTGCGTGAGTTCGTTATCGACTTTGTCCTGGGCGAATGCGGGGAACGAAACGGAGGCGGCGAAAACGCCCAAAGTGAGTATTGCGAGAGTCTTTTTCATTCTTGATCCTTGATCCTGCTGAGGGGCAATTTTGGCGGCGAAACGAAGCGAGCGTTCAGGGATCGGAAGCTGTGCCGCGAACCAGCTCAATCCTTCGGGCGTGCCGAGCGAATCTGGGAGCAGTATTGCCGCAGGCGTACCCAGGGCTTCAGGTCTCAATGCCGTTTTTTAAAACGGCGCTCGTACACTTCAAATTGAACGCAACGACATACATACTGCTTTGATACGAACTGACGCTGCTCTGATACGACGTTGCCGCAGGGCGGGGGGGTTGTTCGCGCAACGCCGCGCAGGTGTGCCTGAGGGCGTTCCGGACTGATGCGGTCAGCGCTCAACCGCGAGCGCCACCGAGTTTCCCCCACCCAGACAGAGCGCGGCCACACCCTTCTTCGCATCGCGCCGGAGCATCTCGTAGATCAGGGTCACCAGCACCCGTGCGCCGCTGGCCCCAATCGGGTGACCGATCGCGACGGCGCCGCCGTTCACGTTGACCTTGGCGAGGTCGAGCCCCAGTTCCTTGCTCACTCCCAGCGCCTGTACGCTGAAGGCCTCGTTCAATTCGAACAGGTCTACCTCGCCGGCAGACCACGCGGCCTTGCGCAGAACGTTGGCAATACCGGTCACCGGGGCCAGCATGACCCACCTGGCCGCCACCCCGCTCTGCGCCTGTGCCTTGAGGCGCACCATGGGCGTGAGACCCAGCGCCGCCGCCCGTTCCGCGGCCATCACGACCACAGCGGCGGCGGCATCGTTCAGACCGGGCGCATTGCCAGCGGTGACGGTCCCTGACTCCTTGAAGGCCGGACGAAGCGCGGCCAGCGCCTCCAGCGACGCATCGTCACGAACGCTCTCGTCGGAATCGAAGAGGGCGGTTGTGCCCTTCTTTCCAGGAACCGGAACCGGCACAATCTCCTGTTGGAAGCGGCCTTCGCGGCGCGCGGCGGAGGCCCGGCGATGCGACTCCAGGGCGTAGGCGTCCTGCTCTTCGCGGGTGAAGCCGTGCTTTTCGGCGACCAGCTCCCCGGTCAGGCCCATGTGCTGATCCTCGCAGGCACACCACAGCCCGTCATGAATCAGGGAGTCCTTCACCTGTGAGTCCCCCAGGCGCATTCCCTTGCGAGCCTGCGGCAGCAGGTAGGGCGCGTTGGACATCGACTCCATTCCCCCGGCCACGACGATCTCCGCGTCCCCGGCGGCGATCGCCTGTGCGCCTAGGGCTACCGCCTTCAGCCCGCTGCCGCACACCATGTTCACGGTGAGCGCCGCTACCCGGTCTGCGAGGCCGCCGCGAATCGCCGCCTGGCGCGCGGGATTTTGTCCCAGGCCGGCGGAGAGCACGCAACCCAGGATGCACTCGTCCACGGTCCCGGGCTCAATGCCGGCGCGGCGCACGGCCTCCCGCACCACCAGGGCGCCGAGGCCGGTGGCCGGCATCGCGCTCAAAGCTCCCTGGAACTTTCCCACCGCGGTTCGCACCGCGGACACGATCACCACATCTCGCATGAGTTCTCTCTCCTCGAAGCGCAAGCGGTTGCCGTGAGAGCTCGCCTGCGCAAGGTGTCTACTACTGTAGACGGCATTGCGTTGCGGCCGCGCCTTCCACGGAACGCGCGGCGAACCAGCAGGGGAGAAGGAGAATCAGGAATGCAGGCCACCGCGCTTCGGCTTACAGGAGAGTTTTCGATCGATGCACTCAGCTTCGACGAGATAGACGTTCCCGAACCGGGGCCGGGAGACGTCCTGGTACGCGTCCGCGCGGCTTCGCTGAACTACCGTGACGTGATGGTTGTCGCGGGACACTACAATCCCCGCATGCAGAAACCCCGGGTGCTGGGTTCGGACTGCGCCGGCGAGGTGATCGCCGTCGGCTCCGCGGTCACGCGCTTTCGCCGTGGGGACCGTGTGATCGCGGGCTTTGCGCCCGAGTGGGTTACGGGGCCGTTCACCGAGGCCGGGGCGGCGTCGTGCCTGGGCGAGGCGCAGGACGGTGTGCTGGTGACCCGGCGCCTGTTCCCCGAGCATGGCCTCACTGCGCTGCCCGACAGCTTCAGCTTTGCACAAGGAGCGACGCTGCCGTGTGCCGGGGTGACGGCATGGCATGCGCTGGTCACAACCGGGAACATCGGCGCGCGGGATACCGTGCTTCTGCTCGGCGCCGGTGGGGTGTCTCTGTTCGGTCTGCAGATCGCAAAGCTGCGCGGCGCCCGGACGATCTCACGCTATTCTGAACGCTCACACCCGACTTGATCCAGGCACCATGCACAGGAGCCTCGCCCGTATGCGCAGCCAGCTGGAGACGTACTTCCGCTTTGCCGAGCACCAGACCACATGGCGCACCGAACTGCTCGCGGGGCTCACTACGTTCATCACCATGGCGTACATCATCTTTGTCAATCCAGCCATCCTGTCACAGACAGGAATGCCGCTGGCGGCGGTGACGACCTCCACCTGCCTGTGCGCGGCGTTCGGCTCCATCCTGATGGGAGCGCTGGCCAACTATCCGCTCGCGCTGGCCCCCGGCATGGGCCTCAATGCGTACTTCACCTACACGGTGGTCAAGGGCATGGGTGTGCCCTGGCAGACGGCGCTGGGAGCCGTGTTCCTCTCCGGGGTCATTTTTCTGCTGCTCACCTTCGGCGGCATTCGTCAGCGCCTGGTCACTGCCATTCCGCATCAACTCCACGCCGCCGTCGCCGGGGGCATCGGTCTGTTCATTGCGTTCATCGGGCTGCGCAACTCCGGCATCATTGTGCCCAGCGCGGCGACCACGGTTACGCTCGGCAACCTGCACGCCCATCCCACCCAACTCGCCCTGCTGGGTGTGATCCTGATCGCGGTCCTGCAGGCCTACCGGGTGAAGGCGGCGATGCTGCTGGGCGTGCTGGGCATACTGGCGATCGGCATACTCTTCCACCAGGTTCGCTATCAGCCCTCCACGTTCAATCCGATGGCGATGCGGGCCACCGCCTTCCATCTGGATATCCGTGGCGCGCTGCGGATGAATGCGCTGGAGATTATCTTCGTCTTCCTCTTTGTCGATTTGTTTGACAATATCGGGACGCTGGTCGCCGTTACGGACCGCGCCGGGCTGATCGCCGAAGACCACACCATTCCGCGGCTCGACCGGATCTTCTTCGCGGACGCTACCTCCACCGTGATCGGTTCGCTGGCGGGCACCTCTACCGTCACCAGCTACATTGAGAGCTCGGCCGGTGTCGCCGCGGGAGGCCGCACCGGGATGACCGCGATCACCACGGGCGTGCTTTTTCTGGCCGCCATCTTTGTGGCTCCCCTCGTCGGGGCGATCCCGGACTTCGCCACCTCGCCCGCACTGATCCTGGTGGGTGCGCTGATGCTGGCCGGGGCGGCGCGCATTGAGTGGGATGAGCCCCGCATCGCGATCCCCAGCTTCATTACGATTCTGACCATTCCGCTGACCTACTCCATTGCGACCGGCCTGTCCTTCGGTCTGATCAGCTTCGCGGTACTCGAGCTGGCGACCGGCCGGGGCCGTCGCGAGCACTGGATGCTCTACGTGCTGGCGCTGCTGTTTCTCTCCCGCTTCGTCTATCTGCGCGCCACCTGAGCTTGGCCCCGCAGCGAGAGCGTATCTGCTTCCCGGAGCGAGAGCGTATCTGCTTGCGGAGACAGGCTTCGCGCCCCGATCCGAAATCGAGGCAGGCGAACCCGCGTCTCGAAATCGAGACATGGGGCGCCCCATGCGAGGGCCGGGAGATGGGTACCCCGTGCTGAGCGCGGGGAGCGGAACCGGAGGCGCGTTCCTCCGCATCGAAGTAAGAGAGCGGCAGCTTAGAGGCTTCGCCGTGAAGGAGAGATCAGCATGGATCGCAGCGCATCGGCAGTTTGGCACGGTGGTTTGAAGGACGGTCAGGGCACCCTCAGCACGCACAGCCACGTGCTCAACAACACGCAGTACAGCTTCCACACGCGGTTTGAAAGTGGTGAGGGCACCAACCCCGAGGAGCTGATTGCCGCCGCCCACGCCGGCTGCTTCACCATGGCGCTCAGTGCGCAGCTCACCAGCGCGGAGCACCAACCCACCAGCCTGGAAACCACGGCCGTCGTTACCATGGAGACCACCGAAGACGGCCCGACGATCACCAAAATCCACCTCACCACGCGGGCCACGGTACCGAGTATCGAGAAGAAGCAGTTCGACGAGCTCGCGGGCAAGGCCAAGGACGGCTGCCCCATCTCACGGCTTCTGAAAGCCGCCGAGATCAGCCTTGACGCGCAGCTGGTTTAGGGATGTCCAGTTGGTCCAAGCCGAGCAATGGGTACAAACAGTCCGCGCCTTGTGACATGTGACAGAAGATGGGTCGGCTCCAGCCGGAGTCGACCTATCTTCGTTTCGGACCCGGTCCGTGCTCGGCTCTTGCTACGTCCTCGCTGCGACCAGATCCCGGTAGAGCCGAATGGTCTGCGCGGCGATCGAGGTCCAGGAAAAATTATCTTCCACGCGTTTGCGGCCGGCCTCGCCCATGGCCCTGGCCTTGTCGGGATTTTGCAGCAACTCCGTGATGCGGGCGGCGAGATCGCGCGAAAACTGCTGCGGATCGGTGGGGAAGCTGGTCTCCGGGTCGGCTGTGAAGGGGACCAGGTGCCCGGTCGCCTCACCCGCATCCGCGGCAAGGCCTGTGCCTCCTTCCAGCGGAGTCTCCGGAACGACGACTTCCAGAATCCCGCCGGTTGCGGAGGCGACGACGGGGGCGCGGCAGGCCATCGCCTCCAGATTGATGATGCCGAAGGGCTCGTACACCGAGGGGCAACAGAAGACGGCGCAGTGGGAGTAGAGCTGAATCGCCTCTTCCTTGGTGACCATCTGCTCGATCCAGACAATGTTGTGACCGACTCCGGCGGGATCGCCCGTGGCGATCGAGTGCCCGGGAGGGTTCTGCTCGGGGGGAGTGAAGTTCTCCACCATGGCCTTCTGACTGCCCGGCGTGAGGCGGCGAACGGCCTCTACCTTGGCCAGCATCTCGGCGGCGATCTCGGGTGTATCGGGAGCGCCGGCGCAGAGTACGACCTGGGTGCCCGGAGGCAGATGCGCGATCGCATCCACCAGATGCGTTACTCCCTTCTGGCGTGTGATGCGGCCGACAAACAGGACGTAGGGCCGCATCGGATCGACTCCGTACTTCAGTAGAGCCTCCTGATGCGCCGTGTAGCGGTACTGTTCGAGATCGATCCCGTTATAGATGACGTGAATGCGATTGGGATCGACATCCGGGTACGCCTTGAGGATGTCGGCGCGGGTGCCGTGGGACACCGCGATGATCGCATCGGCTTCAAGGACCGCGGTGCGCTCCATCCAGGAGGAGAGCGCGTAGCCACTGCCCAGTTGCTCGGCCTTCCAGGCGCGCAGCGGCTCCAGGGAGTGGGTCGTCAGCACGAAGGGAATTCCGTAGAGCTTCTTGGCCAGGAAACCGGACATCGCCACATACCAGGTGTGGGTGTGAATCACGTCCAGATCTTCGAGGTGCAGGTTCTGCAGCAGGTTCAAGGAGAGAGCCTCG
This sequence comes from uncultured Acidobacteriaceae bacterium, assembly GCA_964250885.1. Lineage (GTDB taxonomy): Bacteria > Acidobacteriota > Terriglobia > Terriglobales > Acidobacteriaceae > Granulicella. The sequence continues at coordinate 17,101 of CAXUIM010000007.1, read as the reverse complement.
AGCGCCCCTTTGAATTTGGCATCGGTCCCTTCAGAGATTGCCGGCCAGGGCTGCTCGAAATAGATCTTCAGGTGGTCGTCGAGCTCCTCGGCCGGAATGCATCCGGTTCCCGCGTCCACGCCCGGCGGGGTTCCCCAGGCGTGGACATCCACCTGGATGCTGCGGGCGAGCTCCCGGGAGAGGTATTCGACGTGTACTCCAGCGCCTCCGTAGACATAGGGCGGGTACTCGCGGGTCATCAGGCCTACACGCATGGGCTGGCTCCACTCAGGTCCATAGAAATGCTTCCAAGCTCCCCTCCATGCCTGCAGGAGAAATGCTCTGGGGGGCTTAGACGCCGAGGAACGGTTGCACGAATTTTACACAGCTTGCAACAGTCTAAAGCGGTTCAGGACAGCGCGGAGCCGGAACTCGGGAAAACGCCCGGCGCCTTCAGGCCAGAGCCGGATTGGGGAGCGTCCGTCCTGGGCCGAGGCCGAGGTGGTGCAGGGCAATGGCTGTGGATGACTTCCGCGTCTTGGTGGGGGGTGTGATCCCCCGCGTAGATCTCTTCCTTGGACTTGAAGTAGAGGTACAGGGCGCCCTTGGCGATCTTTGTTGCCGCGGCGATATCGTCCACGGAGGGCGGCGAAGCCCTTGCGGCCGAACACCGTTATCGCGGCGGTGAGGATCTCGCGGCGCGCAGGTCGGTCACGGGGGCTTGTGCTCTCATGGAAGTGCATATTCCAGGACGTAGGAGTGCTTGCCGGACGCATCGATGACAATCGTCAGTTCACCCCATATCCCGGCGAGTTCCCCTGTACCCGAACCCTTCACGATGACAACGCTCATCTCACCCGAAGCTATGTCACCTTTCTTCATCGTTGCTCGGTGCGCCAGGTAGAAGGCGCCACTCCTTCCGCCGAGCTTGCCTGTTACTTGCTCCATCGCGACATAGGCCATCGCGCCCGTGCTTTCCGTGAAGCTGGTCAACATCTCGCCCTTTGACGTTCCTGCGAAGTCCCCGGCCCAGCTCTTGACGACCTCATACCGGGCCACACCCATTCCCTTTTCGAAGGTGGTGGCCTCTGCCGGGGTGACCTTGACCTCAAATGCTCCCCTCGCTTCCATGTGCTTCCCTCCGGTGTTTACAGGACCGCCGATTGGAACCATAACGGCAGCCGTTGATAGTAATCTGAAAAACAGGTGCATGCCGATGCCTCCTGACGACCAGGCTAGGACAATGTGCGGCAGCGGGATTGAAAAAACGCGACGCGAGCCTGCGTATCTTGCGCCGACCGTCGCGCCGACCGTCGCGCCGCCGCGGGGCGTGCTCCACGCTGCGGAGGGACGCGGTACCGGATCTTGCATCAGCGGCTTGCACCCACACCGGAACTTGTGCCCTTCATGCAGCATTTTTGGTACGTTCGATGGGACTTGCGAGGCGTCGCCGCAAGCACTGCGGAGACCCTTCCTCATCCGAGCTGCTATCTGGTATTCGAACACGACCTTGAACGGCCCATCGATGATCCCGGCGTACTTCGGCGCGCCGAAGTCTCCGGCGTGACCAGTGGCAAATTTTCACGCACCATGGAAGGCCACGGCCGCGTCTTCGGGCTCAAGTTCCAGTCCGGAGGCCTCCGTCCGTTCTTGAAGAGCCCTGTCTCCGCGTTCACGGATCGCGTTGTTCCAGCCGCGGAGGTCTTCGGCCCAGACATCCTCATGCTTGCCGCAAAGCTCCGCGCGCTCGATAGCCCTGAGATCATGGCCATGATCGCAACGGATTACTTTGCGCGGCACTTGCCCGAACGCGACCCCAACGCTGAACTCTCCACAACGATCGTCAACAGGATCCTGCATGACCCTACTATTCTCAGCGTCGAGACCCTTTCCAGACGCAGCGCTCTGAGCATTCGCTCCTTGCAGCGGCTCTTCAGGGAATATGTGGGTGTGTCGCCAAAGTGGGTCATTTGCCGCTTTCGGCTCCACGAGCTTCTCGAACGCTTTCACTCGGGCGAGGAAATCGACGGTGCCCAGTTAGCGCTCGACCTGGGTTATGCCGACCGGGCGCATCTCATCAACGACTTTCGCAAGCTCGCCGGGTCGCCCCCCACAGAGTATCTCCGCCGCGTCGTTCGAGTCGCATCAATGAATCCGCCAGTGGCCTCCAAGTAATGCTCATCTCGCCAGCAGTGGTTCTTCTCGGTGCTAAATTTCGGGTTAAAGTCGTCGACAAGCTATGGTACGAAGTTCCACTGTCGGAGGTGCAGGATCAATAGCGGCAAAATTGCGTGATAGTACGCTTTATTTGTCCCGCTAAACCCACGCATCTCGAGAGGAGGATGGTAATGAGCAAACTCATCCAGTGGAATGCGATCTCCCTGGATGGATATTTCGAGGGAGTGAAGAGTTGGGATGTGGAGTGGTTTCAATCGTTTTACGATAAGGAGCAGGAAGAATTTTCGATCGAACAGCTGCGGCGGGCTGGAGCCCTGCTCTTTGGGCGCGTCACCTACGAAGGCATGGCTGCATATTGGCCGTCCGCGACTGGCCTGGTCGCCGATTACATGAATCGCCTGCCCAAGGTTGTCTTTTCCCGCACTCTCGAACGCGCAGAATGGAACAACACCCGACTCATCCGTAGCGACGCCGCCAAAGAGGTGGCCCATCTCAAGCGCGAGATGGATAGCGACATTCTCGTCTTTGGCAGCGGACAGCTGTGCGCTACATTGCTTGAGTCAGGTCTGTTCGATGAGGTGCGCTTAGGAGTGGTGCCTGTCATCCTGGGCCGCGGCGCCACACTGTTCGGACACGATCTCTCCCGCCTCCGATTCAAGCTTCTGGAAGCGCGCCCCCTCACATCCGGTGTCGTCATCCTGCGCTATGAGCCAGCTGTGGGGTAGATGCCGCAATTTTGGGTTGACTCCTGGTGACACTCAAGCCGCACCAAAATTGTTCCGAGCTTATCCGATGGTCTGGCTGAGTGGGGGCGTCTTCTTGGGGAGAAAGCGCCATGAGCGCGAAGCCCCGCTCTACAGCCGCAGGTGAGGGGCTTTAGGAGCTTGTTGGAAAAGCACCTCGGATGTCCGCGAGGCAAGTACGAAATCCGCAATCAAAGCGGATTTCGCGAAGCTAGCCAAGCCATAAAAGCCAATTTTTGGCAAGCTCCTAGAGCAGGATTGCTGTCCTTGCGCTCGATTTGACGTGTACGATGCCGTTTTCTTGGGAAAAACGGCGATGAGACCGCGGGCCGAGCCTCCGGGAACGGAGATAAATCGTGCCACGACCTGTTCCCGTCACGGAATCTAATCCGACCGGTTTTGAGCCGGAATTCCCAAATTCTTAGCAGCTTCTGTGGCGAACTGTGCTAGTTTGAGAATGCGATCCATAAGTAGAGATTTCGACTGACTGTTTGCTGTCTCCGGTTGAGAGAGTCAACTGTACCAAATTCCCATTGTCTGTATGAGGTAGAGATGCGCCTGCTTCGCTTTGCCCTTCCCTCGTTGCTCGTTCTAGGTTCCATGGCTCTCACAGGTTGCGGCGGTTTTCAAGGCGCGGCGCCTCTTCCTATCGCAGGTGCCCAGGTTAATCCGGGTGCGATCAAAGGGACTGTTTTTGGGGGTCATCTGCCGATCGCCGGCGCTCATGTGTTCATCTTCGAAGCTCAGGCCAATGGATATGGTGGCCAGGTCGTCTCCCGGCTGGATGCGAGTACACCAGCTGTAGCGCAGGATTACACTGGCTCGAATACCTCCAACCCCACCTTCGGTGACTACTTCATCACCACGGATTCCAGCGGCGACTTCACCTTCACGGGATCGAATTACAGCTGTACTTCGGGAAATCCGGTCTATCTCTACGCGCAGGGCGGCAGTACGATGGCGGGCACCGCAACCGCGGCCTCGGTTTCTGGGGTGACGGTTGCGGCGGCTACCACGGATGCCAGTGGCGCAAGTTTTCAGACTGTGACGATCACGGTGAGCATGCCGGTGAGTCTGGCCGCCGGGACCCAGGTGACCTTCACTGGCTTCACCGGCATTACGGGTTCCGTTTCGAGCTCGGTGACCACGGCGACCAGCGCTTCGACTACTTTCGTGGTTACGGCTCCGACTCAGTTTCCGCTGCCCGCGGGAAGCTACAACACCGGCGACTTTGGGGCCGCAGCGACGGCCAATTTCTTCCAGACTTCGGCGGCGGCGAACCCGCAGATCGTCAATCTTGCGATGCTGGGACTGTGCCCGGGAACGAGCGGCGAATTCGACAGTTCGCTTCCGTTCGTGGTCATGAACGAGGTTTCGACGGTCGCAATGGCGGAGGCGATGTCTGGCTTTGCGACGACCCCTACAGGTACGGCCACGAATGCGGTTCACATCGGGGCCTCCACGACAAATCTGCTCGGGTTGCAGAATGCGGCGGTCAACGCCAGTCAATTGTTCAACATCACGGGCAATGGTCCCATTGGGCCTTTTACGAACGGCGGCGACGCGCATCTCGCCAACCTGGTGACGCCTGCGGGGAACGGCTCCGTGCCGCAGGCTTTGATGGACACCATTGCCAACATTCTGGCCGCCTGCGTGGACGATTCGAATACGTATAACCCGTTTGGCTACAACGCGAATAGCCCTGCGACCTTCGGCGCCGGGACCTCCGCCACGGCGACATGCACACCCTTGTTCGAGACTGCGACCAACACGGGAGTGCCCACCACCTCCATCGCGGCCACGGCCACGGCGACGGATACGGGTACGGCCGCGATCAACATCGCGCATTTCCCGGCGGGAACACCATCGACCCTGAGGGATGCCACGCCATTTACCTATGACACCACGTTTGTGTCGACGCTGTTCCCCCTCCAGGCGCTCAATACGGACACTTCGGGAGTGGCGAACAAGCCTCCCTTCGTTCCCGGTCTGACCACGGCCCCGAATGACTTCACCGTGGCGATTCAGTATGCCGCGGCCAAGGGCACCTATACCACCGCGAACGCCAACCTTACGGCGCCGGAGAGCATAGCAATCGACGCCAGCGGGAATGCCTGGGTGAATTCCGGAGACTACGTCCTGGAGATGAACCCGCTGGGTGTGATCACCTACACCAGCCCCTCGGCGGGCCACACGTATGGATACGTTTCCATCGATCCGAGCGGCAATGTCTGGACCGGCAATGAAGGCGCCACCAGCTCCGAGACGGAGTTTGCGCCTGGAGCTGCCGGCACGGCTGCGATTACAACCCACAACGGTCCGTACATTGGTGGTCTTTATGACGCCATGAGCACCGTGACCGATGGAAGCGGGTATGTATATATTGGCGCCGCAAATCCATTGATCACCAATCAATCCACCGTGGTCAAGCTGACGGGCGCGACTTCGAGCACTCTCAACGCTCTCCCCTTCGATGCGGGCGATCCCATCGCTCACGGTGCGATCGATAGCTCCGGTTATGTGTGGGAGACCGTTGAGAGTCCCTCCGCAATTGGGCGGTTCAGCACAACTGCGGGGTTGGAAAGCTTCCCTGACATTTACAAGGGCAAAGGCAACGGCCTGGACGACCCGGAGATGCCGGCGATCGATGCCACTGGCACTATGTGGGTCGCAAACTCTCATATTGGAAACCAGGAAGGCGCGTTGATGAGGGTGACCACCGCAGGCGCTACAAACACCTTCACCGGCGGCGACCAGGACAATCCCTACGGAACGGCCATCGATGGAACGAATCACATCTGGATGACCAGCCAATGCTCGTCAAATTGCAAGGACGGCACCACGAGCACGACAGGGCCTTTCAGCTCAATCCTTGAGTTCAATGACTCTGGCGATGTTCTCTCTCCGGCCTACAACTTGACCATGGGAGATCAAATCTCACATCCGTTGAACATTGCCGTCGATGCATCCGGTGTGCTTTGGGTCACGTCCAAGGTCGACGGCATGGTCGCACAGGTGTTCGGTCCCGGGGCTCCCACATACACCCCGCTGTCCAAGGCTGCGGGCACCTCGAATCTGGCTACGAGGCCGTAAATTCCGGTGTGTTACCGTGTCTCACCGTCAGGAAAGAACCCGGCTCCGTAAGGAGCCGGGTGTCGTTTAAGTAGTGAAATCAGCCCTGCATTTCTCCTGTTGCTTTGGGTCAACGAGAGGCTTCAAGTGCGGAAGTTCTCGGAAGCTTCGCTGCGCGGAACAGCGAGAAGAGAGACGCGGCGGACTCCGATCCTGCTTTGGAGCGGCGCGGCGTCGTGCGGATCCGCGGATCGCGCCTCTTCCAACAGATTGGAAAGAAGATAAGGAACGAGGGCGACGGCTGTGCCAGGACGCCCCTGATTTCACCACCAAAGGCGTTTCGCCCTAACGGGTCGGCAACGCCGGCGCCAGACATCAAAGCAATCACTCCCGTGGGCTGCTTCTGTCAATGTAGGAACATCTTTCCTAGACCGCACGGCTGTGCTAATTTGGGAATGCATCCCTGAATTTCTGCAGTGCTTCCCCTTGTCTGTTCATAGGTATAACCAGGGTTATGTCTATTTCAGATTTTTGGGGTCGAAATGCGCCTGCTTCGCTTTACCCTTCCCTTGCTGTTGATTCTGGGTTGCTTAACTTTCACAGGTTGCGGCGGTTTTCAGAACGCGGCGCCCCTTCCGGTTGCAAGTTACCAAGTCTCCCCTGGTGCGATCCGGGGAGCCGTGCTTGGGGGGCATCTGCCGATCGCGGGCGCCCATGTGTTTATCTTCGAGGCCCAGGCCAACGGCTACGGCGGCCAGGTCGTTTCCCGGCTTGACGAAGGCAGCGCGGGAACCGAGGTAGACTACGCCGGCTCCAACACGAGTAATCCTACTTATGGAGATTACTTTCTAACCACCGGCGCCGACGGTGGCTTCACTATCGGGGGCAACTACAGCTGCACTGCAGGAAATCCAGTCTATCTGTATGCGCAGGGTGGCAGTACAGTAGCCACCACCCCGACCACGACGACAGTCGACAGCGTAATACTTTCCGCTATATCCAATGGATATCAGGTTGCCACCGTGACAGTTCCTGTCGCGGTGAGCCTGGCAGCCGGCTCTCAGGTTACGTTCACGGGGATAACCGGCCTGACCATCGGCGTCTCCACCTCGGTTTTGGCAGCCACGACAAACTCGACGACGTTCACGGTTTCGATTCCAAGCGTCTTGACCGGCGGTGGCGTTGGATTTTACCTCGGGCCGCTCGCCACGGTGAGCTTTTTCCAGGCCCCGGCAGCTGCCAACCCGCAGATCGTCAACCTCGCCATGTTGGGACTTTGCCCGGGTAGCACAAACGAATTTTCCAGCACCATCCCCTTCGTGGTGGTGAACGAGGTCTCGACGGTCGCAATGGCGGAGACCATGTCCGGCTTTGCGACGAGCACTTCCGGCACCAACCCCATCACCGCGAGCGCCACGAATGCGGTCCACATTGGAGCTTCCACGACCAATCTAGTGGGGCTGCAGAATGCGGCGCTCAATGCCGGTCAATTGTTCAACATCACGGGCAATGGTCCCATTGGGAATTTTGTCAATGGCGGCGACGCGCATCTCGCAAACCTGGTGACTCCCGCGGGGAACGGTTCTGTGCCGCAGGCCTTGATCGACACCATCGCCAATATCCTCGCCGCCTGCGTGGATGATTCGACGAACACCTATAACCCGTACGGATATAACTCCAGCGGCGCCTTTGGGGCTGGCACTTCCTCCACCACGACGTGTACGCCTTTGTTCGAGACTGCCACCTATACGGGGGTCCCCACAACGGCTATCGGAGCCGCGGCGACAGCAATCGATACAGCCTCGGCCGCCCTCAACATCGCGCATTTCCCGGCAGGGGCCGTTGCCGCCCCGACTCCTGTTTCACCCTTTGCGTACGACACCAGCTTCGTCTCGACGCTGTTTCCCCTGCAGCAGCTCAACACCAATGTATCCGGGAAGGTGGCGCCACCCTTCCAACCGATGCTTTCGGCGGCCCCGAATGACTTCAGTGTCGCGATTCAATATGCGGCAACGTTCAACAGCGCAAACGGGAAGCTTACGGCGCCGGAGAGCATTGCGATCGACGCCAGCGGCAACGCGTGGTTGAACTCTGGCGATTACGTTCTGGAGATGAACCCGCTGGGGGTGATCAGCTATACCAGCCCCGCGGCGGGCCATACGTATGGATACGTTTCCATCGATCCGAGCGGCAATGTCTGGACCGGCAATGAAGGCGCCACCAGCTCCGAGACGGAGTTTACCCCTGGAGCTAGCGGAACGGCGACGATTACAACCCATAGCGGTCCCTACACCGGAGGTCTTTACGATGCCATGAGCACCGTCACCGACGGCAGCGGGAATGTGTACATCGGCGCCGCACAGCCGGCCGCAATGGCTCAATCGACCCTGGTCGAGCTGACCAGCTCAACTTCCAGCATCTTCAGCGCAACTCCGTTCACTTCGGGGGACGCGATTGCCCACGGCGCGGTCGGCAGCCCTAGCTCAGCAACCCCCGCCGTCACAAACCTCTGGTTCACGACGGAGAACCCCTCCGGAATTGGACAATTCAACGAGTCCACGGGAGCCGCTTCCTTCTCTGACATCTACACCGTGGCTGGCCTGGTCAACCCGGAGATGCCGGCCATCGACGCCAGTGACGCTATGTGGGTCGCAAACGCTCACATTGGAAATCAGCTAGGCGCCCTGATGAGGGTGACCTCCGCGGGTGGTGTCAACACATTCACGGGTGGAGATCAGGACAACCCCTACGGAACGGCGATCGATGGGGTGGGCCACATCTGGATGACCAACGAGTGCGTGACGAATTGCACGGATGGCACGGTTCCCACCTATCCGGCGCCCAGCCCGGCTCCGGCCATTCCCGCCAGCACCTACAGCTCCATCCTTGAGTTCGACAGCACCGGTGCGGTCCTCTCTCCGTACTACAACTTCACCCTGGGCAATACCAATAGCGTGGGCACGAAAGCAGGTCAGATCCAGAATCCTCTGAACATCGCTGTCGATCCCTCCGGTGTACTTTGGATAACTTCGAAAACGAACGGTACGGTCGCACAGGTGTTCGGGCCCGGAGCTCCCACATACACGCCTCTCTCCAATGCTGCAGGAACTTCCAATCTGGGGGCAAGGCCCTAGGAGCTTGTCGAAAATTGGCTTTTGTGGTTTCGCCAGCTTCGCGAAACCCGCTTTGATTGCGGGTTTCGTACTTGCCTCTCGACATCGGAGGTGCTTTCCAACAAGCTCCTGGGGGAAATTACCTGAAGCTGTGGAGCGGGCAAAGTCTGAGAGTGCCGTCTTCTCCAGGGAACGACGCCATGGCGCCCGAAGCTGCCCTTTACATTTGCAGGAAGAAATCTTCTGCGTGGCGAGCACGGCCATGGCAAACCGAAGACCGCGGATCAGAAGACCGCGGATCAGAACCGCGGATCCGAAGACCGCGGATCAGAAGACCGCGGATCCGAGCCAAGCCGTGAGTGACAAAC
>CAXUIM010000007.1:0-7548 GCA_964250885.1 uncultured Acidobacteriaceae bacterium | reverse complement strand
CCGAAGACCGCGGATCAGAAGACCGCGGATCCGAGCCAAGCCGTGAGTGACAAACTCCACATCAGGGTGCTTTGACATCATCCGCGGAGATCCGATCTCCGTATTCACCAGATCGCCGTTTACCTTCGCGTCATTTCGTGCAAAGAATTGTTTGACCCTGAAAAGCGGAGCTCCATGCTAACTTTATTGAAGTCTCCGTTTTTCTTGTATCACTCCCCCATGCCTGTCTAGCTATAACCAGAAGTTATATCTATTCCGAGTTTGCACGGGGTTGAAATGCGCACGTTCCGCTTTGCTCTCTTCTCATTCCTCTTTTCGAGTCTGATCGCCCTTGCCGGTTGCGCCGGCTTTCAGGATGCGGCGCCGCTTCCGATCGCCGCGGCCCAGGTACACCTCGGACCCATTCACGGCAGCAACTTCGGCGGCCATGCGCCTATCGCGGGGGCGCACGTTTTTATACTGGATGTTACGGACAATGGGTATGGGGGCCAGGTCATATCGCGGCTGGACACCGTATCCGGTGGTGCTGTGGACTTCACCGGTGTGGATCAGACGACCACGGCAACACCCACTGTCAATCCCACTTTCGGGTTGAACTTTGAGCCCACGGACGCGAGCGGCAGCTTCAACTTCGACGCGACAGACTACACCTGCACCTCCGGAGATCCGATATATCTCTACGCGCAGGGCGGCAGTACAACGGGAGTGGCGCCAAGCACGGCGTCGGTCAACTACATCAGTGCAGCCACGAACGCGGCGAATGGTTCCTACCAAACGGTCACCATCACGACGCAGACGCCGGTGAGCCTCGCCGCGGGTGCGGCGGTTACCTTGAGTGGTTTCAAGGACGTGAGCGCCTTTCCGACGACTACTAGCTCATTTACTACCTCCTTTGCCAGTTCGGTGGTCGCGGCCGTCAGTGGGTCAACTACGTTCCAGGTCACCGTTCCGACGACGGCTGTGACCGCGGCGGCTCCCGGGTTCGCCACGGGAACGACGTATAACCAAGCCAATTTCGGGACGTCGGTAATCGCGACCTATTTCCCGACCGCGGCTGCCGCCAACCCGCAGATCGTCAATATGGCGATGCTGGGCGTTTGCCCAGGCACCGCCACAGAGTTCAACGCTATCAACTTTGTGTACATGAACGAAGTTTCCACGGTGGCGATGGCGGAGGCGATGGCGGGCTTTGCGGGGGCATCCGGCCTGAGCACGGATGCGGTGCACATCGGAACATCCAGCAACAACACGACCGGAGCGGGGAATGCCGCCATGAATGCCAACCAGCTGTATGACATTCAGGGAGGCAACGTTGGAACGGGCGGAAATGGCGACGCGCATATCGCTCGTATCACAACGCCGGCCGGAAACGGTCTGGTTCCGCAGGCCACGTTGGACACGATAGCCAACATCCTGGCCGCCTGCGTGGACGACTCAACCAACACCTATAACCCCTGGGCATTGACCGCGACCGGAACGGGCGCCGGCATGCAATCGACGGCTACATGTCAGATCTTGTTCCAAAATGCAACCAGTACGGGGGTGGCGACGACCACCCTGGCCTCCGAGGCGAACGATACCGCGACGGCGGCCCTCAATATTGCTCACTACCCGGGTGGCACCGCGGCAACGGTGGGAACGAACAGCTACAACACCACCTTCGTTCCGGCGCTGTACAAACTTCAGAAGCTCAATACGAATTCGGCCGGCACGGCAAATCAACCGCCCTTCGTCCCAAACCTCACGACGCAGCCGAATGACTTCAGTTTGGCGATTCAATATGCGTTAGCGGCAGGGGCGAACAACAGTCCCACGGCCAATCCCGATCTGAAAGGTCCGGAAAGCATAGCGATCGACGCCAGCGGAGATATCTATATCGAAACCCTGGCGGGTCAAACAGCATTCGAGATGAGTCCGCTCGGTGTAGTGGTCGCCCGATCCGCAACGCCCTCCTACACCTCGACGGACGGTTTCTCAGGGAACTACGGCTACGGATATCTTTCCATCGATCCCAACGGGAACGCCTGGGCAGGCAATGCCAATGCTCTCAGTTTGGAGACGGAGTTGACCAGCTCGGCGGGCTCGACCACCCTGTCCACTACCACATCGCCCTCTGCCCCCAGGCCTTACGAAGACGGTCTGTTGGACGCGTACACGACGCTCACCGATGACTCCGGCGACATCTTCGTTGGTGCCGCGCCGTCTGCTTCATATGACACGTACAACAAGGACCCGGAGAAACCAGACACCGTTCAGTGGGGGCTGCTCGAGCTGACCTCGGGCACCTGGACCAGTCTCAATACAGCACCCTTCCCCCCAGGGTTCAAAATTGCGCATGGGGCGATCGACGCTTCAGGAAACGTGTGGTTGACCACCGAGAACTACTCCGGGATCGGTTGCTTCACAAGCGCCGGGGCGGACTGCTTGGGCGTTGCCCCGATTGTTGGGCAGAATGAAGGGTTCAACTACACCGAAAACACGGCCCTGAATCAGCCGGAACAGCCGGCCATCGACGCCTCTGGCGCCCTGTGGGTCGCGAACCAATACACGGGTACTTCGGGAGGTGGAAACCTGGCGAGGGTGGTTTACACGCCGGGAACCAAAGGATTTTTTGGTACTCCAGCCAGCGAAACCACCAATACGTTCACCGGGGGCAACATGGATCAACCGTTCGGAACAGCCATCGACGGTCTCGGGAGAATCTGGGTAACGAATCGATGCACCGACGCCTGCGACGATGGAACCGCTGCGCCGGTAAACAACTACTTCAGTTCCGTTCTGGAGTTCGACGGGAGCGGTGATGTCCTCTCGCCACAGTACAACTTTCGGCTGGGAAGCATGAACGTTGCCAATCAGACTGCGGTGGTTCCGAATCCGTTGAACATCGCCATCGACCAATCCGGTGTGATGTGGGTGACGAGCGTCACCGGCGACGTCGTCGGAGAAGTGCTCGGCATGGCGGCTCCGTCAAGCAATCCTCTCTCCGTGGCCGCTGCGAAAGGTGGACTGGGCGCGCGTCCTTAGCCAGTCCGGTGGGACCGGTCGTTGTGCGCGAGACGACCGGCCCGCCGACCCTACACGGGCTGGCCGAATAGGAAAACTGGAGCAGTGGAGCGGCGATTTGAGTGCGCCTCTTCCTGTATCCCGGGCGCCGGGCGTTTGCGAAGGAATGGGCACGAAACCCGATGCCCCACTCTACAGCTGCAGGAAGGGCATCCAGACCGCGGGCGACCCTTGGGGCCGTCCTCGCGGGTTGGTTGCGAGCGCGTGATTTTCGCGCAGCAGACCTGCAGCGGAACCGCCATGGAGCGGTCAGCCCCGTGTTCCATTTACAATCGCGCAGAGCGGTTCTTCTGACCTGGAGCGGTCGAGGGAAGCGCGTCATTGTCCGTTTGCGAAGCATGGCTGTCGGGATTCCGGGCGCCTGACCCTCTGCAGTGAAATCGCGAGACCGGAGACGGCCGGGCCGGGCGATCATGATGCCCCAGGTTTGGAATGCCCGATGAGAGACAGGGTGGAGCCTTTCTCCTGACGAGAAGCGAGGAGCTTCGGGTTCCGTGGCCGGTTCTGGAAGCAGCCGCACTCGCACGATCGATTCACTATCCGCGTCACACCTACAGGAGAGATGATCTAGATGCATTTGCATTGGCTTCCGACGCGCGAAGATTGGGATACGGAGCTACGGCGGGTCCAGCAGCTGAATTGTCCGGCAAACGCAGCTGAAATATCCGCTGCGTTGCGAGGGTTGGCCACCAGCCGCATGGAGTTCGTCCAGATGGGCAAGCTGGACCGCATCTTGCAGCGGGCCTTAGCTGCCTGCGGAGGCCGGTTGCCAGGATTGGAGCCGGTGCGACTGGCGATCCTGGGTTCGGCCACGCTTTCGCATCTGCCGGCGGGCATCCGCTCTGCCGGCCTGCGGCGCGGGCTGGCCATCGAGATTTATCAAGGCCCTTATGGGATGTACTGGCAGGAGTTGATGGACGCCCACTCGGGTCTGCATGCCTTTGGACCGGAGGTGCTGCTGCTGGCGCTGGACGCCCGGCACGTCGCTGCAGCGAATGGGGGGACACCTGTGGCGGCCCTGGATCGGATGCGTGCCTGCTGGCGGCAAGCCCAGGCACGCTTTGGCTGCATGGTGCTGCAGCAGACCGTGCTTCCCGTACTTCCCGAGCTGATGGGCAACAACGAGTCGAGACTGCCGCACTCGCCGGCCGCGATCGTTCGGAAGATTAACCAGATGCTGCCAGAGGCCGCGCTGCGGGAGGGCATCGAGCTGCTGGCCCTGGATCGGTTTGCCGCCATTGAAGGCATGGCCGCGTGGCACGATCCGGCGATGTGGCACCATTCCAAACACGAGGTGCATCCCCGGGCAGCCGCAAGTTATGGCGATCAGGTGGCGCGGCTGATTGCCGCCGGACGCGGCCGGTCGGGCAAGTGCCTGGTCCTGGATCTGGATAATACCCTCTGGGGCGGTTCGATCGGTGATGGGGGTCTGGAGGGCATCGTGCTGGGTCCCGGCAGTGCTACGGGCGAGGCCTTCGCGGAGTTCCAGAGATACGCGCGGGATCTGGCCGAACGCGGCATCCTGCTGGCAGTCTGCTCGAAGAACGACGAAGAGAACGCCAGGCAGCCCTTCGAGCTGCACCCCGAGATGGTGCTGCGACCGGGCGATATAGCGTGTTTTGTGGCGAACTGGGACGACAAGGCAGCGAACCTGCGTCGGATCGCCGACACCTTGAACATCGGACTCGAGGCGCTGGTGTTCGTGGACGATAATCCGGCGGAGCGAGCCCTGATTCGCCGCGAGTTGCCGGCCGTGGCCGTGCCCGAGCTGCCCGACGATCCGGCTCTGTATGTGCAGACGATCGCCGCCGCGGGGTACTTCGAGGGTCTACGAGTGACCGAAGAGGACCGGGGGCGCAGCCAGATGTACCAGGCCCGCGTCCAGTGTGAACGGCTCAAGGAGAGTGTCACGGATCTGGGCAGCTACCTGGAGTCGCTGCGCATGTCGCTCCTGGTCCAGCCATTCGACAGCGTAAGCCTGGTGCGGGTGACGCAGTTGATCAACAAGACGAACCAGTTCAACCTGACCACCGAGAGGCTGACAGAGCTCGAGGTGGCCCAGCGCATGCGCGACCCCAGACGGGTGACGCTGCAGGTGCGGCTGACCGACCGGTTCGGTGACAACGGAATCATAGCCGTCCTGATCGCCCGGGTCGAAGGCCTGGAAGCGCGGATCGAGACCTGGCTGATGAGCTGCCGTGTGCTCGGCCGCAGGGTGGAAGAGGCGTGTCTCAACGTTCTGGCCGAGCGCTGTGGAGCCCTGGGAGCTACGCGGCTGATCGGAGTGTACCGGCCCACCGCCAAGAACGGCATGGTTCGGGGGCTGTACGCGGACCTCGGGTTCGAGCTGATGGACCGAGCGGATCCGGTTGAGAACCAATGGCGCCTGAACCTGACGCGTTTTTCGCCGCGGGCGGTGCCCCTGCTCGTCGATTCCGGTATAGGGGTCCTCGCTTGAATCCGAATCCCTGTTTCTCCGCGGAGCCGCAAGCTCGCGACCGTGCCGTGCCGCCAAGCCGAACCCGTCTCTGGAGCACGATGGCATTGCTCCAGGATCCGGCGCCGTGGAGACCGGCTCCCAAAAAATCCCGTTCCGGGAAGCGGGAGAACCGCTCCTAGTATGTCGACGCGTGTGCGCTCGTTTGCGAAGATCAACCTGGGGTTGGCCGTGGGCCCGGCGCGGCCGGACGGATTTCATGGGCTAACGACGGCATACCAGACCCTGGCGCTGCATGAGTTCGTGACCGTCTCCGCGCGCCGCGCGCCCCAGACGGCGCTTCGGCTGACCGCCGACCATCCCGGCGTGCCGTGCTCAAAGACCGGGACGGCGGACCGGAATACGGCGTGGAAGATGGTCACCCTGGCGCTGGAGCGGCTTGGAGTCACGGCCGAGGTGCACATCGACATCGCGAAACGGCTGCCGGTGCAGGGGGGCCTGGGTGCGGGTTCGGCCAATGCCGCGGCGGCGCTGCTGGGACTGGAGCGGGAGCTGGGCGTCGGGCTGCGCGGGGCGGAGCGGCTGGAACTGGCGCAGGCGGTCGGCTCCGATGTGCCGGTTTTTCTGCTCGGAGGCACGGTTCTTGGGTTGGGCCGCGGCGAGGAGGTGTACCCGTTGCCGGAGTCGCCGCCCATGGCATGCGTGGTTGCCGTGCCCCGGGTCGGCGTGTCGACGACTCAGGCGTTTCGGGAGCTGGACGCGCGCGGGCCGGCGATTACCACGGTGCCCGGGGATCGTACCTTGACTTCGCCCGGCCCGGCGGATAGACTGAAAGGGTTGAGCCGCGCTCTGGCTGCCGTCTGGACGACGAGCGGCGCCGAGCCAGGCCCCTCCGGTATTACTCCAACGATCTTCCCGGACTTGAGTTCCGGGAGCCCATTGAAAGATGAGACCTCTGGTCAGCGCAGGCTGCCGAGGGACGTTGGGAGTGATCTGGCCGAGAACCCACTTCTCGCGCTTGTCCGCACCGGGATTGAGAACGACTTCGAAGAGGTCGCGTTCTCGCAGCATCCCTTCTTGCGTTCAACCAAGCGTGAATTGATGGGAAACTCGGGTTCTTCCGGGGAGAGCGGCAGTGCGCTTTATGCGGCGCTGTCGGGCTCGGGTTCGGCGTTGTTTGGGCTGTACGCGTCCCAGGCAGATGCTCGCGCTGCTCAACAGCGTGTGCAGCGAAGCGGCACGCGGGCGATCCTGACCGAGACCCTGCCTCGCCGTGAGTATTGGCGCACAATGTTCGCGGAGTAGCGGGAGGGCAAGCGTCTGGTTGGGGCCGGCAGACTGGCAGGACGCTATCCGGACCGGCGGGTACTGGGCGATCGACTAACGGTAGGTCAAGTGCCTTTGACGCACTTTGTCCAGGTTCGAATCCTGGTCGCCCAACCACTATGCCGATCGTTCTCCAGGCGCGGCCGGGGTGGATCAGTGCTCCAAAGCACGCGAACAGAACTGTTTGGGAAGCTTTCGAATTTTGTGCGGCCGGAACCAGGCCTCTGAGAATTTTGTAAGTTCCGCTCCCTGGCCGGTGTCAGCCTGGGGTGGAAAGAACTGGAAGTTGCGGCGGCCCGGTGGGGAAACAATCTCTCCGGACGCCGATCAGAAACCTGAAGTCTCGCGGTATGCCGATGGCCGGCAAAGAAAAAGTTGGCGGCCGCCCAGAAGTTAGACAAGCAGTATGAGCTTTCAACAGGCCAACCAGCCTGGAAGGAGTTTCAGCGTGAGTGAGCAAGACACGGCTGCGGTTTCGTTCCCAAGTTTTAGCGAAGAAGGTTCTCGTGTTCTGGTCTTATCCCAGAACCGCGGATCCCAGAGCAACGGATCCCAGAGCAATGGATCCCAGAGCAATGGATCCTCGAACTCTGGGTTCCAGAGCAGCGGGTTCCAGAGCAATGGATCCCAGAACTCTGGATCCCAGAGCAATGGATCCCAGAGCAATGGATCCCAGAGCAGCGGGGATCCGGCCAAGCAGGCTGCCGAGCCCGCGATGCCGG
>CAXUIM010000006.1:31621-34357 GCA_964250885.1 uncultured Acidobacteriaceae bacterium | reverse complement strand
CGGACAAGTGGGTTTCCGCGGCTAAGTGGGTTATCGTGGCGCTCCTGCTGGGCCTGGCAACAATCGCATTGTATGTGCCCGTCCTGCGAGCCGTGCGGCCTTACCGGCCCTCAATACCGTTCCAGGCAAACCTGAATCTCAACTCCCTGACGGCCACATACCTCTGGGGCTTCTTCGATCCGCCGCTACTGACTGGCGCGATCAGTCTCAGCAGCTATATCCTGATCGCCTTGTTCCTGGCGATTCTCGGGTCAATTCCACGCCGGAGCCTGAAGCTGCCCGGCGCAGACGGGGCAACGGCCCGTCGTGCGCTCTGGGCGGCTTTGCTTGCCCTGACGCTCATTCCGATTCCTGTATTGTTCGTTGCGCACTTCGTCACGCATTACTTCCAGCCTCGGTATGCCGTGCAGAGTATCCCCGGGTTAATCGCTCTGCTCGCGATCGGTCTGGCGCGCATCATGCGACGCTGGGAAAGGATGGCGCTGGGGGCTGCGGCCGTCGTTGGCGTGCTTTTGCTCGCTCTCAAGTCGGAACTTCTCATCAGCGAACAGGCACGGGAGAGCCAAGAGGTAACGGCTCGCTACCGGGACACGGTGGCCGCCCGGTTATTTCTACAGAATCATCCGCGGGTTCCAATTTATCTCAGCGTAGATGCCTGCATCCTGTACCCGTTTTACGGTAACCCGGTTTACAGCTCCCGCATCAGGTGCCTCTATTCCGATCCGCTGGAAGAGCGTTTCAAGCGCACCGTACTGACATCGCTAACGGCGGAAGTCTTGACAAGCAAAACAGACTTCCCACTCCGCGGATCCTCCTTTGAGGCTATGCGAGCGCAGCAAAACGCCATTATTGTGTACTCGCCGCAGCCGTGGCTTACGTGGATTCCGGATGCCGTTGCCGAGGATGGGGCGACGGTTTCGTTTGCCGGTACAGGTTTGGGCGGCGGTGTTTTTGGAGTTACGTTTCCCGGAAAGGCGCCGCCGGCGTCCGGCGACTGAGCACGCAGAAGGTCATGCTGGGCCGGGGCTGCCGAAAACAGAGAAGGACCGCTCTCGCGGTCCTTCTGATCTTTTGCTGCACACCTTATTCTGCTCTAAGTGGCAGATTCGGTTTGCATGAGGTACGCCGACCTGGGGGATCGTGCAAGAAAAGTATGGCATGGGCGCTTTCCTGCGGCGGTCACAATCGCGGAGTCTTTGGTAATCTGCCGCCTCGTACCCGATA
Organism: uncultured Acidobacteriaceae bacterium; assembly: GCA_964250885.1. Lineage (GTDB taxonomy): Bacteria > Acidobacteriota > Terriglobia > Terriglobales > Acidobacteriaceae > Granulicella. The sequence continues at coordinate 33,133 of CAXUIM010000006.1, read as the reverse complement.
GGAGCTATACAAAAAGTTAATACCCTTCTGGTTATCTTCAATCCCTTACCAAGGCCGTACGAGCCGCTGCTGGCGAGCCGCTTGCGTGCAGGACCCGGCGATCCGGAACGTCGGGGTTTGGGGCCAGTTGCCGCCGGAGGGGTGGCGGCGGTCCGCTACACAGGTTCCTGTTCCCGCGTCGGCACTGGACCCCGCGGCGCCGAGTGCCTGCGGCTGTACCCCGTCCAATGACGCAACCCCGCCGCTCCAATCAGAATCAGCGCCAGCGCGCACACACCATCCCATCCCCAACGCCACCAGGCGGCCCCGGCCAGCGCCGAACCGGCAGCGCCTCCGGTGAAGTACATCGTCATGTAGATCGTATTCAAACGGCTGCGTACCTCACGGCCCAGACCGAAGATGCGCGTCTGGTTGGCCACCTGCATCATCTGGGCGCCGAGGTCCAGCGCGATCACGCCCAGAACCAAGGTCACCATGTGGAGGGCCGTGCTGATCCGCCACCTCTCCGTGATCCATAGCCACAGATAGGACAGCGTCAGCACCGCGCCGGCCACCGAAACGACGAACCGGGTCCCTCGCCTGTCGGACATCCAGCCGGCGAAGGGGGCCACCAGAGCACCGGCAGCGCCGACCACCCCGAAGGTTCCCGCCACTCCCGGACCAAGCCCGTAGTGGGCATTCAGCAGGTAGGCCAGGGTCGTCCAGAAGCAGCTGAAGGAGGCAAAGGTCAGCGCGCCCAGGGTACCCGCCTCGCGCAACAGCGGCTCGGTCCGGAAGAGCGTCCAGAGCGACAGCATGGCGTCCCGGTAGCGAAGCGAGGCTCGGGGCTGCATGCGAGGCATCGCGCGGAGCATAACGGGCACGAAGACCAGGTTCAGGAGCGCCGCCACCAGGTAAACGGTGCGCCACCCGCTCAGCCGGGCGATCCAACCCGCAAAGCTGCGCGCCAGCAGGATTCCCAGCAACAATCCAGTCATGACCGTCCCGATGGCCTTGCCACGCCGCTCCTCCGGGACCAGGTCCGGGGCCATGGGCAGCGCCACGTGGGTTACCGAAGCCATCACCCCGATCAGCATGCTGGCCGCGACCATCCAGGCGAGGTTCCGCGCCAGCGCCGCCAGTACCAGAGCCACGGAAACCGCGGCATACATTCGCATCATGAGCGACCGGCGCTCGGCAACATCGCCCAGGGGAACGAAGAACAAAATCCCGCAGGCGTAGCCCACCTGCGTGGCCACGGCCACGAGGTCCATGGCCCGGGCGTCGCGATGGAAGGTCTGCCCCATCACCAGCAGCAGCGGCTGGTTGTAATAGATGGAGGCCACCCCGACGGCGCAAGCCATGCCCAGGAACGGCAGGGCCCAGCGCCCCGCCATGGTGGTCTTTGACTGATTCTCCATTGGAAGATCCCGGACTTCGAAGTTTCGCGGCTGGATGGCAGCCGCGAACCCGGTCAGGCAGGTTTCCTCCTGATCCTACCGGAGACTATCATTTGGATGGGAGCCGGACTTG
>CAXUIM010000006.1:0-31521 GCA_964250885.1 uncultured Acidobacteriaceae bacterium | reverse complement strand
CGCGGCGATTCTGCACGCCCAGGGACACCCGCTCGTCGGCCTGACGCTCCAGCTTTGGAATCAGCGCCGTCTGGCCGGCCGCGAAGGGATGCCCGAATCGGTGCAGGGGCGCTGCTGCTCGATCGATGACGTCTATGACGCCCGGCGTGTGGCCGAGCATCTCGGAATTCCTTACTACCTGGTCAATGCCCAGGAGCGGTTCGAAGACGAAGTTGTCCGTCCGTTCGTCGCCGAATATCTGGCGGGACGAACCCCCATACCGTGTACGCTCTGCAACAACCACCTGAAGTTCGACCAGCTTCTGCTGACGGCACGATCGATCGGCGCCGAGCGCATTGCCACCGGCCACTATGCACGCAATCGCTTCGATCCGGCCCGCGGCCGCTGGGTTCTCTCGCGTCCGGCCGACCGCTCCAAGGACCAGACCTACTTCCTGTTCGGCCTGACCCAGGCGCAGCTCGCCCGCACGCTATTCCCGCTGGGCGAGATGCAGAAGCCCGCGGTGCGCGTTCTGGCTGCCGACCACGGCCTGGAACTGGCGCGGAAGCCCGATTCGCAGGAGATCTGTTTCATACCGGGGGGCAGCTATTCGCAATTTCTGCGCGCCTATCTCGACGAGCAGGGTCGCGATCTGCCGGACAGCAGCGGGGCCCTGGTGGGTGTGGGCGCGGACGGAGCCACGGCCACGCTGGGCCGCCACGAGGGAATTCATAACTTCACCGTGGGACAGCGCAAGGGCCTCGGGCTCAGTTCTCCCGATCCCATGTATGTGCTGCGCATTCACCCCGATTCGCATAGCGTCGAGGTTGGATCCGCGGAGCAGCTTTTGTCGCGGGGGCTGGTCGCCGACCGCCTCAACTGGGTCTCGATTGCCGCGCCCAGCGGAGAGATACGCGTCTCCATCAAGATTCGCCACCGCCACGAGCCGGCCCCGGCGACGCTTGTTGTAACCGGACCGGATCGCATCGAAGCTATTTTCGATGAGCCGCAGCGGGCGATCACGCCGGGACAGTCAGCGGTGTTTTACCAGGGGGATGGGGATGAGGTCGCGGGCGGAGGCTGGATCGTCTAGACGTGGATCGTCAAACCACGAAGCGCTCGCAGCCACGAGGTGCTCGCAGCGTAGATGCGAACGCTTTGTGGGGCAGAGGACCGCGGCGAACCTCTATTCCACGTCGTAAGGCCGGCCGGAATTGCCGCGGCCCCCGAAGGGCGAGCGCTCAATCAGCGTCTGCAGCCCTGCCTTCACTCCGGCCACCAGACCGGCGATCTGCCGCACCGGCACGCGTATGCTTTGTTGCACGCTCTCCGATATCTCCTGAGTTGCTACGAGAGCGTTGGTGACAATTCCGTCAGCGCGAAGAACCTGGATACGGGTACGGCCGTTGACTTCCTGCACGGTTTTGTTGATTTCCGTCACCGTACCGCCGACCTCGTCCACCTTTACCTTCACGGTCGCACTGATGTGCTGAACGTTGTCGCTTATAGCATCGATCTTCGGCTTGAGATCGGCCATCAGCGTGTTGACCTTATCCAGGATGGGACCGGTGCGCTTCTCGGCCTCGGTTGCAATCGCATCCACACGGGCGAAGAGCTTGGCAGCGAAGAGGCCCGCCACCACGACGCCAATCGACTGCACAATGAAGAATAGAGCGATGATGCCCAGAAAGATCATTGACAGGTGAACATCGTGCGTGCGCTCTCCCATGTCGTCCTGAAACAACATCAATGCCGCGCCATAAATCGCTTGCATGGTGAAACTCCTGTCCCGTTCCGGTTCCGCAAAATCCTGCATGCCAGGCGCACGCCGGAGGGAGTGCGCGCGTTCAGACTACCGTCATAGCAAAGGGCCGGCTACTGACCGGCCCGTCTGCTGATGCACAATACCACGCTCTGTCGAGCGCAGAGCTCACGCCCTACTCACCGCGACTCACCGCGCTAGGAGACCTGGTTCGGCTCGCTGGTTTTGGCAACGTAGGCTTCCTTGCCAGCCTCGACCGCCGCCTTTGCAGCCTCTGTTTGAGTTTGAATCAGGTCCTTGCCCTTGTCGACATAATCCGCGAACTGCGAACGCCCCTTATCGTAGGCTTCCTTGCTTTTGTCGATGTAAGTTCCGGCAGCCTGCTTGCCTTTATCCACGTAAGTTCCGGCGGCCTGCTTGCCCTTCTCTACATAGGTACCCGCTACCTGCTTACCCTGATCCACGTATTGTCCGACCTGCTCCACGCCCTGGCTGTACATCTGGTTGGCGCGATCGCGCGCATCAAGAGCCTGAGCAACGATATCGTCGCGAGTTTCCTTGCCTGACTTGGGAGCGTACAGTACGCCTACCAGAGCGCCAATACCCAGTCCCGCCAAGAACCAACCAAATCCGCCCGAGCCGCTTTCGTAATCCGCCATGTCGATCTCCTTGCGATGAATTTCTGCGACAGCATACTCTCCGGGGAAATTCAAGAAACCAACGTGAGAGCACACTAGATCGTCATGTGGGTGGATGCGCCGCCACCCAACTGGGTTGCGTGCGGAGATGCTTTTGGATGACGCCGCGAAGCCTGTCCCGGTACGCTGGTCACGGCAACGCCAGGGGGCTTCAATCCGCGCTTGCCGGATTGTTCCATCGTGTCCTCCGCGCGCCGCATCTCATTGAAGGCTGACGCAGTTACGGATCCTGCAATGTGGATCGCGCTATATGGGTGGTGCTCTATGGATGCTGCAAGGGAGATCGGATCGATGACATCTGATTCGCGGAAAGTTGATGCTCGCGGCACACTCCACGACTCGCGGGGCAGCCGTTGGCAGTCGCTGTCCTATTGGTGGCCGCGGCGCCGCGCGCTTTCGCTGGCGACCGCGCTCGCACTGATGGTCAGCGGTTGCCATAAGACGGTGGATGACGCCACTCTCACGAACCATGTCAAGTCTGCGCTGAGTGGCGATCCGAGTATCAGCCAGCAGCCGGTGCAGACGGTGGTGCAGGGGGGCGTGGTGACCCTGACCGGCAACGTCAGCGACGATACGGCCAGTTCGGTTGCGGCGCAGGACGCGGCCCGGGTCGCCGGAGTGAAGGAAGTGGTGAACGACCTGACCGTTGCGGGACTAGCCGTGCCGCCAACGGTTACCTCCCCCGCCGCCCCGACCGTGTCGCGGCCGGCAACGGTACAGGAGCAGAACGCGCTTGCACAACACCAGGCGCTGCCGCCACCGCCCGAGAATGCGCCTCCACCCCCGCAGCCGGTACTTCATGACGTCACCGTGCCGGCCGGCAAGGAGATCCCTGTCCGCATCACCCAAGCCCTGGGAAGCCAGTACACACAGCCGAACGCTTCCTTCAACGGGATCGTTACACGCCAGGTGGTGCATGATGGGCTGGTTGTGATCCCGGCCGGCTCCGCGGTGAGCGGTGTGGTGGTCGCGGCCAAGGACGCCGCTCACTTCAAGGGGCACTCCGAGCTTTCGATCGAGCTGACCGCGGTGCGGCGTCACGGTGATCTGCGCCAGATCTCGACAGATCCCTATACGGTTGAAGGCAAGAATCGCGGAACCAACAGCGCGGAAAAAATTGGCGGCGGAGCTGCTATCGGTGCTGTCCTGGGAGGTATTCTAGGCCGCGGCAGAGGCGCTGTCATCGGCGCGGCCGCCGGAGGTGGCGGCGGCGCGGTCGTGCAAGGCGCGACGCGCGGGCAGCAAGTCTCCATTCCCTCCGAAACGGTCATCAACTTCCACCTGCGGGCTCCTTTCACCGTCCGCACATCCGAAGCTCCGAGTCCCGCGGCTGCGCCGGGGCTGCAGCGACGCTAGCTCGTTTTACTTGTTGCGCACCGGGAACGACTTGGGAGAGCCTCGATTTCCTGCGGCTCTGCCGCTTTGGCTGCGTCTAAGAAACAGGTGGTCATAATCAAGAGACAGTTGTAGAACGGTTGTGAAACGGTTATAGATCGGTTCAGTCCAACCGGCGGCGCCGCGGAGTCGCTTTTCCTGGAATTTCGGCCTCTGTCCTTCATATCTGCAGCTGCAAACCATCTTCCCGGAGCAGCGCCAACCAGGAACCATCGAGAGAGCCTTTTGGAGCGCAGGGTGGCTCCATGGCTCAGATGAGCCGGTTTGCGGGCCGGCTGCTCGAAGTTCTGCTCCAAGTGCCGGAAGACCCGGTAAGGATTCGATCGACGTGAGCGTATCCGATTCCAGACCGGCCGGTTTCCTGACATTAACCCTGCACGCCCATCTTCCCTACGTCGTAAATCACGGGACCTGGCCGCACGGTATGGAGTGGCTGCACGAGGCGGCCGCGGAGACCTACCTGCCTTTGCTCCGCGTTCTGGGCAATCTGGAGCGCGACGGCATTGCGCTGAACTGCAATCTGAATCTTTCGCCCATCCTGCTCGAGCAGCTGGCGCACCCCGTCTTCAAGGCTGAGTTTCCCCATTATCTCCAGCGCAAGATCCTCGCCGCCCGCGAGGACGAAGCGTATTTCACTTCAATGGGCGAGGTGCACTATGCCGAGACCGCCCGTTTCTGGCAGGAATTCTTTTTAGCCGCTCTCAGCGATTTCGAAGGCCTGAATTGCGAGATTGTCCAGGGTTTCCGCGCCTTCAACGACAAGGGCCTGATCGACATCATCACCTGCGGGGCCACCCACGGCTATATGCCACTGCTCGGCACCGATGAGAGCGTGCGGGCCCAGGTACGGACTGCCGTGACGGTACATCAACGGCACATCGGCAAACACCCGCGCGGCATCTGGGCTCCGGAGTGCGGCTACCGCCCCGCCGGTTTCTGGAACTACCCGGTTGCCAATAGGGACGGATCGCCGGCCGCCCCCGGTTTCAATCGCATCGGAGTGGAGCAGGCGCTGAGCGAATCCGATATCGACTTCTTTTTCGTCGACACCCACCTGGTGGAAGAGTCCGCCCGCGTCACTTCCCCGTACGAGCGTCAGCGCGGCGGCGAACCGCGTAAGGGAGAAACTCAGGCCCCACAGAACTCGCACCGCCGCCTCTACCAGCCGTATTACGTGGATGGACCCTATGACGAGCGATATGCGACCACCGTGTTTCCGCGCGATCCCCGCACGGGGATGCAGGTCTGGTCCGGGGACTGGGGTTATCCGGGCGACGCCGTCTATCTGGACTTCCACAAGAAACGCTGGCCCGGGGGGCACCGCTACTGGCGCGTGACCGGGGCGCGCATCGACATGGCGGACAAGCAGCCCTACTACCCGCAGCAGGCCGCGGAGCGCATCAGGGATCACGCTTCGCACTTCGTTGATCTGGTCGGCGAGGTGCTGCAGACCAGCCGCAGCCGCGAAGAGACAAACCCGCCCATCCTGTGCTCGCCGTTCGATGCGGAGCTCTTCGGCCACTGGTGGTTTGAAGGTCCTTTGTGGCTGGAGGCGGTCGCCCGCCTTCTTCACAATCGGCCTAACGGCCTCGAACTGATCACCTGCGCGGAGTATCTCGACCGCTACCCGCCGGCCGGCACCATAAAAATGCACGAGGGCTCCTGGGGCGCCGAGGGCACCCACCACGTGTGGATGAACCCGGAAACCGCCTGGACCTACACCCACATCTACTCCGCCGAGCTCTATACACGCGAGCTCTGCACCGCCGGTGGCTGGAAAGATGGCGGTCTCGGAGAGCGGATAGTAAAGCAGCTCTGCCGCGAGCTGCTTCTGCTTGAGTCCTCCGACTGGCAGTTCCTCATCACCACGGGAGCCGCGCGCGACTATGCGGAGATGCGCTTCGAGACGCACAACGATCAGTTCAACGAACTGAAGGCTCTCTGGCAGAGTTTCGAGAACCAGGGATCCCTCAACGAGGAGCAGCACGCCCGTCTCAGCGCCATGGAGCTTCGTGACAGCATCTTTCCCGAGATCGATCCCAGCTTCTGGGCCATCGGCGCACACCAGGTACGGCACGGCGATCCGAACCCGGCAGAGCAGGCTTCGCAGCGGCTGGATTCGCGCGGCGTCGAGGCGGTGCACAGCGCGGACGGCAATGCATCGCTCAGTGAAGTGCCGAAGTTCGTCATTCACTCCTTGCCCTGACGGAGGTTCTCGCGCCTCCCGCGCCGGCTTCCAACTTCGGCCCGCGAACTGCACACCATGAACATCGCGCCACCGCGCTACGCCCGTGTCGCATCGGAACGCGTATAGCATCGGAGGTAGAGAAGGATTGCTGTAGGTGTACCCAGGGCTTCAGGTCTTATCGCCGTTTTCCTCGAGAAAAACGGCATTCCTACACCTCAAACTGGGCGCAGTGACAGCAAAGCTGCTCTAGAGACTTGACGCCGCTGAGGCGGAGATCGTCCCCACTGGAACCCGCCGCAGCCTGCTCCTCTTTCTATGAAATCTTTCCCCTCCCCGCAGCGTCCCCGGATGTTCCGCACCTGGAGCGGAAGTCCGCGAGCCGGCGCTCCGGCCTGGTCCCGTCTCTCAGCGCGGTACTCCCCGCTCGCCCTCTGGCACCTGCTCTCGCTTGACGCGCCTACCGTGGCTGCTGTGTGGACGATCTTCATTGCTCGCGCCGCCGGCCTCACGCTCCGCTGGACCGGGCCGGCCGCCATGTTTGTCGCGGTATGGATGATCTACGCTGCCGATCGTCTGCTCGATGCCCGTCTGCTCGATGCCCGTCTGCCCGGCGCACGTGTGCCGCGTCCTCCGGCACCCGACTCCGCGTTGTGGGCGGATGCAAGCCTGCCCCCCGGTCTCCGCCTCCCGGAGCAGGAAGTTCCAACCCACCATGGCCTGGAGGTTCGCCATCGCTTCCACCACCGGTACCGCGGCCGATTCCTGAGCTTCCTCGGCGCCGGTTCGCTGACTCTGGTCCTGCTTCTGCACGATGTAACCAGCAAAACGCTGCACCTGTACGCTCTGCTGGCGGCTACGCTGGCCGCCTGGCTCATGGTCATCCACGCGCAGCCTGCAACGGCGCGCCGCCCGCGTCATTTGCCCAAGGAGCTTGTGGTCGGACTGTTCTTCCCCGCCGCGGTGTGCATTCCTACCGTGGCCCTCGCTCCGCAACTTCGTCCGGAATTACTGCCGGTGGCGGCGCTTTTCGCGTGGCTGTGCACGTTGAACTGTCTCTTCCTGTACGCCTGGGAGCACCCGTTCCCGCAACCCAATGCCCATTGGACCACCCGCTGGGCGATCCATCACCTGGTGCTGCTGGCCCTGCTGCTCTGCGCTGTGGGTGGACTGCTGGCGCTCTCCACCACGTGGCGAGGCGAGCAGCCCTTTCCCTTTTTCGCGCAGCCAGCGCTTCTCCGGCAGCCAGCGCTTCTCCGGCAGCCAGCACTGGCCTGCGCGCTCAGTGCCGCTCTGCTTCTGCTGCTGCACCGGTTTCGCCGCCGCCTGACCGCCGTCCATCTTCGCGCTTCGGCGGATCTGGCGCTGCTTACGCCTTTGCTGCTTCTGCCTTTTCTCCGGTTGCAAGCTCGCTGATGGCGCCCGGGCGAGCCCGCCTTGATCGCGGCCCACACTCTGGTCGCGGCCCACACCCTGATCGCGACGCTAACTTCGATCGCGTTGCCCGGCTCTATCGCTGGGCCGAGTATCTGTCGCTTGGCCCCTTGCTGGAACGCACGCGGGAACACTTCCTGCCGCAGCTTGCGGGCCGGCGCCAGGCACTGGTGCTGGGCGATGGAGATGGCCGCTTCCTGGCCCGGCTTCTCCGCCAGCAGCCCAGCCTCCACGCGCTCGCCGTGGATACCAGTGCGGTCATGCTGCGTCTGCTGCGGCAACGCTGCCTGCGATCGGCTCCATCTGCCCTGGGCCGCCTGCGCACGCAGCAGGCCTCGGCGCTCCGCATCGCACCCGCTGCCGGCACAGATCTCATCGTCACCCATTTCATGCTGGACTGCCTCACTCAGGCTGAGGTCAATCAACTGACCCGGGATCTGGCCGCGAGTGTTCCGGCCGGAACCCTGTGGCTGGTTTCGGAGTTCGGCGAACCCGGTCCACGAGCTCTGCGGCCCCTGGCCGCGCTGTACATTCGCTCGCTGTACCTGGCGTTTCGTCTGCTCACCGGTCTGCGCATCACGCGCCTCCCCAATCCGCAGACAGCGCTTCGCGACGCGGGCTTCGAGCGGGTCTCCCGGCATCAGTCTCTCTTTGGGCTACTCTACTCAGAACTCTGGCGCCGCTCGTAGAATGCTACGAGAGCGCCCTGTGCCGAGCCACGGACAGAGGGTACCGCCGCCGCTCATCGGGAGAACGGCGCATCGAGGAGAACGGCGCATCGAGGAGAACGGCGGCGGGGAGAACGGCGCCTGACACTGAGTCTTGGCTGAGTTCCTGCGGAGAAAGGCTCCGACCCATCGCCTTCGCACAACCGATCCTCAGCCGCGCACCATCCACCCACTAGAGCGCTTCTCCTGTTGCGGTGAAGGGAGAGTGCACGTGATGCCGCTTCCAGCGGACCCTCCGGGAGGGAAACGGCCATGCAACCCGAAGCTCCCCGGACCCCCTGCAGGAGAATTGCTTTATGACTGCCAGCGAAAGACCGACGCGCGCCGGCGAATCGAACGCCGCGAGCGAGACAGACCCGCTGCCCAACCCGGAACCTTCCGTCCCATCGCTGCCGGGTGCTGATCCGGGCATCCTGGAACCGAAACCTGTCCAGCCGGTGTTTCCTGGATCCGAGCACGAAAGCACCTGACCCCATGAATCTGTTCATCCTCCGCCACGCGAGTGCCGGAGTTCGCCGCCCCAATCCGCTGCTGGACGTCAAACGCCCCCTGGACAAGGAGGGGAAGCGCCATTGCCTGCACCTGGCCCATGTTCTCAACGCTATGAAGATCAGCTTTGATCTGGTGGTCTCGAGCCCTCTCAAGCGCAGCCAGCAAACCGCGCAGCTGGTAGCCACCGAGACGGGCTACGAGCAGCGCATCCTGATCTCCCATTCGTTGCTGCCGACCGCGACCTTTCCGCAGTTCCAGCACCTGCTCCGCGAGTGCGCCCCGTACGAGAGCGTCCTGGTGGTGGGACACAACCCGAATATCACATCGTTTGTTGGGGAGCTGGTCGGCGGTTTGGAGGGGGCGGGCGACCCCAACCTGGCACGGATCCGGCTGCGCAAGGGTTCGCTGGCGCGGCTCAGCCTGCAGCGTGGCCCCGCCGTGCTGCTGGGCTTGCTGGACCCGCGCGTGGTGCGAGCGCTTTATGCAACCTCGACCAAGAGCTCGCGGCGAAGCACCTCGCGGAAGTAAGGCGCCTCCTTCTTGAGCGACCACGCCTCGAGCTCGGCTCCACCACGCATGGGCAGCAGCTCCAGCACCACCCGCTTGGGGTACACCTTGGTTCGCATGTGGACAGCGGCTGTGGCGCGGTCCTGGTTGAGCGCCTGCGCCATGCGCAACAGCACCACCGCGCGCTTCACGTGGGTATGCTCCTCCACCGCGACCATCCGCATGGGGCGATCCATGGGCTCGGGGCGGCTCTTGCCCAGGTAACGCGCAATGGCCGCAACGATGGCCCGCTGCTCGGGCGAGAAGCCGAAGATCTCCGAGTTGGCGATGATGTATTGCGTGTGCCGGTGATGCCCCTGGTGATTCATGAACTTGCCTACGTCGCGCATCATCGCGGCCGCCTGCAGCCAGAGCCTGTACTCCGCGGGAAGTTCATGCACGCTTTGCAGCTGATCGAACAGCTGCATACTGAGCTGGCTCTCCGGCTCGGCCGAACGCGGACTGTAGCCGTAGCGGCGGCAAACTTCGAGCACCCCCTCCCAGCGCTCTGCCTCCATCGTCCGATGCACGCTGGCGCGGGTATCCGTGTCGGCCAGCATCTGCGCCAGAACGCCATCCCGCAATCCGAGCGGAGAGTAGCGGAAGCCTTTGAGCTCCAGCCGTTCCAGCAGCATGGCATAGACCTGGGCGCCGCCGGTAATGATCTCGGAACGCCGTGGTCCGATGCCGGGCACCGCCGCGCGTTGCGCGTTATCCATCTTCAGCAGCCGGTCCGCAATCCTCCGTACCGCCGGTGTGTCGGCTTCGAGCGTCTTCGCACGTTTCGCCGGGGCCGACTTTTTACTCCGGGTCCCTTTCACGGCGCGCTTGAACTCCAGGCCGGCGGCCGGTGAGTGACTCGCCTCGGCCAGCGCCGCCGCCGTACCCGAGGTGGCGATCACCAGCGGAGACTTCGGCAGCCCCAGTTTGCGCTCCGCCTTGCGCAGCTCGCGGTCGATGAACTTGCGCAGCCGCGCGATGTCTTCCTTGCTGGCAGGATCGACGCGCAGGAACTCCTGCTGCAACCGCACCGCACCCAGGGGAAGGCTGACCATCTGCTTGATGCGTCCCGCTTCGGAGAGGGTGACCTCGCAGCTTCCGCCCCCCAGATCGATCATCAGGCAGCGCCCCCGCGCCCCCGGCTCATAGGTGACCACGCCGAGGTGGATCAGCCGTCCCTCTTCCAGCCCGGAGATCACCTCCACATTCCATCCCGTCGCCGATTTGACCCAGGCGCGAAAGGCCTCCGAGTTGCGCGCATCGCGCATGGCGCTGGTCGCCACCACCCGCACCTTGTCCACTACCTGGGCCTGAACCGCCTTGTGAAAGCGCTTCAGAGCCTTGATCGTGCCGGCCATGGCCTCGGGTGAGATCACGCCGGTCTCGAAAACGCTGGCGCCCAGACGAGTCACTTCGCGGTCTTCGTGCAGCACCTTCAGTTTGTGCTGCTGCACCGACCCGATCGCCAGCCTGCAGGAGTTCGATCCGATGTCAATGGCAGCGAATGTAGGCATTGATTCCAAATCCTCTCGTTGATGTCCCCTCTTGGTCATCGTACCCATGCTTGCGCGGACCCATGCTTGCGCGGACCCATGCTGCGATAACCCATGGTCCCGCGGAAACCTTAAAGACAATCGCGGCCGAATCCGAGACAATGGGGGAATGAGGCGCCACAGAGTCTCTCTCGCAGGAGCCGGACGAATGTCGTACAGGAAACCACGGCGTCTCGTAAACCGAAGATTAAACCTGAAGGCCGGTGTAGAACTGGCCCTCGAAGCGGGCTGCCGGTCGTTCGCCGGAGCGTATGCAAGATCTGTGAGACCGCTTCTAGACGAATGTCTCACAGCCACGACAACAAAGAGTCAAAAGGAACCAAACTACATGCCTGAGTTCGATCCCGGCAGCTCATTCGCGATGTTTCCTCCCCCTGTACAAATTCCTGAACGGCACGGGTCTGGTGGCGTCCTTTGCTTGTACTTCGCACCTGATGTGCCGCACGCACCCGAAGCAGGAGAGGCAATGCACGCCAGTGAGTGAGCCCTCCCGAACCGCCCCGATGGGAACTACCGTTGAATTCCCGCTCGCGCCGGCTTCCCCCCGGACGCGGACCGCCAGAAGGTCGTTGCAGAGTCCGACCCGGGCGCCGCGACGCTGGCCCCTGCCGCACATGCTGCTGGTGCTCGGTTTGTGGATGGTGATCTTCGTGGGGTCGCTGCCCACGCCTCCGCTGCTCGATGACGCCGACGCTACCCACGCCCAGGCGGCCCAGGCCATGCTGCAGACGGGCGATTTCGTCACGCTGCATGTCGATGGCATCCGCTACCTGGAAAAGGCGCCCCTGCCCTACTGGATCTGCGCGCTCAGCCTGCGTCTCTTCGGCTCCAACAGCTTCGCCGTCCATCTGCCGCTCGCTCTTACCGTGCTGGGCCTGGCGCTGCTCGGCTACGGCTGGTCGAGACGCGCCTTCGGCAGCCGTGCTGCCCTGTATACGGCACTCTTCACCCTGACCTCCGCCGGGGTGTTTCTGTTCACGCGGGTCTTCATTCCCGATGCGCTGCTCTCTCTCCTTCTGGCCTTCATTCTGTTTGCGATGCTGCAGGCACTCGAGAGCGGCCACGCGCCGGATCGTGCATCCCTCGAGTACGAGGCGGTACAGCGCCCGCAGGGCAGACGAACCTCCGCCCTCTGGGCGTACAGCCTGTGGGGGGCGCTCGCGCTTGCCGTGCTGACCAAAGGCCTGGTGGCTCTGGTCTTCTTCCTGGGGACGGCTTTCGTGTATCTGATCTATACCGGCGAATGGCACAATCTGCGCCGCCTGCGGCCCGTCCGCGGTGTTCTGCTGCTGCTGGCCATTGCGGCGCCATGGCATATTCTGGCGGGCCTGCGCAACACCGGTGGCGCCGGCGGCCACGGCTTCTTCTGGTTCTATTTCGTCAACGAGCACTTCCTGCGCTTCCTCGGGCGGCGCCTGCCCCGCGACTACAACAAGCTCCCGGGATACCTGTACTGGTCGCTGCACCTGGTGTGGCTTTTTCCGTGGAGTCTCTTCGCTCCCGCGGCGATTCTCTACGGCTGGCGCAAGCGCCGCGAGCTGCAAAGCCGGCGCGACACCAATGCGGCGGGCGAGCGGCTCTCGCGCCTGGAACTTCTCAGGATTTCGGCCAGCCGGCGCGGCGGTCCGGCCCTGGAGAGCTTCGCCGGCCGCACCGTCTCCCTGCTCTGCATCTTCTCCGCGCTCGTGCTCTGCTTCTTCTCACTCTCGACCAACCAGGAGTACTACACCTTCCCGGTGTATCTCCCGCTGCTGATGCTGATCGCAGCCGCATTGGCCGGCATCGAGAGGGAGAGCACCGCCGCGGTCGCGCCGAGCCGCGGGTTGCGGCGCACTCTCGCCTTCGGTTTCACCACTTTCGCCGTGATCGGCGTTGCCGTCACCGCCGCGCTCGCTTACGGTCTCTGGAGCGCCCGCCACCTGCCCTTCGAACCCGACATCGGGTCCATGCTCGCGCATCGCGGCGTCGGCGACTATACCCTCTCGATGTCGCACTTCTTCGATCTCACCGGACCCTCTTTCGCGGCGCTGCGTCTTCCGGCTGCCCTGGCGGGACTGGCGTTCGCCCTCGGGCCCGGGATCGGCTGGTGGCTTTTCCGGCAGAGACTTTCGCGCCCGCCGCGTCCGGGACAGGCGAGCCTTCTGGTGGCGCCGCTTACGGCCGTTGCCCTCACCTCCGCGGTCTTTCTCACCGCCGCTCACATTGCGCTGGTTCGGTTTGCTCCCATGCTGTCTTCGCAGAGCTTCGCCGCAACCATCCAATCCCTGGAACGCAGCGGGCGCATCTCACCGCGGAATGAGGTTCTGATCTTCGGAGATCAGGCGTTCGGTTCCTCGATTCCCTTTTACCTTCATCGCCGTGTCGACCTGGTCGATGGACGCACCACCTCGATGCTCTTCGGCAGCACCTTTCGCGATGCTCCGCCCATCTTCCTGACGCACGATCAACTGCTCGCTCAATGGGGCCGGGGTCCTCGCAAGCTGCTCTTCGTCCCCCTCGAACAACGCGACGCCGTAGACCATCTTCTCGGCACTCGCCAGATAGTTCTGCAAGAGACCTCCGGCAAAGCGCTGATCACCGATCGGCCGATCGACACGCCTCGCTGAGACGCGGGAAGTTCGCCGTGACCAGGTTGATGGTTGATAGACTGCGAATCACTTGCAGGTAACACACTGAATGACCATCGCATCCTAGTAGCTGCGCCGCTTCTACTCAGGAACAAGCTCTCTTCGCTGGGAGATTAAATGCTGGCCATCCCGAACCAGACGAGGCGGACTGAGAGCCAGCTTAAGTGCGTTCTGCCGAAGTCATTCTGTTATTGCGGGCTCCACGCTGGGTTACGGAAGGTATTATCTCGATCGACTCCGCTTCTGTGTGCCGGGCTTCTGGCGACCCTGACGGCCTGTTCCGGAGGAGGAAGCTCCAAGAGTAGTACAGCCGCGGCCGCTCCCGCGCCTACTGTGGTGGTCACAACTCTTGAGCCGGTGACCGTTCCGATCTACGGCGAGTTTGTTGGGGAAACCGAGGCAGTCAACACGATCGAGATCCATGCGCAGGTGCAGGGATTTCTTCAGTCGATGTCGTTCAAGGAAGGCTCGATCGTCAACAAGGGACAGTTGCTCTTCGTCATCGATCCGCGCACGTACCTGGATTCTCTCGAGGAAGCCAAGGCAACGCTCGCCGTGGACAATGCCACAGTCAATAACGCCCAGAAGATTGTCGACCGCTATAAGCCACTGGCACAGCAGCACGCCCTCAGCGAAGAAGACCTGGATAGCGCTGTTGCCACGACGGAAGAGGATAGCGCCACTGTGAAGTTGGCCCAGGCCAAGGTCGCGGCGGCGCAGCTGAATGTAAACTACACGAAAATCCGGGCGCCCATGGCCGGCAGCATCGGAACCGCGCAGGCGAAGGTCGGAGACCTGATACAGACTGGCACCACGCTGCTGGACACGATCTATAGCATCTCGCCCATGTACGTCACCTTCGGCATCAGCGAAAATTCCTATCTGTCCTACGTAGCGCGCGATAAAAAGCATCCGCACCATCCATCGCCCCTCGAGTTGATACTGGGCAACGGCACAGTGTATCCGCAAATGGGGACGCTCAACATGGTAGCGCCCGCCGTAAGCACCAGCACGGGGACCTTGACGATTCGCGCATCATTCCCGAATCCACAAGGCGTGCTGAAACCGGGTCTCTACGTACGGGTACGCTTCGTGGTGAGAGATGCGGTGAACGCTATCCTGGCGCCGGAAACGGCAATCCAGCAATTGCAGGGAACCCAGTCGGTGCTGCTGGCAGGTCCGGATAATAAGGTTGAGCAACGCACGGTCACCACCGGGGACACGGTAGGCAGCGAGGAGGTCGTGAACTCAGGGTTACAAGCAGGCGACCGCCTCATTGTGGAAGGCACGCAGAAGGCTCAGCCCGGAATGACGGTTAAGGTAGAAACCCAGCCCCAGCAACAGCCCTCGCCCACCGGGTTACCACAGGAGTCTTCAGACGCCGCAACTTCGCGGGAGAGGAATTCTCCAACGTCCTCTTCCGCCGGCGGTGCATCCGCAACGAAGTCGCAGGGTCATTGACCCATGTCTAAATTCTTCATAGACCGGCCCATCTTTGCGGCAGTCCTTTCCATTGTCATCCTTCTGGCTGGCCTATTAGCCATAGACACTTTACCGGTTGCGGAATATCCCCAGATCACTCCACCCACGATTTCTGTGTCGGCGACATACTCGGGGGCGACGGCACAACAGGTGGAAGATTCGATTGCCACTCCCATCGAACAACAGGTGAATGGCGCCCAGGGCATGATGTACATGTCCTCGTCCAGCACCAACACGGGGAGTTATTCCCTGACCGTGACCTTCGCGCTGGGCACCAATCCCGACATGGCGCAAGTGGACGTCCAGAATCGGGTGTCTCTGGCTGAGGCCCAGCTACCCTCGTCGGTTACACAACAGGGCATCACGATCAAGCAGCAGTCGAGCAGCGTGATGATGCTGGTTGCGCTGACGTCACCAGGCAACGCTTACGACTCGACATTCCTGAGCAACTACGCCCTGATCAACCTGGTGAACGCACTGACGCGTCTGCCCGGCGTCAGCGATGTGGACATGCTCAGTGAGCACGAATACGCCATGCGCATCTGGCTCAACCCGGAGAAGATGGCGCAGTTGGGAATCACGGCTGCTGACGTGACCGACGCCCTGAATAGCCAGAATGTGCAAGCTCCGGCAGGGCAGGTAGGCCAACAACCCGCCCCCAAGAACCAGCAACTTCAAATGACGGTACAGGTGCAGGGACGGCTCACGTCGATTCCGGAGTTCGAAAATGTAATTATCCGGGCCAACCCGGATGGTTCGCTTGTACAAATAAAAGACATCGCCACGGTCCAGCTTGGGTCGGAGACATACACCACGTTCGGCGACCTTAACAATCAGTCCAGCGTGATGATCGGCATCTACCAGTTGCCCAGCGCCAACGCGCTCCAGGTATCGAAGGCCGTGAACGCGGAGATGAAGCAGCTTTCGGCCACGTTCCCGCCGGGTTTGAAGTATGCAGTCCCGCTCGACACCACGGACTTCGTGAACGCCTCTATAAAAGAGGTTCTTGAAACGCTGGCGATCGCGTTCGTGCTTGTTTTTCTGGTGGTGTTTGTCTTCCTGCAGAATTGGCGAGCCACCATCATTCCGGCGGTGGTGGTACCGGTTGCGCTCATCGGTGCGATCGCCTCGTTCACCCTGCTCGGGTTTTCCCTGAACACTCTGACCCTGTTCGGTCTTGTTCTGGCCGTCGGATTGGTCGTGGATGACGCGATTGTAGTGGTTGAGGCCGTGCAGCGCCACATAGAAGACGACAAGGTGGACTCCAAGGAAGCGGCCAAACGGGCGATGGAGGAGGTCTCAAGCCCGATCGTCGCGATTGCGCTGGTGCTTGCCGCGGTCTTTGTTCCAGTAGCCTTTCTAGGAGGAATTACCGGTCAAATCTACAAGCAGTTCGCGCTCACCCTGACGGTGTCGGTCGCCATTTCGGCGTTCGCGGCGCTTACCTTGAGCCCCGCTTTGTGCGCCTTGCTGCTCCAGCCGAAAGAAGAAAGCAAGGGCCTGCTGCAGAAGCCCTTCGTTTGGTTCAACCGCGCTTTCGACTTCACTTTAACGATCTATGGGAGGGTTGTTGGCTTCCTGGTTGGCCGGAAGATCATCGTGTTCGGGGCTTTAGCGCTGATTGTCGCCGCTATGTATCTTCTATTCGAGACCTTGCCCAGCAGCTTCATTCCATCCGAAGATCAAGGGTATTTTATGGTCAACATCCAGTTGCCCAGTGCCGCCGCGCTGGGACGCACGGAGGCGGTGGCGGCGCAGGTCTCAAAGATCCTGATCTCGATTCCCGGGGTGGAATACGTATCCAGCATAGGCGGATTCAGCATTCTCGGGGGCAGCTCCTCATCGGATGTGGCCAGCATGTTTGTCAGCTTGAAACCATGGGCGGACCGCACCAGCGCCGAGACGCAGATTGGGGCGATCCTGTCCAACGCCCAACGTCAGTTCGCGGCCATTCCGACGGCCGAAATCACCGACTTCAATCCGCCTGCCATTCCCGGCCTGGGCGCCAGCGGCGGTTTCCAATTTGAATTGGAGAACCTCACCGGCAGCACGGATATTGGGGCGCTTTCGCAGACCGCCAATCAACTGATTGCGCAGACCGCCAAAGTGCACGCAGTCAACGGGTCCTTCACGACCTTTCGAGCCGATGTGCCACAAGTCCAACTCAATGTGGACAGGCCCAAGGCGATCACTCTGGGCGTTTCTCTGAGCGACCTTTTTACGGCGTTGGATACTTTTCTGGGCGGTGTTTACGTCAACCAGTTCAACGAGTTTGGACAGGTCTATGAAGTCATGATGCAGGCCCAGCCGCAATACCGGAAGAGCGTCAATGACATCTCGCAGTTTTATGTGAGTGGAACTCAGAATAGCGTAACGAGCATGATTCCACTGAGCACGCTCACGACCGCCAAGACTACCGTCGGTCCGGACGTGATCGATCGCTACGATATGTACGACACGATCGAGATCGAGGGAAGCCAGGTTCCAGGCGTGAGTTCCGGGCTAGCCATCACGGCGATGCAAAACCTCGGTTCCAAATTGCCTAAGGGATATGGATACCAGTGGACGGGTCTTTCGTATCAGGAGACCTCGACGCAGGGGCAGTCGGTCGACGTGCTCGGCATCGCGATTGTCTTCACGTTTTTGGTTCTGGCAGCGCTCTATGAGAGCTGGTCGGTGCCGCTGGCCGTCATCCTGATCGTACCGCTGGGCGTCGCCGGGGCGCTGTTTGCCGTGATGCTCCACGGTTTGGATAACGACATCTACGCGCAGATCGGGTTCATCATGGTCGTCGGACTCGCGGCTAAGAACGCTATTTTGATCGTCGAGTTCGCCAGGGTCAAGCTGGCAGGCGGAGCTTCCATCGAGGAGTCGGCGATGGAGGGCGCAAACATCCGTTTCCGTCCCATTTTGATGACTTCATTCGCCTTCATCCTGGGTGTGTTACCACTCGTGTTCGCCAGCGGAGCGGGCTCGGCGGCCCGCCATTCGCTTGGAACATCGGTATTTGGGGGCATGATGGTCGCCACCATTCTCGGTGTGCTCTTTGTGCCGGTTTATTTCGTAGCAGTAGAAAAGTTCAGCGTGTCGCGGAGCAAGCACAAACAACCGGGCAAGGCCGAAGCCAACAAAGACGGGAAGGGCTAACCCATGCCCCGCCGGGTTTCCCGCCTAACGCTGCCGATCCTTACCGCCTGCGTAATGTTCGCCCAGGGGTGCACGGTCGGTCCGAAGTACAAGACTCCGGTGGTTCCACTGCCGGACGCGTGGCGGGTGCCCGTCAGCGAAAGCGAATCCCTGGCCAATGAGAAGTGGTGGGAGTTGCTCAAGGATCCGGTCTTGCAGCAACTTATCCGTACGGCGCTGGCGCAGAATACCAATATCCGGCTGGCCGCATCGGAGGTCGTGCAGGCGCAGGCGCAAGTCCAGGTCACCCGCTCCGCCGAATTTCCTCAGATCTCCGCAGACCCATCCGTCTCAAGCGAACGCCTGCCGGGCGGCACCACGGATAACCAGTCCACGAAGGCAGAGACATTTAATCTGGTCACCCTTACGGGAAGCGTCTCATATGTTGTGGATTTCTGGGGCGAGTACCGCCGAGCCACCGAAGAAGCCAGAGATAACCTTCTCGCCAGCGAACAGTCACGCACGAATGTCATCATTGGGGTGGTCAGCAGCGTGGCGCAGGATTACTTTCAACTGCGGACCCTTGATCTCGAGCTGGAGCAAACGCAAAAGACGGTCGTTGCCTATCGCGACTCGGTTAAATTGACGCAGGCTATTTATAACGCAGGCGTCACCTCGGAGCTCGACGTCAAACAGGCGCAGACAGCATTGGATACCGCCCTGGCCGAAGTGCCAGCTCTTCAAGAGCAGATTGGACAGGAGGAGGACGCCCTCAGCATCCTGCTCGGCCAGAACCCCGCCGCGATCGCGCGCGGCCTTGACGTTCAACAACAGCCTCTGCCGCCCTCGGTACCGGCAGGTCTGCCCTCTCAGTTGCTGGAACGCCGCCCGGACGTGCTCGAGGCTGCGGACAAGCTAAAGGCTGAATATGCAGCCGTCGGTGTAGCCAAAGCACAGCTCCTTCCCCAGCTGTCGCTGACGGGTTCGGGCGGAAGCGAGAGTAGCGCGCTCTCCCAGCTCGCTTCACTTCCTTCGCTCATCTATACCGCTACGGCCGGCTTGACCGCTCCGATCTTTACCGGCGGCGAACTGCAAGGAAACCTGAAGATTGCCAAGGCCGAACAGCAACAGGCGCTCATCAGCTACCAAAGCACTGTCCTCACGGCTTTCCAGGAAGTCAACGATGCGCTGATCGCGTACCAGCGCACAAGAGAACAACTCGCCGCCCAGGAAGATTTGGTCAAAGCCGAACAGGACTCATTGCATCTTGCGAATCTACGGTACAAGGGCGGCGTGGACACCTATCTGAATGTGCTCACCTCCGAGGAGAGCCTGTTCACGGGAGAGCTTACCCTCGGGTCAGACCGGGGCGCGGTTCTGACTGCGCTGGTGCAGCTGTACCAGGCGCTCGGTGGGGGCTGGCAGCCGTAAGCACCGGAGAAATGGGGAGCATTGAACACTCTTGTCCCCGTGGGTTTCCTTTTATGCGGGTCGGGATGAGACGATTAAGGAGACAGGTTTACGGCGAAATCTCGTCGCTGCCTCCCGTTTTCCCGTTGGGGAAACGGCACTTGTACACCTCTCCGCTGCACGGTGAGGGAGAAACGTCCTGGAGCATTTCTTCCGCAGGTGTAGAGGAAGCTTCGGGATTCAGGGCCGTTTTCCGCCCAGGGGAACGGCACTCGCACCATCTATACGCTTCACAAACAACAGGAGAAATGCTGTAGAGAAACGCAGCGACCCGTGGCCCTGACCTCCGCACAACCGCACACCATTCCACTCCCGACCGGGCGCACCCGCGGCCGTTCTGTGTGGCGTGTCTCCTCACTCGGGTTGATCTTCGTCGCCTGGGCGGCGCTTCAGTTGGGCGGTCTGTTCCGCCCCGGTCTGCTCGACGACGTCGACTCCGTCTACATCCAGATCGCGCGCGAGATGCTGCTGCGCCATGACTGGGTGACGCCCACCATCGACGGCATTCGGTTTTTCGACAAGCCGCCCCTGCTTTATTGGATGGCTGCCGGCTCCATGCACCTGTTCGGCGTACACGACTGGGCCGCGCGTCTGCCGCTGGCCCTGGGTGTTCTCGCTCTCCTGTTCGCGGTCTACGCCCTGGGGAACCGCCTCTTCGCCTCCATCTCCCCGCCGGAACACGCCGACCGCGGCGGCCTGTACGCGGCCATCGCCACGGCCACCTCGCTCGGTCCCTATCTCTACACGCGCTTCTATATCCCCGACATCCTGATCGCGCTGTGGATGACCCTCTCGGTGCATCTCTTTCTGATCGCCCTGGACCGCATCCGCGAACAGCGCAGCTGCCTGCTGCCGAGTCTCGGGTTCGCCGCGGTGATGGCGCTGGACGTGCTGACCAAAGGCTTGATCGGGATTGTCTTTCCGCTCGCTTTCGTTCTGCTCTACCTGCTGTTCACGCGCGGTCTGCGCCTGCTGGCGCGGCTGCACCTCGCGGCCGCCAGCGCGCTTTTTCTTTTGCTCGCGGCGCCGTGGCACATCCTGGTCGCGCTCCGCAATCCCCCCATCGCCATGCCCGCGGGCGTGGGACTTCCGGCGCGCGCCGGCTGGACCTGGTTTTACCTCTACAACGAGCACATAGCCCGCTTCCTGGGCCGCCGTATCCCCCACGACTACGGCCAGGTACCCATCCCGCTCTTCTGGTTTCTTCTCCTGCTCTGGCTTTTTCCCTGGGTGGCGTGGCTGCCCGCGGCGCTGCGTGATGCGATCCGTAATCTGCGGCGAACGCCCAGCCCCGCCTTACGGTTGGACCCGGACAGGAGCATCTCCCACCAGGCGGACCGGGAACAAACATATACCCCCCAAACCGAGGCCGCGCCTTCGTGGAGTTCGGCCCGGGAACTCTGGGGTTACGGCGGTGGCTTGATCGACCGGCGCCGTGAAGCCGCGCTTTCGCTGCTCCTCTGGCCCGGCATTATCCTTGGCTTCTTCACCTTATCCTCGCGCCAGGAGTACTACCATCTGCCCGCGCTGCCCGCGCTGGCTCTCCTGGTCGGGGGTCTGCTGGCTGCCGCCGATGCGGCCGCCTGGAGCGTCAGCCCTGTTTCTTCCACACCCCTGTATCCTGACGCTGGCCGCCTCGGTGCCGACCGCCTGTATCCAAGCCGCCTGTATCCAAGCCGCCCGGATCCACGCCGCCCGAATCCACGCCGTCAGGTTCTGCGCGGTTCCCTCTACTTTCTGGTACCGCTGGGATCGGTGCTCTTCCTGGTGTGCGGGTACTTCGCGATCTTCGCCCCGCAGCCCCATCCTGGCCTGACGCTCAACGATGTGCTCCGTTCCAATCCCGGCCTCTACAACCTGTCCCTGGGGCATGTGTTTGACCTGACCGGACGCGCCATGGGCTTCTTCCGCGGCCCGCTGATGACGGTCTCCCTGTGCATGCTGATCCTCGGTCCCCTGTCGCATGGGCTCCGCCGCGGCGGAGCCGCCAGCAGGCCCTCCCGAGGCTTCACCGCCAACCTGCTGGTCGCCGCGGCTATGACCGGTGTTCTGCTGGCGGCGCATGCGGCCCTGGTCCGTTTCTACCCCATCCTCGGGTCCAAGGGTCTCGCGCTCGCGATCGACTCCAGGATTCGGCCCGGCGATCTCATCGCCATCGACGGCGAACTCACCGCCGGCTCCACGCTGCTGTTCTACAGCTCTGGAATCGGAGATCCCGCTACGGGCCAGCATGTGCTCCTGGTCAACGGCCGCCGCAACGGTCCCTGGTTCGGCAGCTTCTGGCCGGATGCACCGAAGATCTTCCTGGACGACAACGGCTTGCGCCGGCTCTGGGCCGGCCCCCACCGCATCTTTCTGCTTACGTATGATCCGGAGCGCCGCACCGCCGACCTGAGCCGCTTCGGTATCGTGGTCCCATTCGCGGAGTCCGGTGGCAAGAGGATCCTCACCAATCGAGCGACGGAAGATTGACAGAAACAGGCGTCAGCGCCGGCTCCCGTGGAACCTGAAGCCTTTCATGCAGGAGAAAGGCTTAGGTTTCAAGCCTCGGGCTGTCAGGCAGGTGAGCCGCAACTTCGCGAAAAGCTTCAGAGTTGGGCCAAAGCTGCTTCTGGTGGCGTCTGAAAAGTTCGGGAGCTACACCGATTCGCGCAATCTGCTCATTCTTGCGCAGAAAACGAGCCAGAAAGGATGTGGGCGAAGCCAGAAACGCCCTCGTCACTTCCACGGCGAACCCGACATAGCGTCTGCTTCCATATCGCACCAGAGCAGAGCGCATATGTCTGCGGAAGCTGACATGGCGGCGGTCCACCATCTTTTCCAGCGTGGGAATCACCTGCTCGTAAGGCAGGCTCTCCTTGCCCCACAACTCCGAGAGCAGAAGATATTGCACATACAGGATGTTAGTGGCCTGCTTGCGGCTGTTCTTGTCGCTGATGCTGTTGGCCGTCATACGATATCCGAGGAGAACATCGGGGATCATATGTGCGTGGAACTTCAGGCCCATGCGCCAGTACAGATCGTAATCTTCGATATCGTGGTCGAAGCGGTAGCCACCCACCTCCAGCGCCGCTTCGACTCGCAGCGCAATCGAAGGGTGACAGATCGCAGGCAGGTACCCCTTCTCGAGAAAAGCCCGCAGACCCGTGCTGCCGGTGGGAGTGGCGAGCAGCAGACCTTGGGAGCTGCCCCGCTGCCAGTGCGCGACGTGCGAGTAGATCATCCCGGCCCGCGGAAACTGCTGCATGGCTTCCTGCAGCTTCTCGATCCGGTTGGGCAGAGCAATGTCATCCGCATCCTGCCGGACCATCCATCCCGTACCCAGCATCTCCAGCATACGGTTGAGGGTTACGGTCAATCCTCGATTCGGCTGCGACAGGATTGTGAATCGGGGACCCGGATGGGTCTTCTGAAAGGACTGCAGGTACGCCAGGGTATCATCGGTCGATCCATCGTCAATGATAAGGACGTCGAAATTCGAGACCGTCTGATCGAGCAGACTTACCAGCGTCTCCGCCACATAGGGCATCGCGTTGTAAACGGGAAGGCAGACCGTCAGTTTTGTAGCCTGTCCGGACATCGCTCCAACACCCCCCAAGTACTACATCATCACGAGCGAAATTCCAGGATTCTGCCCGGAGGCAGTATCTGCATCAAAGAGAAACAGTACGGCAATGAGGTCTGCCTTAATTTGTACCATGCGCCCGCGGGCATCTCGCTCAGTCCGGCGATTCCACGCGGCCGCCCTGTTTCAATTTGAAAATCTTCCCGCGGTAATAGAAGCGCTCTCCGCCGTAGCTGGCCAACCATAAGATGCTTCCCAGCAGGTCGCGCAAGGGATAAATCAGGGCCGCGTATACCCGATCCGCATCGCCCAGCACTGTCAGGATGGCTCCGGCCTGCAGCCAGCGGTTCACCACCATCGCCAGCAACCAGAGCAGACCCAGCGCCGCATGCCCGGCCAGCAATCCCCACAGCAAACCCAGTAGGCCGAATGGCATGGCGAACGTCAGCCCGCTGCCCAGATGACCCCAGGGCCGCGATCTGCGGGTGCTCTGCATCCAGCGCAGCTGGTTGCGGAAGCTCAGCCAGAACGGGGAGTCCTGCACCATCAGGCGGATGATGTAGGTAGCCAGCAGCACACGCGTTCCCTGCGCCGCCAGCTGGTTTCCCAAAACGAAATCGTCCGCATAAAACTGACCGAGATGGTTGAAGCCGCCCACGTCCTGGAAGCTCTTGCGGCGGGTCGCCATGGTTGCCCCGAGCGCAAATCTGGTGCCCTCGATCATGTCGGCCACCAACACGCCGGAAGTCATCTCGACGCTTTTGCCCACGGCGTCCAACTGCGAGGCGAATCCGGGCCTCTGCCCCGCGCTGCCGCGAGCGGCGGTGCCCAGATAGACACAACTGGCCAAGCCGACCTGCGGATCCTTCAGCGTCTGCACCATCCGGCGCAGATAATCCCGCTCTACCCGTACGTCCGCATCGCTGGTGACGTAGAGATCGTTGCGCGCGACCGAATCCAGCTTCGCCAACGAAAAGACCTTTGCATTGTGGAACTTGGGCCTGGGTTCTCCGCAGGTCACGTATTCTGCCGTCACGTGCGGGAAGCGCTGCCCGACTTTCCGCGCCAGCTGCAATCCCGCGTCGTCCTCAAACCGCGCGCAAAACAGCAACTCGAAGTCGGGGTAATCCTGCTCGAAGAATGTCTCGAGATTGCGCTCCATGCCCGGTTCCGTCCCATGCAGCGGCTTCAGCATGCTTACCGCCGGGAGAAAATCAGCCGGCACCTTCTGCTCCCGCCGCTTTCGCACGCCGAAGCGCAGCGCCGCCGCCAACACCATGCCGCAATAGATGGACGAGGTGACCGATCCAAACGCCGCAACCCAAAACACAATTTGAAGCACAACCTTCATTAAACCGGACCAGGAAACTTGCCGAGCTGAGCGGGTCCGCCTCTCGCCCCGGCAGGTTCAAGTCTACGCGACCGGCCCTTGCTCCGAAGTCCCGGCCAGTTACCGGAGCCGTTCTTTCCTTTCCATCGATTAGGTTCCCAGCGGGCTTTAGCTCGGCGAGTTTCGCGCTGCAGCGGATCTGGCGTGCTAGCGGTCGTCCCGGTCTTTAACCGTGGTCCTCTTGCGGAAGGGCACCAGACCCGGCTGAGGTTGTTGCTGCTGAATGCGGGTCAGCATCTCGGTCCGTACATAGTCCACGAAGCCCTGCATCTGGCGATTCATCTCTTCCATCCGCTCCCGCATCTGCAGCACGATCGCAATGCCGGCCATGTTCACGCCCAGATCGCGCGCCAGGTTCAGGATGAACTCCAGGCGCTCCAGATCCTCATCGGTGTAGAGCCGGGTGTTGCCCTCCGAGCGCGACGGCCGCAGCAGACCCTCACGCTCATACAAGCGCAGCGTCTGCGGATGGATCTGGTACATCTCGGCGACCGCCGAGATCATGTACGCGCCCTTGGATCTTCGATTCGTAGCCATCGCCTGAAGAATAACGCCTTTGGGCCCGTACCGGTCAAAGGAGACGAGCGGGCCTCCTGTTTTGGTTCGGCGGAAGCGCTCCCGTCCGACAGTTCTACCCGCATTCAAGTCCGGCCGGCAGACAGGGTTTGTGCGGTCTCTCCGTGGCCGCTGTGAGATGCGACCCGGATGTGAGATGCGGCCCGGATGTGAGATGCGGCCCGATTTGAGATGCGGTCCGGATGTGAGATGGCCCGGAGCGAGGCTTCCCGCGGGTCGAGCTTCCCGCGGGTGCAAGGACGCGCCTCCGGGCAGCCGTTGGCCGGCATCCAACGCCCCATGAGCCGAAACCGCCACATCTTCAAGTCCGCCGCCTCAGCCGCCAGCCGAGGGTCGGCCAAAGCTACTCTGGGAGCCGCCGTGGGCGCGGCCGCCGTTACCCTGGGGGCTGCCGCCATCACCCTGGCCGCTTTCCGCTCCCTGCGCTCCCGTGACCTGCCACCGGGCGCGGTTGTGCTGGTCACGGGCGGGTCGCGGGGCCTGGGTCTGGCGATCGCCTCGCGCTTCGCCGCCCAGGCGACAAAGGCGGCCGATCCCGAGCAATCCGTGCGTCTGGTCCTCGCCGCGCGCGATTTACACGAGCTGCAGCAGGCTCAGGAAACCCTGCTGGCCAGACACTCCAACCTGCGGCCGGAGGATTTTTACCTTGTTTCCGCCGATCTGGCCCAGCCTGAGGAGTGTCGCCGCCTAGTCTCCGAAGCCATCGCGCGGTTCGGCCGTATCGATGTTCTGGTCAACAATGCCGGCATCATCGATGTAGGTCCGATCGAATCCCAGACGGAAGAGGCCTTCGAGCGCGCCATGCGGGTCAATTTCTTCGGCGCGTTGCATACGACCTGGGCCGCCCTGCCGCACCTGCGGGCGCAGGCTCCCCTGGCGGGGGGGCGCCGCGCCGCCATCGTAAACATCGCCTCCATCGGGGGAAAGATTGCGGTTCCCCACATGCTGCCGTACTCCGCCGCCAAATTCGCCCTGGTCGGCTTCTCCGAGGGGCTGCACGCGGAGTTGCGCTCCAAGGGCGTTCGCGTCACGACGGTCTGCCCTGGCCTGATGCGCACCGGCGGCGAGATGCACGCCAAGTTTCTGGGCGACGTCGAGGCTGAGAAGCGCTGGTTCCAGACCGCCGCGCAAACCACCGGAATCAGTACCACCCCTGAACATGCGGCCAACAAGATTTTCGATGCGGTCGCCGAGGGACGCGCCGAGGTCACCATCACGCCGCAGGCGTGGCTGGCCGCCCGCTACGCCGGCATTTGCCCGGAAAGCCTGCAGGCAATCAACGCCGCGGTGAACCGCTTCGTACTGCCCCAGCCGCCGGTCTCATAGAAACTTGTGGATCAACTTGATTGCCGATGGGCTTGTGTTCTAAGGACAGATGTCTGGCGACGATGTGGATCAGAACCAGAAAGTTCGCCACCGAAGTTGTGACGAGTTCGGATGAGCACCGGATTCTGCAAATGGACCCCGCCCAGCCCGAGCGGCCCAAGAAATGCACCCTGCGCGCGGCGAGTTGGTGATGCAGATTTGACCAACCCGAGCGGCTGACCGCTCAGGCGAACGCATCCTTTCTGTAATTTAATTGACGCTCAATTAATAGAGGCTTTAGTGGAGCTCAGTGTCGGAGGCCCGGACGGCTGCCCCCGGGTGCTGCCGGCCCGGCAGGCTGGGTAGATTCCGGCGCACGTTGAAGCCCAGCGGCGCGGCCTGAAAGCCCGCATCCAGCAGGAACCGCGCCAGGGGATGCTCGGCCGCGTTCACCCCATTGACCTGCGTGATCAGCAGGCCCATTCGGCCGCGCGATTCATCGACGCCGCCCTCGCGCTGCACCCGCGCCACCAGAAACTCCGCCAGTGCCCGCGCCGTCTGCGAGCGCGCCGGCTCCTCCTCCGGCAGCAGAACCTGGATATTGGGATTCCCGCGGCGCAGATAGCAGACCAGGGCTCCATCCACCAGCACCACCCGCGCGCCTACCACGCGCATCAGCGACGCGGGCTGCTCGGGCGCCTCCGGCCAGCGGAGTAACGCGCCATAGGGGTTGGCTGGGTCCGTCGCGGCCAGCATTACCACCTCGCCCCCGTCCTCGGGCGCGCCCGAGCGGCCGGTCGCGTTCATAGCAGCCGGTTCGCGCAGGGCACGCAACAGATCGACGGCCGCGGGCATGGCGAACTGGGTCGCTCCAAGGTCCGCCGCGAAGTATCCGCGCCGCACCCGGCCACTCTCCTCCATCGCCT
Source organism: uncultured Acidobacteriaceae bacterium (assembly GCA_964250885.1). Taxonomy (GTDB): domain Bacteria; phylum Acidobacteriota; class Terriglobia; order Terriglobales; family Acidobacteriaceae; genus Granulicella. The sequence continues at coordinate 4,282 of CAXUIM010000006.1, read as the reverse complement.
TCAGCACGTCGTAGATGGCGGAGAAGCCGCCGGGCAGGTTCTCCGCATGCGCGGTCTCGCGGAACACCACACCATAGCGCGTCAGCAGCTGCTGCGCGATCGCATGGCTCCACTCCGTGGCCCCCCGCCCTGCGACTCCAGCGGGAGGAGCGGCCGCCGAAAAGGCGACCTCATTCAGGCTCCAGCGCCCCTGGGCCGTGGGGGGCGTGGTTCGGCGGCTGCGGAATCCGGTCTGGTGGTGCACGCGCCGCGCCGGCCGCGCCCGACCGCTGGCCGCCGGCCGCTCGCAGTAGGCGCGCAGGGCATGCAGCGCATCATTGGTCAGCAGCCCGCGCCAGACCAGCGACCACAGAGCGTCCAGCGTGTCTCCAGGGTATCCAGCGCCCGTGCCATCATGCAGCGGCTGAAAGAAGGAGGCTCCGTTGCGCTGCAGGTACTCGACAATCCGCTGCTCGCGTTCGCCCGGCTCCGCGCCGTTGGCGGCATCCGGCTTTCGGCCGGCCGGCTCGACCGGCCACAACAACGGCAGCTTCTCTGCCAGGTAGAGGCCGATGCGGCCATCGCGCTCCCCCAGTGCCTCGAACCCCACCCAAACCACTTCACCGGCGGCAATCAGCGTGTCCAGGTCCGCGGGCTTGTAGTCGAGGATGCGCGCCGGCAGGATCTCGGTCTCCAGCAGCGAGGCTGGCAGCGGCGCTCCCTGCAGGTTTTCGATGGTATCCAGCAGGGCATCGAGCCCGCGCCGTGGCTGCACCACTCCCTGCCAGCGCGTGAACAGCCGGGCCAAGGTCCGCTGCGCCACCGGTTCAATCTCCTTGCGCAGGCGCGCCAGCGATTTGCGCCGAATAGACCGCAGCACCTCCGCGTCGACCCACTCGCGGTTCAGGCCTCCAGGGCGGAATCCACCCTCGACCACGCGGCCCAGTCCCACCAGCCGTTGCAGCACCGCCTCGGTCGCGGGCTTCGCCAGCCCATATCGCTCGGCCACCTCCGCCGTCGTGAACGGACCATGCGTCCGGGCATAGCGGCGCACCACGTCCAGCAGAGCGTCGGGCGCCCTCTCCAGAAAGGCGCTGGGCAGACCCGGCGGCAGAGGCACACCCAGGGCATCGCGAACCCGGGCGGCGTCCTCCACCGCGATCAGCCGCTTCTCGCCGCAGATCATCAGTTCCAGAGCTCGCCGCGCCTTCAGCAAGCGATCGGCAGTCTGCGCGACCGCGTCCTTATCGCAACGCGCCGCCAGCTCGGAGCGGGTCAGATCGCCCAGCCGGAGCAGCAGATCGTGTACGCCATCCAGGTTGCGGGCCTTGTAACCTTCCACCGTGCATTGCAGCTGCTCCTCGGTCTCCTCGATCGCCCCGAGGTCGAGCAGCTCGCGCAGATCCGCGTCGCCCAGCAACTCGCGCAACTGGTCCTGATCGATGGAAAGGGCCTGCGCCCGCCGCTCCGCCAGCGGAGCATCTCCGTCGTAGATGTAGTTTGCGACGTAGCTGAACAGCAGCGCTCCCGCGAAAGGCGACGGGGTCCGGGAATCCACCACATGCACACGGATCGCGCGTGTGCTCACAGCCCGCAGCGTCTCCAGCAGTGCGGGCATATCGAAGACATCGCGCAGGCACTCGCGGTAGGCCTCCAGCAGAATCGGAAAGCTCGGGTACCGGGCCGCCACGCTGAGCAGGTCGTACGCCCGTTTGCGCTGCTGCCAAAGCGGCGTGCGCCCATCCGCCCGCCGCCGCGGCAGCAGCAGAGCCCGCGAGGCAGCCTCGCGAAATTTAGCCGCGAACAGCGCCGTCGACCCTAACTGCCGCATCACCAGATCGGCCGCCTCTTCGGGCGCCATCAGCAGCACATCCGCATCCGGCGGAGCGTCCGTGTCGGGAAAGCGCAGAACGAATCCGTCCTCGCTCCACATCGTCTCGACATCCAGTCCCGCGGCCTTGATCTTGGCTGTCACGGCCATGGCCCAGGGTGCATGCACGCGGCTGCCGAAGGGTGTCAGGCAGCACATCCGCCAGTCGCCGAGCTCGTCGCGTACGCGCTCGATCACCAGCGCGCGATCGTCGGGAACGACCTCGGTGGCCAGCTCCTGGTCGGCGAGATAGCGCAACACGTTCTCCGCGGCCTGCTGGTCCAGATCGTGCTCGTGCACCAGCCGAGCCACCGCCGCGCCCCGCGGAAGCGCACGCAACTCCCGCACCAGGGCCCCGATCCGGCGCCCAAACTCAATCGGGCGGCCCGCCTGGTCTCCGTGCCAGAACGGCATCTTTCCCGGCTCTCCGGGCGCCGGACTGACCAGCACGCGGTCCTGGGTGATCTCATCGATGCGCCAGGTGGAGGCGCCCAGCACGAACGTGTCGCCGGTGCGCGCCTCGAACACCATCTCCTCGTCCAGCTCGCCCACCCGCAGTGGCCGCCGCCCGGAATCCGACCCCGTTCCGCTCAGAAACACGCCATAGAGGCCGCGGTCCGGAATGGTGCCGCCATTGAGGATGGCGATCCGCTTGACACCCTGCCGCGGCGTCAGCCAGTTGCGGGTGCGATCCCAGGTCACCCGCGGCCGCAGCTCGGCAAACTCGTCGCTGGGATAGCGGCCGGCCAGCATATCCAGCACGCCCTCGAACACGGCTGTGCTTATGCCCGCGAAAGGAGCGGCACTGCGGACCAGCTCCAGCAGCGCAGCGTAGCTGATGCCGGGCGACGCCTCCTCCTCACTGGCGCCGCGCCGGGTGCGTCTCTCCGCGTCGGCCGGAGCCAGCGGAGGGTGCGCGATCACCGCCACGATCTGCTGCGCCAGCACATCCAGCGGGTTGCGCAGGAAGCGCGTGGACTCCACATGGCCCTCATGCATGGCCTGAGTCACGGCCGCGCACGCCACCAGGTCGGCGCGGTATTTGGGAAAGATGATCCCCGTCGAAGGCGCGCCCACCTGGTGCCCCGCGCGTCCGATCCGCTGCATGCCGCTGGCGACGCTGGGCGGCGCTTCAATCTGGATCACCAGATCGATGGCCCCCATGTCGATGCCCAGCTCCAGCGACGAGGTACACACCAGCGCGCGCAGCTTGCCGGCCTTGAGCAGCTCCTCGATCTCGCTGCGCTGGGCCGCCGCCAAAGAGCCGTGATGGGCGCGGGCGATCGGCTCGCCGGCAAGTTCGTTGAGCGCTCCCGCCAGCCGCTCCGCAATGCGCCGCGCGTTCACGAAGATCAGCGTTGACGTTCGTTCGCGCACTATCTCCAGCAGGCGCGGATGGATCGACTGCCATATGCTGGTGCGCTTGGGTCCCTGCGATGCCGGTCCGCTGGGCAGCTCCTCGATCTCGCCCAGACGGGCCATGTCTTCCACCGGAACCTCGACCTTCAGCTCCAGCAGCTTGCGCGCCCCCGCATTCACGATGGTCACCGGCCGGTAACGAACGCCCGCGTCCCCGCCACCCGGACCGGCCCCCTCGCCGGTGGCAGCGGCGCCAGCGGCATAGGCCTCCGGTACCGGGCTGAGCTGGACCGCGGCTGAGTCCAGGCCGCTGCCGTGGCTTTCGCTGGCGTTGGTGCGGTCAAGCTTTCCATTGTCACTGCTGGCGCTTGCCGGGCCCTCGCTGCGGCTACCGGCAATACTCCCTGCGGCGCCGCCCAGAAAGCGCGCGACCTCCTCCAGCGGACGCTGCGTCGCGCTCAGGCCGATCCGCTGCAAAGGGCGGCCGCACAGCGCTTCCAGCCGCTCCAGCGACAGCGCCATGTGCGCTCCGCGCTTGGTCGGAACCAGCGCGTGAATCTCATCGACAATCACCGTCTCCACCGAGCGCAGCGCCTCACCCGCCTCGCTGGTCAGCAGCAGGTAGAGCGACTCCGGCGTGGTGATCAGGATCTCGCCCGCATGCCGCCTGAACCGCGCCCGCTCCCTGGGGCTGGTGTCGCCGGTCCGCACGCTGATCTCCGGCACATGCACCGCGACTCCCTCGCGCTGCGCCATGTTGGCGATCCCGGCGAGCGGCGACCGCAGATTGCGCTCCACGTCCACCGCGAGCGCCTTCAGGGGAGAGATGTACACGACCCGGCAGCCGGCGCTTGGGTCCGCGCTGGCGCTTTCAGCGAAGCGGTCCCGCAGCATCAGGCGATCCAGGCACCACAGAAAGGCGGTCAACGTCTTGCCGGTCCCGGTGGGCGCCAGGATCAGCGTCGACTCCCCCCGCGCGATCGCCGGCCAGCCCTCGCGCTGCGGCGCGGTCATGTCCTCGAACACGGCCCGGAACCACTGGGCCGTTACCGGATGAAACAGCTCCAGCACATC
>CAXUIM010000005.1:0-37962 GCA_964250885.1 uncultured Acidobacteriaceae bacterium | reverse complement strand
GAGCCTATTAGCGCCGGATAGAAATGACAGGTCCCGCGCCCATTAGATCTGTCAGAGCGAGCGCGACGTTTAGCGTGTCGAGGTTTTGAATGAGGTGCAGCCGGGCAGGCGGATGGTGGCCGCAGCCGCTTCCGTTTTGGGTCTAAGTGAGCGGCAGGCGTACCGGCTCGTGGCGCGGCACCAGGAGAACGCCGGCCTCGGGCTGGCGCACACGGCACGAGGCCATCAATCGAACCGGAGCCACAAACCAGGCGTCCGGGGGTTCTCAACGCTTCTGTGGCCAGCGTTGGTACGAAGTCTGCGTGGTGGGCCTTGATCAGTTCGACGGCGTACCCGATGGGACCATCATGCCTTGGCAACACTCAACGCTCGTGGTGAAACGCTAGCTGTTGATGACAGATGCCAGCAATGCAGTCCTCTCGACCCGTTTTTGAGAGCCAGTTTTCTCACTGTTCCTCATGACCTTCGCTGCGAGCCTTTCAAGCCCACAGGACAAACTCGCTCCCATTGTCCGTACCAGTCCAGATGCCCTTTGTCTAGATTTCTTCGCCAGCAGCGGCACAACAGCGAGTGCCTTGCCTCAGGGGTGGCGTCGGTGAAGATAACAAGATTCACCAGTTCCCTTTTGATTCCGCTGATCACGCGCTTTGCGCTTTGCGCTTTGCAGCTACACTCCGCGACAACCCATTGCTGTCCGGGTTTTCAAAGCAGGAGACGACCCGGATTGCAAAGCCTTGATGCCGGCACGGCTAGCCAACGAATCAGAAGTGGCTTTCTCGCTGCCATCCTTTGCCTCACCGTATGCATCCCAGGACTTACCCGCACATCCAGGAAACAGCTGCTCAACTGCGGCTCCGCCAACGGTGGCGACTGGGTGGTGCCGGTTGTCGCCTATCACACCTCCATTTGGACCCCCGCCTGCTACTCAGGTCCAGTGAAACACCAAAGGAAAGCCTGGAAATCAAGCAGAGCGCAGTGAACGGCTCCGACATCTGGTGTTAATGGTAAACTTTTACCACTTATTACGTAGGAGGACGACTTGGCCAGCAACGCCACACAACCCAGTTCGAGCGCTGGTTTTCCCGCCGCTCAAAGCGGCTTCCTTGAAGAACCTCAGCACGAGGAGCAGGGATCCGGCATTGCCCGAGTAAATATTTTGGGGGTCGGCGTCAGCGTCCTCACCATGGAAAGTGCGTTGCGCGAAAGCGAGTACCACCTGCAGCGCGGTGAGAAGGGTTACGTCTGTGTCACCGGAGTCCACGGAATCATGGAGGCGCAGGCCTGCCAGGACTTTCGGAATATATTGAACCAATCCTTCCTGACCACACCGGATGGCATGCCCACGGTCTGGCTGGGGGGAATACACGGGCACCGGGATATGTCGCGCGTCTACGGGCCGGATTACATGCTGGGCCTCTGCGAGCGTTCGGTCAAGCCGGGCTACAGGCACTTCCTCTATGGTGGCAAGCCGGGGGTGGCGGAGCAACTTGCCACGGAGCTGCGCCAGCGGTTTCCAGGCATTCAGATCGCCGGAATGTACTCTCCCCCCTTTCGTCCACTCAATGAATCTGAGGAGGTGGCCCTGAAGGCTGAACTTGAAGCCCTGAACGTCGATGTGCTGTGGTGCGGCTTAAGCACCCCCAAACAGGAGCGCTTCATGGCGAAGTACTGCCAGGTGATGCCGGTCAAACTGATGGTGGGGGTTGGGGCCGCATTCGATTTGTTATCCGGCAATCTCGATGAAGCTCCCGACTGGATGAAGAAGGCCGGCCTCCAGTGGTTGTTTCGTTTAATCAAAGAGCCCCGGCGTTTGTGGCGCCGCTACCTGATCAACAACCCGCGTTTTGTCTGGTACACGTTTTTGCAGTTGACACGCTTGAAACACTACAGCTGAACACATTAAATGAGGTAGTCTGCTGGGCGCGCGGGTGTCGCGGACTTTCACTTTCAGCCCGCGCAGGGATGATCTACCTGGCTGGACTGTTACGGGGCGGGATCTCTCGCCTCGGCTACAGTCCCGCCCGCCGGAGCAGAGAGCGGCAGGGTCCATTCATTTGAGACTCGAAGCGCTCCTGCCGGCGAAAGATGATTGGTGTCCACATACAGTGGCATCCGATCCTTCCGGTAAACGCACAAGCTGCGCGAATCACACAATTGCTCCCGCGTGTCCCAGAAAGTCACGCCAGGGAGCGAGCTCGCGACCTCCTGCAGCAATCTCTCCCCTGCCTGCTGCGGTGGTGTGTCATCGAAGGCCGGCTCGGCTCCCGGGTCCACATCCGTGTCCCCATTCAGAATTCGCGAGAGCTTCCAGCGCAGGGGAATATCCCGGGTCCGCATCCGCCAGATCGGATTGACATCGAAGACAGGTGAATCGCCGACCACGACAACTTGCTTGCCCGCCGTAAGCAGTGCGCGCAACGTGTTAGTCAGCGCAGACTTCAACAGTGCCTCGCTCTGGCCTTGGGTGGGAGGGTCCGTGGCAGCATGGCCGGCCGTGGCCAACTTCCCTTCGTCCGTATAGTGTGGATCGAAGGCCCCATCCCAATACGCGTCCAAGACAACGATCTTGACCTGCGGATCCCCGGTGAGACGCTTCAGCACGGCATCATTGAAGCGTATGCACTCCACAAGCGAGGAGGGGTGGAGACGATAGGTCCGCCCAACCCCGTACAACGGGGGGCACGATGTCTTGGCATACTCCTCCATGAAGTAGCCTTGGCGCTCCGCTCGGGCGCGCAAGGAAGCCGCCACAGCCGACGCGTGGCTATCACCCCACAAAGCGATGTGCGCTCCCGGCACATTGACGCCGGTGCACGCCGGCGCTTGATTCATCAAGGCGTGTCCCTCTTCGATCAGACAGGCATCCGGATGCATCCGGATCACGTTGGCTGCTATGTCATCCAGGGCCGCTGCCTGCGGATAACGCCAGCGCAGACCATTGCTCCTGTAGATCGCTCCAGAGACCGCAAGCAGCAGAAGGCTCACCGCCGCATAGCGCACCAGCAGCGGACCGGCTGCCCTCTTTGAGGAGCGGAAAGGCCGTTCGACGAAATAGTAGGAGAGTACCGCCAGGCCAAAGGCGATGGCTGTTCCGAGCAGCGCCCAGGCAACGGGCAGAGCGTCTCCACGCAACACGTGCAGGTAGGCCAGCACCGGCCAGTGCACCAGGTAGAACGAGTACGAGACCCTTCCAATGAATACCAGCGGAGACCATGAGAGCAGTCTCTCGTTGACCCAGGCTCCGCTCGAGGACAGCAGGAGCGCCGCACCGGCCACCGAGGGCAACGCCGCCACCCCCGGAAAGGGCATTCGCGAATTGAGCAGGAAGAATGGCGCCACCATCAGGACCAGGCCAGCCCAGGCCTGCACCTCATTTGCCAGACGCGTTTGCAGCGCCGGCAAGCGGCGGCCCTCCACCTCGAAGATGGCCAGAGCGACGCCGATGCCCAGTTCCCAGGCCCGCGAGGTTAGCAGATAGAACGCGGGGTCAGGACTGTGCCGGACCTGGTAGAGGGCGACGCCGAACGACACCGCGCTGATCAGGATGACGACCAGGAAGCTGAGCCTATGCCGCAGCTTGGCTACGAGTACAAGCAGCACGGGGACAACCAGATAAAACTGCTCCTCAACTCCCAGGGACCACGTCATCAGCAACGGATTCTGGTCCGCGGTCGGGGCGAAGTAGCCGACCGTCCGCCACAGCATGATGTTTGAAGCCGAAGCGGTGGTCGAGAAGGCATACATGGCCAGGTCGCGCAGCTCGCGGGGAGACAGCAGCAGCAGGCCGATCGCCAGCACCGCGATCAGGACGGCATAGAGCGCCGGCAGGATTCTCTTCGCCCGGTTTCTGTAGAACCGGGCGAAGCTGAACGATCCATGGGTCAACTCGGAGTTGATGTGACCGCCAATCAGGTAACCGGAGATCGCGAAGAAGATATCCACGCCTGTGAACCCGCCTGAAAGCGGCCGCAGGCCGGCATGAAACAGGACCACGGAAAGAATGGCGAGAGACCGCAATCCGTCGATATCGCGACGATAGGCGCGCGCGCGCAGGCTATCAGAGGAAGAGCTCATCCGTAGGTCCTAAACACCTCTGCATGCCCAGGCTGGCAATCGAAGCCGCGAACAGGTTTCGCGAATCCTGCGGTTCTTTGCATCTGCGCATACTTGCCGAGATCGAGACTGGCTGCTGCATGACAGCATCGATCAAAGTTGTATGTCTTGGTCCAGAGAGCCTTGAGTTTATCAGAACTCATTCGCGCCGAATCCTTGACAGCTTCCACTCCCATACGCCGGTTCGTCGCCGCAGCCCTGAGTTCAGCAACCCCGTCTTCGGACCACCATCTGTCCCGCCCCTTCCGTATCCTCCAACAGCAGATCGACGCTGGGGTCTTCCTGCGGATAGATATGATTGGCTGCCGCCTGCTTCATATTGAGGATCAACAGATCGTTGCATGGCAGGTGCTCGCCGAGGCCTCCTTCTTCGAGCCCTGGCCAGGACAGGGGCTGCATCCGGACACCGGCCAGACCCAGTTCCACGGAGGGCGTAAATCCGGCGTACAAAACCGTGGCAGGTTCTTCCCCGCCGGTAACCGCGGCTGGAGCTTGCTGGAGCTTGTATTGCTGCTCCATCTGCAGCACCTTGGCATAGCTCGCATAGAAGGCATCGTGCTGCGCGGCGGCTCTGTCGTCCTGCTCCACGGTCCGAATCATCCCCCCCAGCATTAACACGCCTAGCAGAAGCGTGGCGCTCCTCCACCAACCGGAGCACCGGTCGAGAGCTGCAATGTGTGGAAGTCCACTCCACAGCTCCTGCATCATCAACCCTGTTCCGCAGTACAGCAGAGGAAGTGCTGGGTTGAGATACCGCGGTGTTCCCAGATGGGAGCTGCATATGGTCAGCACATACAGACCCAGGTAAAGCGATGCGCTGAGGGAACGCCAGGGAACGCGAACGATCATCAGCCCCAGTCCCAGGATGCCGAGGATCACGGCTATCGCGTTTTCGTCATCGAACAGCCAGTAGCAATAATTGCTCCACTGCTGGTGTGTGCCGGGCACCACGACATTAGCGCGCAAGAGAGCTCCCAGGTCGTAGATGAACTTGCCCGGGTCGAGAACACTATACGGCGTGGTGATCACGAACACGCCCAACAAGATGACCACGCCGAAATACGGCCGCTTGGAGGAGATGCATTCGTATGCGGTTCGTGACCATCGGGTCAGTGCCAGCAGAACGGCGGAACCGATACAGAGTTCCAGCGCCACTTGGCGCAGCCGGTTGAGAAAGAAAAGGTAATCCCGCTGTGATCGTGGGTCTAAGTTGGTCCGGTGCAAGGCCACGAAGTGCAGAATTCGATTTACCGGAAAAAAGACCGCTATAAGCCCACAAGCCACACAGAGTGCGATCAGTGCCAGACTGACGGTGGACCGCGCAAAGTGCGGCCCCTCAGCTCCGTCTTCCGCCGGCGCGGTCTGGGTCTGCCGCCTGTAGGACTGCACCAGCTCCACCACGAAATAGGCGACAAACAGAATGGCTGCCGTGTACTTGGTCGCAATGGCGCATCCGACTGCCAGCATCGCCAACAGCCAGTCTCGCGATGATCCCGATTCGAAATAACCAATCAGCAGACTCACGGAGAGAATCGTCATGGCTGAAAGCAGGATGTCCGTGCACAGATAGGTGCCGCTCGCAACCATCGTAGGGCTGAACAGAACACAACCTGCCGCAACCAGGCCAGCGCCCCTGGACCTGAAATGCCGGACACAGAACCTGTAGCTGATACCTGCCGTAACCCCAATAAGACCGAGGTTGAGAAGATGTCCGGTCAGCAAAATCCGTGCAAATCCAAATCCGGCTGTCAGTGCATAGGTCAGGTAATAGTACAACGTGGGATACATGAAGAATTTTGGATTAGCGCTGCCCTGATGGAACCGCAAAAGGACGGCGAGCGAGGTGCGGTCATCCACATTGATTGCAACCGGAAGATTGTGTTTCGCCCGGGGATAATAGATCGCCATCGCCGCAATCAGAAGAAGTGGATATAGAAGCCACTCAAACTTCAGCCGCGAGGACGGACCGGGCACTCCACCTGAATCTCCAAGCATTTGAAGCTCACCTTTGTGCGGAGTCTTGACGGATCGAAAGAGCTCTCCAGGAGCCAAACCCCGCGCAAGGAACGTGCTGACGCAACCTGGGAAAACGGCTTTTGATAGCAACATCATAATAGGTTTTGAATCGTGCGGCAGACCTGTCATCCAACCCTGCAATGGTGTTGCGGGCACTGGTGTATTCCTACGGCTGGTGCGCGGCTCGCAAGGGCGTGTCGTGCCTCCAACCCGGGCGAATCCCGGATCGTCCCCGCAAGCCGTATATGCAGCACAGCCCGCAGGATAGGATTTCTGCTCCATACAGGAAGGAGCCAACCCTCGGAATTTCGCAGTACCGTTCCCGATTCGGCACTACGCAAGTGAACCGGCGTCGCTCCGCAGCGCCTCACGACGCTATGCTAGGCTAGGATATTCGCCGGACTTGACAAGTCTTTCTGCCTAGGAGCTTGTTGAAAAAGCACCTCGGATGTCCGCGAGGCAAGTACGAAACCCGCAATCAAAGCGGGTTTCGCGAAGTTAGCGAAGCCACAAAAGCCGATTTTCAACAAGCTCCTAGAGCCTTTCTCCTGCAGGTAGGGGGAGCTTCGGGTTTCACGGCCGTTGTTCCTCAAAGAAGACGGCACTTGCACGATCCATCCGGGTCACAGCGACAGGAGAAATGCTCTAGGCGGATCCCGATACGGAGGAACTCCGTATGATGGCCATGGTTCGGCTGTACGCAACGTCTTCCGCGGCCATCCCGATCGCGGCAGAGCGTTGTCTCCAGGGTAAGGTACATGCTTCGATCGTTTTTAAAAAGAGTACAGGCGATGCCGGTCGCTCGGAACTCTTTGTGGATGTTCATGGGATTCGGCCTGAGGCTTGTAGTCCAGGCCGCGTACTTCGTCTTCATCGCCCGAGCACTGGGCGTGGTGCAATACGGAGCCTTCGTCGGGGTCACCGCGTTCGTCCAGATTCTGGCTCCTTTCTGCGGGTTGGGCAGCGGCAGCATTCTGGTCAAAAACGTCTCCCGGGATCGAAGCAGCTACGCGCTGTATTGGGGTAAAGCTCTCGGCACCACCCTCGCTACCGGCGTGCTGCTCTTTCTGGTCACACTCCCGCTCAAGAAGCGTGTGCTCTCCTCCGGTGTCTCCTGGCACCTGCTGATCCTGGTCGGGCTTTCCGACATTATCGCCATCCGCCTGATTGAGGTTGCTGGACAGGCGTTTCAGGCCATCGATTGCCTGAAACAGACGGCTCAACTAAACCTTCTGCCGAACATCATCCGGCTGCTGGGCGCGGCCTTCGCCTTCTTTTATTTGCATCGCATCTCCGCATCGGAGTGGGGATGGTTCTACCTGGCCAGCACGGGACTGTCCGCGGTCGTAGCGATTGCTCTGGCGCGACGCCGCATCGGTCCGCCCGATCACATCACCATCCTGCGCCCCAAGGAGATGCTCGAAGGCAGCTACTTCAGTACCAGCATCGCGGCGCAGACGCTCTATAACGATCTCGATAAGACGATGCTCGCCCGTATGTCGACGCTGGAAGCAACGGGTATCTATGCCGTCGCGTATCGGTTTGTGGATGTCAGCTTCACGCCGATACGCTCGGTCTTGTACGCGACCTACGCCTCGTTCTTCCGCAAGGGCGAGGGTGGTCTGCAGGCCACCTACAAGTTTCTTCTGCGCCTGCTGCCCATCTTCTCCGGTTATTCGCTGCTGATCGGTATTGTGCTGTTTGCGGCGGCGCCCTTGATCCCCTACATTCTCGGCAAAGATTACGCCGAGGCCATCGTCGCCCTGAGATGGCTGGCCCTTCTGCCCCTGCTCAAGTCCCTGCACTACCCCGCTGCCGACGCGCTGACCGGCGCCGGGTTTCAGGGAGCCCGTACGGCCGGTCAGGTGCTGGTGGCCCTCCTGAATGGCCTCCTAAACCTCTGGCTGCTTCCCCGTTACTCCTGGCGCGGGGCGGCCTGGGCCAGCCTGGCCAGCGATGGCCTGCTCATCGTCGTGATGTACTTTCTGATCTGGTGGATGCTTCGCGCCGCCGGAAGAAAGACCGCGGTTCCCCCCGCGGAGATCGCTGCCGGCCCTTGAGCGGCCCTTTCTGTGCGGGTTGCCAGCGGGGCCCGCGCCCTCATCGGGCCAGGTGGAGCACCGCTCGGAGGACACAGAGGCGTTTGCGGCCGCCCGCAGTGTCTCGAAATCGGCCCTTCCATACGTCTTCCGCACCTGCTCATCATTGCCGTTGTTGTGCAGATTCTGCTGCTGCAAACCAATCTCCTGGGTTCCTGGCAACACCGTGAAGTGCACCGGCTTGGGACCAATCTGACGCACCAGAAAGCCATGCCGCACTGCGTTGACATGCAGCCAAAGGTCGTCGGCTCGCGGACAAATCCGCTCGAAGGCGGCGCCGGCGTTCTCCAGCCGATCCAGAAACTCTGGCGGGTAAATCACTCCCGAAACTCCAATCGCCAGGGTAAGGGCACTGGGCACGCTGGAATGGCATAGCTCCCAGGTAGCGTATGGAGCCAACCCCATCTCTGTGACGCGCACCACCCGGGCGCGATAGCACTGCACCAGATCGGGCGCCTCTCGATAGGCATTGACCAGTCCGCGAAGCCAGTGCCGGGGATACATGATGTCGTCGTCGGCCGTGACCAGCGGCCCGGCTGCTCCGGGCAGGTTTTCGCTCCGCCGGCTCTTTATATAGGGGAAGTATTTCTTATGGGGGCCGTAGTTTCGGTCACTAAGTTTGACTTCCATTCCCCTGGCCTGCAGCCGTTTGAGCGCCGGTGTCAGGTTGGCGAACTCCGCCGGGTCGTCCAGCCACAACAGCAGACGTGAGGGGCGCAGGCTGCCGGCCGCGATGGACTCCATGGCGAGATGCGCTGTCGCCAACCTTGGGCCGTAGGTAGCGACCGACACCACCGGTCCTTGGGGCGATGTCACCGGTTGACGCGAAAGGTGATTCCTCAGCGTAAAGCGGAAGCGGTCAGAGTAAGGAGTCAACAGCCAGACACCATGCGCGACTGGCTGGAGCAGGTGCTGGAGCCGTTTGTGCATAGCCTGGAATCCCTCCGCGAAGTCACATCATATCAATTGAATGCAACGGGCGGACGGAGTTTTGGAGAGTTCCAAAACGGGTCGGAGCGCGCCGTCTCGAGCCGATACGCGCCTCTAAATCAGCCCAGGGCCCGTGATACCATAAGTTCAATTATCCGTCGGACTGCTTCCCTGCCATGTCTATGTCTATAAATCCTCTCGGCGATCATAGAGGCCCTCTTCTGGAAGGGCAGTATGTACCACGAACGAGCGCGAGAACTTCACTATCCGTTCAAAACGAAGACAGTTTCGACTTCTTAGAGCTGTGGCGGGCTCTGCTGCGGCGGCGCCGGGTTGTTCTCTGGACGACGATCGTGCTGTTTCTACTCATGGCGGTGTACTGCCTGGTAGCCGCGCGTCGTTACAGCGCAAGCGCGGAGATTGAGGTTCAGAAGCCGGCACGAGACAGCCTCGGCCTGGGCAGTGCGCTGGGTATCGCGGATGCAGGCGGTGAAGACTCCCTGCTTGTGAACATTGACATCCAGACTCAGTCCAACCTCCTGGAATCCCAGGGTCTGGCCCTGCAGGTTGTAAATGAGTTGAACCTGGAACACAGCCCTGATTTCAAGCCAACATTCAACCCGCTGGGGTATGTGATGGGGCTGGTCGCGCCTAAAGGTCATCCCGACCGCAAAGGGGCTCCGCTGGCGGAACGTCCCAATCGCCGCGAGACGATTCTTCGTATGTTTAAGAAGAATCTCAAGGTTGAGCCGGTCCCCGGTACCCGGCTGATTGATGTCTCCTATCTCAGCCAGAATCCGCAGACGGCCCGGGCTGTCGTCAACCAGTTGGTTCATGACCTGGTGCAGAACTCGTTCGACAATCGGCCCAGCGTCACCGGTGGCTCCTCTAAATTCATGGACGATGAGCTTGCGGGTCTCCGCGCCAACACGGAGCGCCTGCAGGATCAAGTGGCTCGAATGCAACAGCAGGCCGGCATCGTCTCGCTGGGCACAACAGACACCGCGGGCCGGGAGCAGGCGTATAGCGCCGTTCTGGACCAGTTGCAGCAAATCAGCACGACACTCGGAGAGGCGCAGACCAACCGGATCCTGAAGCAAGCCGTCTACGAGCAGGTCAAGAGCGGGAATCCCGAGCTCATATCCAATCTCAGCGGCAATCTGACTACCGCCGCCTCCACCAGTGTCTCCACGTCACTGAATATGATCCAGAACCTCAGGATTGAAGAGGCGACCGAAAAGGTCAACCTGGATCAGATGGAGGCTAAGTTTGGTAGCGCCTACCCCAGGCTGCAGGAGACCCGTGATCGTATTGCCGGGTATGAACAGGCAATTCACGATGAGATTGACCGCATGCGGGCGCGGTCGAAGAATGACTACGATATCGCCGTTCAGACCGAGGCGGGGGCCCGCCAGCAGTACGACCAGCTCAAGGTCCAGGCGGACGCGGTCAATAACAGCGCCATCAACTATGCCATCGCCAAAGAAGAGGCCGAGAGCAGCCGCAAACTGTACGAAGACCTGCTGTCCCGGTCCAAGGAAGCGGAGATTCTCGCCGGCCTGAAGACTTCCGACATTGGCGTTGTAAATCCCGCTCTTCTGCCTGGAAGGCCGGCTCGTCCCCGGGTTGCCATCTATCTGGCCGCGGCCATATTCCTGGGGCTCACGCTGGGAGCTGGTCTGGCCATCCTGATCGATCTCGCGGACAAGCGGGTCATGACAATCGACTCCGTCAGGAGCCGTTTTGGCCGCTCCCCCGCCGGAATCATCCCGTTGCTGCCGGCCCGCGCGGCCTCCCCGTTACTGCCGTCGCGCGCGACCGCCGAGATGAACCTGACCGGAGGACCTGGGGTCGGTCCGAATCTGGCTGTCTTCACCCTCCCCGAGTCGTCCTACGCAGAGGCTGTGCGTGCGCTGGCTGGATCGCTTATGATGTCAGGCAATCCTGGTTCGGCGCAGGTCTTCCTGGTGACCAGTCCGGTTGGTGGCGAGGGCAAGACATCTCTGACGGCGAATCTGGCCGGTGTGCTGGCGCGGCAGGGGAAGCGGGTGCTCGCCATCGACGCCGACCTTCGCCACCCCGACCTCCATCACTGGCTGAAGCTGACAAACTCCTCTGGGCTCACCAGCCTGGTCTCTCAATCCTGGCATGCGGGAGCCTCTCTGGAGGGACTCCAGGTTCAAGCGGTTCCCGAACAGCCTGAGCTCTTTGCGCTCACCACGGGACCCGTCTCTACTCATCCCTCTGAGGTACTCGGTCGGGCGCCGTTAGGAGATCTCCTGACGCTGTTTCGCGGTTCCTACGATTGCATCATTATGGATGCCGCGCCGGTTCTTACGGTCAACGACTCGATTCCCTTACTAGCCTACGCTGACAAGGTATTGCTGGTTGCTCGCCTGGGCCTGACGAAAAAGCATGCGTTGGTCGATGCCCTTACGAAACTGGGAGAGGTGGTTCCCGCGGACGACCTCAAGCTGGTGATTAATGCGGCCCAGCGTGGTCCCGGACATCGCGCGACGTACTACGGAGACGCGAAGTGAGGACCATGGCGATCAGAAAATTACGCCTGATTCGCTGTTTCATTGTGCTTCCTCTGCTCGTTGCAGGTGTAGCGTTCGCCCAGCAGCAGCAGCAGCAGTGGCATCCGCAGTCCGTGTCCCCGACCCAGTCGCAGCCCCAATCCCAAACCCAGTCGCAGCCTCAATTGCTGCCGCGGGTGAACGCGCCAAAGCCGGGGCTTCAAATCCAGCCGGGTGACCTGGTCAACGTACATGTGTATGACACCCCCGAGTTCGAACAGAATGTGCGTGTCTCCGAGGCGGGAGATGTGCAGCTGATCTTGTTGGGCGAGGTTCATATAGCCGGGCTGACCCCCGCCGAGGCTGCCCAGAAGGTACAAGATCTTCTGATTACAACGAACGTGATGCTGCATCCGGCCGTTACGATGGCGGTGACCACGTACGAGACGGAGTTGGTCTCCGTGACCGGAGAAGTAAACAAGCCCGGTGTACAGCAGATTACAACGCCGCGCAGTGCGATCGATCTGATCGCGCTCTCCGGAGGCCTGACCGACCTTGCGGACCGGAACATCCTGATCCGGCGCAAAGGTTCTCCTGCAAATCAGGCTACCTTTTTCTTCTCCAACAACCCACAGGATGCGCTCCGGAACGATGTCACGGTCTACCCGGGGGACACGATTATCGTGCCGCGGGTGGGAATCGTCTACGTCCTGGGCGACGTCGGAAAGCCCGGCGGCTACCCAATGGACCAGCCCGACTCGGAGATGACTGCGCTCAAAGCCATCGCGCTTGCGGGAGCAACGAATCACACCGCCGTGCCCTCCAATGCGCGGCTCATCCACAAGACGGTTGACGGCCAGGTAGAGGAAACAAAGCTGAATTTTGCTGCAATTCAGAAGGGGAAGGCGCCGGACGTCGTCCTGGATCCGGGTGACGTGATCTATATTCCATTCAGTTACGTCAAGAACGCTCTCACGTTGGGAAGCTCTTCCGTGCTTTCAGCAGTCGCCGGCGCTGCAATTTATACGCACTAAAATGATTCCAGGCGCGCTTCTATAGCGCTTCTCCTATTGCCGTTTCCTTCGAGAGATAACGGCCATGGAACTCAAGCTCCCCTCTACACCTCCAGGAGAGAGCCTGGTCAAGGCGGTCTCGTCTGGAGATGGCCTCGGGCGCCGGGAGCGTTGCTCACATGTGCACAGTCGGTGCCGATGGAGGTGGAGTGGTCGGCGAATCGACTCTTCGTTTAGGATGCGCAGAGGTGTCCCATCTTCGCGCTTTGCTAAACGCGCCACCTGGCGCATACTTTGCGCAGCGGACTCATCAGATGGCACGAAGTCCAGAGCTCCCTGCTCTGGCACAACCTTGAGGAGTTCCCTTTTGAGAAAGCCCACACGCATGCGCTGGTTCCTTCTTCCCATTCTTGCTTTCTTGTCCCCTGGCCTTCTGAGCTGCTCCGGGCAGGGTGAAACCGGCCTGCAGACTTCGTCGCAGGACCCGCTGGGGATCACGGCTCCATCCACCGCCGTGCCCTTCAACTACTTCGGAATGCATATCCACAAAACCGTGGACCAGCACTATCCGGGTTTTGTGTTGACACCCTGGCCGAAGATCCCGTTCAAGAGCTGGCGTCTCTGGGACACCCAAACCACATGGCGGCAGCTTGAGCCTAAAAAGGGTGTGTGGCGCTTCAATATGCTCGATCAGTATGTCGCCCTCGCGGAAGAACACCACGTCGATATTCTTATGACGCTCGGCCAGACTCCGGCGTGGGCCTCGGCTCGTCCCACTGAGAAGACCTACTTCCCCGGTACGGCCGCAGAACCGACTTCTCTATCGAACTGGGACGATTATGTACGTACCATCGCGACCCGGTACAAGGGCCGGATCCACGCCTATGAGATATGGAACGAGCCGAATCTCCCCATGTTCTACTCAGGCCCTGTTTCGACCATGGCCGAGATGAGCCAAAGGGCCGTCGCTATCTTCAAGCAGGTCGACCCCTCGATCACCGTCGTCAGCCCCGGGATTACCGGGGATCCCACCTACCTGGATCGCTACATCAAAGCAGGCGGTTTGCGTGGCGTCGACGTCGTCGGCTTCCATTTCTACGTGCACGGCCAGCCGGAAGATGTGGTGGCCAAGGCGGCGCAAGTGAAGCAGGTTCTCGTCAGCAATGGGCTCTCTTCCCTGCCCATCTGGAACACGGAATCAGGTTGGGGCGACTGGAAGGATGGCGTGAATACCTTCACCCCGGAGTTAGCCGCGGCCTTCGTCGCGCGTGCCAATATTCTGGTCTGGGTCTGCGGCATCTCCCGCTTCTACTGGTATTCCTGGGACAATCATTCCTGGGTCAAACTGTTTTTGACGGAGCCGGACAGCACCACCGAGACACCGGCGGCGCAGGCCTATCGCACGGTGGAGGGCTGGATGGCCGGTAATCGCTTTCACGACTGCCGGCGGTCGAGCGATAACTTCTGGACCTGCACTCTGACCCATGAGAGTCGACCCGCCCGGATCGTATGGGCGCCAGCTGGGGACCGAAGTTATACGCCACCGGCTTCGTGGCATGTCTCGACAGAGATTCCTCTCTCCGGTACACCGATGCCTCTGACCGGCAAGAGCCTCACCGTCGGCATCGCGCCCGTTCTTCTGTATTAGTGGGGTATGGGATGTTAGACGAGAGTTCACCACCGCTGGTCAGCGTCGTGATTCCCTCCCGAGATGCGGGGCCGGACCTCTTCCGCGCGATCGAAAGTGTGCGTAAGCAGACCTATCCGCGAACTGAGGTGATCGTGGTTCTGGACAATGCCCGGCCTTCGCCGCAGACGCTTGAACGACTGCGCGGGACGGTGGATAAGCTGGTGCAAACCCCGGCTCCGGTCGGCGGCTCCGCGGCGCGCAATCGAGGAATATCGGTGGCCACCGGCGAGTGGATTGCCTTACTCGACGACGACGACCAATGGGCAGAAACCAAGCTGCAACGCCAGATGGAAACCGCTGACAAACTCCGTGCCTTCGTGTATCCGGTTATTTCGACACGCGTCCTCGTGCAACAAGGCATCGAACAACGGGTCTGGCCCTTCAAGCCGGCTCCGACGAGCGACCCGTTACGCATAAGTGAGTATCTCTTCTGCGTCTCCAGCCCGACCCGGCGCGGGGAAGGATTCATTCAGACATCAACGCTGCTTGCCTCAAGAAAGCTCTTCCAGGAGGTTCCGTTCACGGAAGGTCTCCGCCTCCATCAGGATTGGGACTGGCTGCTGCGCGCCTCCGCACAAAGCGGTTTCCATCTGGAGCTCATCTGGGAGCCGCTTACCATTTATCATCTCAACGTGGAGGGCACCTCGGTTAGCCAGACCAAGGACTGGAGGCCATCGTATGCCTGGGCCACAGGCAATCGGCTGATCTCTCCTCGCGCCTATGCCTACTTTCTTGCGACCGTGGTGGCGCGGTATGTTCCCATAAGTTCGTTGCCGGAAGTTCTTCGCGCCTTCCTGACCCGCAGCCAGATTGATGTCCGTTCCGCTTTGCTGTTTGCTCTTTTTTTCTTCACCCCGGAACAGCAGCGGCTCCGCGCGGCGCAGTGGCTGCGCCGAAAGACCTGAAGGCTTGCCGCTGTCCAGCGGTACATCGTCCGAGCCCGTTTCCCTTGGAGGGAGACGGCCATGGAACCCGAATCTCCTCTCTACACCTGCAGGAGAGATGCTCTACTCCATTCTGGCATACCGTTTCAAACGCCAATCGGCTGTAAGCCTCAAGGAAGGAGACGCACCGGCTCCGCAGCATCGGACACATATAATCGGTTCAAAGTATGGCGACAACCTTTAGGTCAACCTTGACCACTGTTGCATTGACTTTTTATCTCTCCCTCTGCTTCATCATCTTCTTCGCCGTTCGGCAGCGTACCGACGGCCTCTTCGTCGCCCCGCAGGATGATCCGTACATCCATCTTGCGCTCGCCGAGCAGATCGCGCACGGGCACTACGGCGTCAACTCCAGCGAGCCTTCCTCGCCATCTTCCAGCATGCTGTGGCCGTTTCTGCTGACGCCGTTAGCTGCGAGCTCCTATGGAATCTACGAAGCCCTGATTCTGAATGCTCTGGCTGGATGCTGCGCGGTCATCCTGATTGCGGCCATTGTCGATGAGTGGCCCACGGCCGTGCTGGGGAGCAACGCCCGCCGCGTCATAGCGGTTCTTACCCTGATTCTACTGGCGAATCTCGTCGGATTGACGTTGTTGACCATGGAGCACACGCTTCAGGTCATGCTCGCCATTGCCTGCGCTGCGGGGATCTGTCGCCTCCTTAACGGGCGCTCCATGCCCTGGTGGAGCATAGCCGCCGCCGCGACTGCCCCCTGGGTGCGCTATGAGGACTTCACCCTCACCATGGCGGTGGGGATCATCCTCATCGTGCAACGACGGCGCCTGGCCGCGCTACTGATGAGCCTGGCGGCGATAGTCCCTCTGCTGGCGTTCTCGCTTTTTTTAAAGCACATCGGTCTGGCGCTCTTACCTGTTTCGGTGCTCGTTAAGAGCGGAACGGCGGCGGCCCATCACGGCCCGCTGGCCAACGCGTTCTCGATCATCTCGCAGGGAGTGATCGGCGATATAAGGAATCCGGTGCACTGGCCGCTGATCGCAATTTTTGTGGGTCTACTCCTGCTCGCCCGATACGAGCCGGCGGGAATGCGCAGAACGGTGCTGCTCGCCACCGCGACCGCAGCCGGCCTGCACTTGCTTTTCGGGCGGTTTGGCTGGTGGTATCGGTATGAAGTTTATATCGTTATCTTCAGCAGTATCGTATTGCTGCGCCTTTTCCTGGAACGGGTGCGGCCGGCATGGGCCTGGTACCTGGTTGGCGCCATAGCGCTTTCCTCAATTTATGCGCGGTCTCTCTGGGGGACCCCTGAATCCTCGGCGGCCATTTACGGCGAACAGTATCAAATGCATCGCTTTGTTACTCAGTACTACCATGGCAATTTCGCCGTGAACGATCTGGGTGAGGTGAGCTACCGGCATGGCGACAGCTATGTGCTGGATCTCTTTGGGCTCGCATCAATCCAGGCCGCCAGGCAAGCCAACAAGGATGCGGCCTGGAGCCAGGCAATGGTCCAGCAACACGACGTTGGGCTGGTCATGATCTATACCCGGATCGTCGACATACCCTCTTCCTGGGACCCACTCGGCACGCTCTGCCTGGTGCATCAAGTCAAGAGTACGCGGAGCTGCGTCCTCTTCTACTCCACTCAACCAGCGGGTACACCGGCACTTCGGAAAGAGTTCCAGGAGTTCGCTCAAACGCTGCCGAGGCAATCGGTCGCAACTCTTGCAACCCGGTAAGACTAAGGGTCTCAAATGTGGGCTCTGAATCGAGGACCAGCAACCTCAAAGCACTACGTTGCAAGATTCTAGGACTCCGAGTTGCCCAGCATCTGGCCCCTTTTGGTTTCCCTGTCCGTGCGAGTTTCGCGTTTCAGCGTGCATCTGCCGGGCACCCCGCTAGTACAATCAAGTGAGTTACAAATCGGCGTTCTTCATTCTCTAAGTCAATGGTATCTCTGACCAAAGCGCAAAGATTCTTCGTGGTTGCGTGTCTGTGCATCTTTGCGGGTCTCCGGCTGAGCAATACCGACGAAGGCGATATCATCACCGCGAGCAGCGGCAGCAACATTATCACCTTGCTGGTTCAAGCGATTGTGATCGGATGTCTCGCGTTGTTCTGGTACGTTAAACGACGCACTCTGACCCGGCATCTCCGGCATCTGTTCGCTCCCATGACCCTGGTTCTGCTTGCGGTAGCTTCCAGCATCTGGTCGCTTGATCCGGGGTTTACGTTCCGCCGCAGCATCATTTTCGTCGCCGCCACCCTGTGTGCTTATTATTTCGGTGTTGTATATGATCCCGCTGCTCTCGCCAAACTGTACCGACGAGCTATCGGCATCATGGTCGGCCTCAGCATTCTGGTCATTGGGCTGCTTCCCTCGTATGGGATCTCGCACGGAACGCATGCCGGGGATTGGCGAGGAGCCTTTTTTCACAAGAACCGCCTCGGAGAGATGATGGCGCTCGCCGTCATCACCTTCGCGATTGCGCCTCCCGAACGTTTATCTGGCTGGTACCGGTGGAGTTTCGCAGCGTTCTCGCTGATCCTGCTTTACAAGTCACACGACAGTACCGCGCTGGTTGCGGTCGTCGCTGCCTTAGCCGCACAGGCGGTCTGGTTGCTCTTCAAGCTCAAGCGTAAGGCACTCACCGGTGTGGCTCTTATTGGATACCCGCTGATCGCCGTCGTGATTGGGCTGATCCTCTCGGACTCAAATACCTTCTTCAAGCTGCTCGGCAAAGATGCCACCTTCTCCGGCCGTGACCGTCTGTGGGCCGGCGTAATCGATGCAATCCAGCAGCGGCCGCTGCTGGGTTATGGCTATCTGGCCTTCTGGAACCAGCAGGATGGCTCCATGATTCTGGTCAATGAACGGACCACCTTCCGTACATCCCACTCGCACGACGGCTTCCTGAATATGGCGCTTCACGTCGGCCTGATCGGTCTGGGAATATTCATTATTTTCCTGCTGCGCTGCATGGTCCTCTCGATTCAGGAGGGCCGGCGCACCAAGAGTCCGGAAGCGCGCTGGTATTTTTCCTTTATCATCTTCATGGTCATCTCCAATCTGACCGAGAGCCAGATCATCGAGCCATTCTTCTTCATGTGGGTGACTCTGGTTGCGTTTTACGTCACGTTCTCTGTCGATCGATCGCATCGTCATGTGGAACTGGAGATTGTCGAAGAGCGGGCGGAAAAGCCGCAGCTGTATCCCGCTGTTTCATAGCTTGCTTTGTCATGCTTCCGCCGCCCCACTCTGCTGCGTTGTTACGCGGGTTCACGCGGAGCACACTTCGGCCGGACACGTCGCCAAGGCGCGGCTACCCGGGCGCTGCGCGGGATCGGCTCACACCAGGAGATTCCGGTAGAGCATTTCCCCCGCAGGTGTAATGGGAACTTCGGGTTGCAATGGCCGGTTCCCCCGAAAAGACAGCAGCACTCGCACCATCTGCCCGCTTGCCCGCAACAGGAGAAATACCTTAGTGACGCGACTGCGCTGCTGTTCCAAATAGAGCGCCACCTTCATAGAAAGCGCGTGCATCAACGCCCCAGTCGATCACGTGTAGTCAACGCCTCAGCCGATTCTGTTCCATGTCCTCAAGGACTATGCCGACCTCGAGCTGAAGGGACGGCAGAACCATCAAGCGCAGCGTATAAGTTGGGCCGGACAGCGATCAAATTGTAACTGAGGCCTACATCTCAAGAGTTCAACGCAGAAGCATCGCTCTTACATGGCAGCGTCCCGAATTCACTTAAGAAGCTCGGGATGAGGGAAATCTTTGCATCGAAATCGATAAAAATTCGGTCTGATGCCGCACAAATACAGAACATGCTTATAGACTGGGTGAGTCACCGATCTACCTAGGATGTTGATCCCACTGAGGAATT
Organism: uncultured Acidobacteriaceae bacterium; assembly: GCA_964250885.1. GTDB lineage: Bacteria > Acidobacteriota > Terriglobia > Terriglobales > Acidobacteriaceae > Granulicella. The sequence continues at coordinate 18,789 of CAXUIM010000005.1, read as the reverse complement.
GGCATACCTGAGATCGTGGATACATTCTGTTCCTGCTGATCTTCCCCTCAGGTTGATTAGCGGCAGAATTTGCCGATTGGAAGCAGAGGACATCGGCAGCCATAGCAGTGGCCTGGGACCGTGACCAGCGCCAGAATCTCAGCTGAGGCGCGCCGTATTGCGTCCTGACCGAATAGCAGATCCAGGCAGTCACGATCACACACGTCGAGACGGCGAGCGTGATCCACGCACCCGCTCACGAGCAACATGATAGTCGTCCCCCGGTAGTAAAGAAGGTGAATGCGGAGTTCCTCCTCCCATGCACCCACGAGAGAGTGGCGACACAGAGGAACACCAATAAAACGCCAAACTCCTCCTGCTTGTACAGAGGTGGTCTTGAGTTGTGCCGGTATCCACTCCGGCCGCAGGGCTCTGCACCAAATTAGGCAGTAGAAATCCGTGCGTTGTAAGGGGCTTCCACCTCGGCGCTGCAGCCTTTAAGGCCGCTGTGCTCAGTGAACCTTTGTCTGAAGTTTGACAGAAACGATCGCTTGCGGCTCGAGACGAACCAATGAGGATTCTAAATGCTGAAACTCACGGTCAAAGCCAGCACCAACATTTCTCTCAGCGCACGGCACATCTGCTTGCCTGTGCTGCTCGGGTTCCAGTTGTTCTTGTCGGGATGTAGTGACACCCGATTCTCCGCAGCCACCTCACACAGCGAATCCGCGGACGCAGCCGCGGTGCAGGCACCTTCAGCACAGAACCCGGCCGCGGTGGCGCATACATCGGCTGTCGCGGCTGTCGCGGAGGATAGCGTCACTCCGGCAACGGTGATACCGGTCTCGTATTTCGGTCTCACGGTGCAGCAGTCGGCCATCATTGCTGATCTGAAGTACGCCACGACTCGTTCCTGGGATGCGATACCCGGGCCTGACTGGGCCGACTCCAATCCCTCCCCCGGAGTCTACGATTTCGCCAATCTGGATCTGTTTATCGCAGCCAACCAGCCCAGCGCCACCAATGGTCTGACGCAGGCCCGGGATATGATTTATACGCTGGGAAGGACCCCGCGGTGGGCGTCCTCAAATCCGACAGCGTCTACGCCGTACGGTCCCGGGCAGTGCGCCCCTCCCACCAGCCTCGCCTATTGGGATGAATACATCACAGCGGTCGTGAAGCACGTCGCAGGAAAAATCAAATACTGGGAGTTGTGGAACGAGCCCCAGAATTCGATCTACTACTGCGGAGACATACCGACACTGGTGACCATGTCCCAGCACGCCCGGTCCATCATCAAGGACATCGATCCCGATGCGGTCATTCTGTCGCCCGGTATGGCGGGTGGCGCCGAAGGGCCAGTCTGGCTCAATACGTTTCTCTCCAGCGGCGGCGCCGCTACTGTGGACGCCATCGCGATTCACGGATATTGGGACCAGGTCGCTGAAGATCTGTTGACGGAAGTTGCGGAGTACCGAGCGGTGATGGCCACCAACAGGCTTTCCAGTCTGCCTATGTGGGATACCGAAGGCTCCGGCAAACTGATGCCCAGTTGGGAGCTCCAGGCTGCATTCCTCGCCAAGTATTACCTGCTGCATTGGTCCCAGGGCATTCAAAGGTTCCTTTGGTACGGCTACGATACGGTACCAGAGTGGGGCCAGCTCTGGACTGCGGCGGGAGGTAATAACGAATCAGCCACAGCCTACGCGCAGACGTACGATTGGATGGTTGGAGCGACCATGAGTTCGCCTTGCACCGAATCTGATGGCGACTGGACTTGTCAGTTCACCCGATCCAATTACGAGTCGATGGCGCTGTGGAACTCAAGCGCAACGAAGACCGTGACGGTCCCGTCACAGTTCGTCCAGTACCGGGATCTGGAGGGGACCGTTCATCCCATCAGCGATCACACGGTAACCATTGACAACAGTCCCATCCTGGTTGAGACGGCCGCGACGGAGTCGACGACGCTCAGCTTCGCCGCGATCCCCTCCAAGACGTATGACGATCCTTCCTTCTTGATATTCGCTACCTCGGCCTCCAACGGAGCAATCACCTACTCGGTCGAGAGCGGACCCGCGAGCATCTCGGGATCGACTGTCACCTTGACCGGAGCCGGCAAGGCGGTGCTCAAAGCCAGCCAGGAGGCCAGCGGCAACTACGTCGCATCAACCGCGACTGTCGCTATCAGCATCGCGCAAAAGGAGCCGACGATCAGCTTCAACAGCATCGCTGATCGAACCTATGGTGCAGCTCCGTTCAGGCTCGGCATCTCCTCCGTCTCTGACGGCCCGGTCAGTTACCAGGTCGTCAGCGGGCCGGCCACTATCTCAGGTTCGACCCTCACAATCACTGGCGCCGGCACGATCTCCTTGAGCGCGACCCAGGTGGCCAGCGGCAACTATGCAGCCGCCCGTACCAGCACAAGTTTTGCGGTCGCATCGGAGGTCCCGACCCTCAGCTTCCCCAGCTATACCGGACTGAAGTACGGTGATGCGGCCTTGAAGCTGAGCCTTGAAACATCGTCGAAGGGCGGCATCACCTATCAGTTAATCAGCGGCCCGGCCACTCTCTCGGGTTCCACGTTGACCCTGACAGGCGCGGGAACCATCTGGCTTGGAGCCACACAGGCCGCGGCTGGCCCCTATACGACTGGGACCGCCAAGACCACCTTCTCCGTGGGACAGAAAGCGCCAACCTTGAGTATCGATCCGATTCCCAAAACGACTTATGGCGCCCAGGCGTGGGCACGGCTCAACTCGAACTCGCAGGGTGCGGTTACCTACTCGATCCTTAGTGGGAACGCAACGGTGTCCGGCAATGGCATCACCCCGACCAGCGTCGGAACTGTAGTCATCAAAGCGACCCAAGCTGCATTGAGCAACTACACCAGCGGAACCGCGACGACAAGCTTCACGGTGGTTCCGACAGCACCAACGTTGAAATTTTCGAGCGTTGCCACGAAGACGTACGGTGTGCCTGCGTTTGCGGTGAGTGCCACCTCGGTATCCAGTGGAGCGGTAACCTACAGCGTCATCCAGGGATCGGCCACAGTCTCCGGCTCGATGGTCACCATCAAGGGCGTCGGCACAGTTCGGTTGCAAGCCACACAGGCCGCCCGCGGCAACTACACGGCGGCGACCAGCACTACCGTCTTCAACGTTGTCCAGGAAAAGCCAACACTGAAGTTCTCCTCAATTCCCGTTCAGAAAGTAGGCAACGCCGCGTTCGTAGCGAGCGCCACGTCCGCATCGAGTGGATACGTCTACTATGCAGTTGTCAGCGGTCCGGCGAGTATCGCGAATGGAAATCAGGTAACTCCTACCGGCGTCGGCACCGTGGTGCTCAAAGCGACGCAACTGCAGGAGGGGAACTACACCTCGGCATTAACGACCACCAGTTTCCAGGTGGTTGCCGCCAGCGCAGCTCTCACCTTGCCCGGCGTGCCCCATTCTGAAGCGTACGAGAGCTTGCAGGTCCCCTCCAACGGATCCTTGAGCGGTGCTTCGGAATAAAGTATTTCTGCTGCAGGTGTACAGCGAAGCCTCAGAGTTCGTGGCCGTTTTCTCCAGTGAAAACTGCACTCGAACTCCATCGGAATATTGGGGGCGTTGCGACAGACGCAGCACGAACACCTCGCCGTGAGACGAGGGATCTCGTCCGCGCACACCAAAGAGGACGCGCCTTCCGAAATTGAAGGCGATCTTCGGGTAAACTCACCGTTTCTCTGAAGTAAACGGGATTCGCACTGCATTTCCGCGCCACAGCAACAGGAGAAGCGCAACAAACTTCAGCGCTCCACAATTGCCGGAGGCCGCCTTCAATTGCCGGAGGCCGCCTTCCGTTTCGCGGTGCCGCTTCCGGCAGCCCGTCGGCTGACCGCTCCAGTGCTCATCGGCAGGGCTTTCTGCCCTTCCATCACGGAACCCCGCACTTCGCCTCCCTCACCAAAGCTCCACCAGGTCCGTATCGGGTTCCCGGATCCCCAGGAATGCGGAGTGTACCGTAGGCGGTCGATGATGCTGCCCGCCATCTCGCATTGCCCAATCTTAGTCGACCTATTACCGAAGTGTCTGCCAGCCCGTGTGCCCGGACTTTGCCTAGGACCCGATCACATCATTGGGTATTCCCGGAATGCGACCGAGCATTTTCCTTTTATAGGAAATGTTTTACCCACATATAGCACCACATGGTACATTTGTGCCATATTCAGGAACTGACCTGAGCGGTTGAGATTCCAACCTCCTCGCTGCGGCCATGCCGACCGCGGTACTCAGTGAAGTCTTGTCTCAAATCGGGCAAATCAATCGCTTGCGGAGCGAGCGAACTAATGGGGATTGCATGCTGAAACTCAAAAAGAAAGCCAGCACCGATACATCTTGGAAGACATGGCGCCTCTGCCTTCCTGTTTTCGCCGCGATTCAAATCGGCCTTATAGGGTGTGGTGGAACTCAAGTTGCCGCGGTTGCCGCGCACGGCACATCCACCTCGGTAGCCGAAGCACCGACCCCGGCTACCACGGCTCCAACATCGACTACATCGACTGCGACCTCAGGGGCCAACGTGACCCCCGCCACGGTGATTCCGTCCTCGTACTTCGGCCTGACAGTGCAGGAGTCCAATGTAACGGCGGATCTGCAGTACGCCACAACTCGTTCCTGGGATGCGATCCCCGGGCCTGACTGGGCCGATTCAAATCCGTCTGCCGGAGTCTACAATTTCGCCAATCTGGATTTGTTCATCGCAGCTAACGAGCCCAGCGCCAACAACGGTCTGACCCAGGCTCGGGACATGATCTACACGCTGGGAAGGACGCCGCAGTGGGCATCCTCAAATCCTACAGCCACCACGCCATACGGCGACGGACAGTGCGCCCCTCCCTCCAGCCTCACGTACTGGGATGATTACCTCACCGCCGTCGTGACCCATGCCGCCGGAAGGATCAAGTACTGGGAGTTGTGGAACGAACCCCAGAATACAAGCTATTACTGCGGAGATATACCGACGCTGGTGACCATGGCCCAGCACGCCCAGACGATCATCAAGAGCATTGATCCCGACGCGATCCTCATCTCGCCCGGCATGGCGGGGGGAACCGAGGGGCCAGTCTGGCTGAATACCTTTCTGGCGGACGGTGGTGCTACCGCGGTGGATGCGATCGGATTCCATGGATATTGGGATCAAACCGCGGAAGATCTGGTAACCGAAATCGGTCAGTATCAGGCCGTTATGGCGACCAATGGTGTGTCCAGTCTGCCCATGTGGGATACGGAAGGATCCGGCAAACAGATGCCGAGTTGGGAGCTCCAGTCTGCGTTCCTCGCCAAGTATTACCTCCTGCATTGGTCCATGGGAATTCAAAGATTCGTCTGGTACGGCTACGACACGACACCAGAATGGGGCCAGCTCTGGACCGCGGCGGGAGGCGATAACGAATCAGCCACAGCTTTTGCCCAGACCTACGATTGGATGGTTGGAGCTACCATGAGCTCACCCTGCGCCATGGACTCTAACAGCAACTGGACATGCCAGTTCACCCGGTCCAATTACGAATCCATGGCGTTGTGGAATTCCACCCAGAGTGCGAGCTATACGGTTCCGTCACAGTTCGTCCAGTATCGAGACATGTTGGGAGTCGTTCACCCCATCGTAAATAACACGGTGACAGCCGGCAACGATCCCATCCTGGTTGAGACCTCCGCGACGGAGTCGACGACTCTCAGCTTCGCCACGATCGCTCCCAAGACGTACGGCAATCCCTCCTTCCTCGTATTCGCCACCTCCGCCTCCAACGGCGCGATCACCTACTCGGTCGAGAGTGGACCCGCAAGCATCTCGGGATCGACAGTGACCTTGACCGGCGCCGGCGCGGCGGTGTTGAAGGCAAGCCAGGCGGCCAGCGGCAACTATGTCGCCTCCACCGCCACCGCCAGCGTCAGCATCGCGCCGGAGGCGCCAACGATCAGCATGAACCCCATCGCCAATCAAACCTATGGCGCAGCTCCGTTGAGTCTGGCAATTTCGTCCGTCTCAAGCGGCGCGGTCAGCTATCAGGTCGTCAGCGGCCCCGCCAGCGTGTCAGGTTCCACCCTGACCCTGACCGGCGCTGGCACGGTTTCATTGAGCTCGTCCCAGGCGCCCAGCGGCAACTACGCGGCGGCCACGGCGACCACCAGTTTTACGGTCGCACCGGAACTCCCCACCATCAGCTTTCCTGCGTACACGGGATTGAACTACGGGAACGCTCCCGTTCAGCTGAGCCTTGAGACACCTTCGAAGGGTGCCATTACGTATCAGTTGATCAGCGGCCCCGCAACTCTCTCTGGATCTACCTTGACTCTGACGGGTGCGGGGACCATATGGCTTGGAGCCACACAGGCAGCGGCGAGCCCCTATACGGCTGCGAAGGCCAAGACCAGCTTCTCCGTTGGAGCTTCTGCGCCGACCTTGTCCATCGATGCGATCCCCAGCACGACCTTTGGCAGCGTGGCATGGGCACGCCTGAGTTCAAACTCAGACGGTGCAGTCACCTACTCGGTTCTCAGTGGTAACGCGACCGTGTCCGCAAATGCGATCACCCCGACCAGCGTTGGCACCGTGGTCATCCAGGCGACCCAGGCGGCGTTGGGCAAGTATACAAGTGGGACCGCGACGACAAGCTTCACGGTCGTCCCGGAAAAAACCACGCTGAGCTTCGCCAGCGTTCCCACCACGACATACGGGGCGGCTCCCTTCACTGTGAGCGCCACCTCGGTCTCCGGTGGAGCGGTGACTTACAGCGTGATCCAGGGAACGGCCACCGTCTCCGGCTCAACGGTGACCATCAACAGCGTCGGCACGGTTCGGCTCCAAGCCACTCAGGCCGCCAGCGGCAACTATGCGGCAGCGACAGCTACCACCGTCTTCGACGTCGTCCAGGCAGCACCGACGCTGACCTTCGTCCCGATCGCCAATCAAACGCTGGGTAGTAGTTCCTTCGTGGTGAAGGCCAACTCACCCTCCAGCGGGTATATCTACTATACCGTTGTCAGCGGGCCGGCGATCGTCCAGCACGGCGACCAGGTGACTGTTAGCGGCGCCGGTACGGTAGTACTCCAGGCGCTTCAACTCCAGGAGGGGAACTACAGCTCGGCCACCACGACGGCCAGCTTCCAGGTTGTCTCAACCAGCGCAGCTCTCAGCGCACCCGATTGGTCCCATTCAGAGCCTTCGCCCTTGGAACCCACCAGCAATCCCATGGGTGGCGCATCCGAATAGCGACGGCATAACAACTTCGATCTCAGTCTGGGTACCGGCGTGTGTCCCTGACACGCGCCGGTACTCAATTCCGTCGCAGACGGGCGTCGTTGGGCAGCATACGGCAGCTTGCTTCCTCCTGTCGAAGCCGCATGGCAAGTCGCTGGCGCCGCTCCATGGGCAGCAATCAGGTGTTCTCCAAAATTGTGAGCCTTCCCTATGGCGTGCCGCTCCAGCAGCGGGCGGTCTGAGCTCTCGCGCCGTCTGGTCAGAATTGGGCCTCGCCCTCATTCCGCGCCACATAGTATTTCTCAGCTGGAAGCGCCTATACCGTCCAGACAGGAAAGGTTCTCAGAAGTCTCGCAGACCATCTGTCTGTCCTCGCTCAGAGGGGCAAGAGCACTGTCCTGTGGGGAAGAGAGGGCGATCCGTTGTGCACCCCCAACCGCAAGTCGATGGAGTAAGCTAGTGGCCAGAGGGGAAGTCCTCCCACTACGCTTACTGAGCTGAGGCGGGGAAGAAGTGTGCGGTTTTCCCACTTTTCGCTTAAACAAGTGACTATTTACGCAACTTTATGAGAGTATATGGGATGAGTACCAAATAGTTACCACGATTGTAAAAAAACGAGATCACGAAGCGCCCTGGAGCGTTAATAAATGCAACTCTTTTCTCTTTCCCAGCGTTCAGCCCAATCCCTACACCCACAGCCTAACTTGATTCGCTTCGCGGTTCTTCGCGGGCTGGCATTGTCCTGCGCGGCCTTGGCTTTTGCTTCCACCCTGGTGGGATGTGGGGCGCCCGTTTCGACCCCGGTCCCAACCTCCACCACCTCACCAGTGGGCTACATATACCTGACCGGTAACTGGCTATTCACGCTTACGCAAACATCAGGTCCGACGCCTTTCAGTTCCCTGGCCGGTTTCATCAACGAAACGGACCAGACTCCCGGAACCTATGATCTGACAACGTCGGTCTTCCAGTCTTCGCCGGCAAGCAACTGCTATGCGGACGCGACCACGATACCGTCGCAAGGTTCTACCAAAGGGAACGACTACTTCACCAGTTCGTTCTCTGTAGACGGCCAGTTTCTGTACATCACGGCCACTAAGAACGCGGCGGCCGACCAGCTTACAGGAACGTACCTGGTTACCGACGGTTGCGCCGCGGAGTCCCGGGGAAATCTGATCGGCAACAAGTATGCCACCCTGACCGGAACCTATTCTGGCCAGTTAGGGGGAGTGACTACGACGCAGAACCTGCAGGTAGATCTCACTCAGGCGACGCAGGGAACGGGCGACGGATACTTCCTCATGTCGGGAACTGCCACGGCCACTGGATCTCCGTGCTTCACCAGCGCTACGGTCGACGCTGCGGGCAGCACCGTTGTAGGCAACAAGGTGATGATCACTCTTGACACTACTGGCGGAGACGCGACGCAGGTCGTGCTCACCGGTACCTTCGACATTACCGCCGATACGATCAACTTCACCTCGATTCAAGGAACCGGAAGCGGCAGCTGTTCGGGTTCGCTGGGGAATGCTACCCTTACCAGCTAATTGAGGCTGAGTGGCGACCCTACAGGCCCTCCCCGAACAGCATAGGATTGCGTCACGCCCGTCTGGCAGTTGCCGGCGACCAAGGTCGCATCTGCCAGACGTGCGTGGTGATCCATGCTTCGCTGGAGGCGGGATTCTGCTCGCTCAGCGCTGCGGTTCAGGAGGGCGATCGCCCAACTAACGTCCTGCCACCGCAACCAACGCTTGCATTGTCTGATCTAAACCGAAGAATCAGGGTGATATAACTGCGGTGCGAGCATTGTAGAGATCCTTGAGGTCAGATCGTTGAGCGCGCATCTTGACTTCGACGATCTTCATCTTCATTGCTGCACCCCAATCTGAGAACCGCTCGAAGATTGTGAGCCGCGCCTCCAATACCGGATCGAGCGCTATCACCGCTGCGCTGGTAATCGCTGCCTGAGAATGTGGATCCTGGTTTGGAGGCGACTGCGAGAACTGTTCGGCACGTCTCTATTAGATCCATTGGAGCCTTCGCTGTGTAGTCCCGCAGCTCTAGAAATTCAAGCTGCCCCCCAGCAGCATGTTTCTTGCTGGATTTGTGTTGCTTGACTGCCCGAAGCCGCCGTCCTGCAGGTTGGTATCGACGCCCTGGAAGTTGACCCGATTGAAGACGTTGAAGGTATCCAGCCTCAGCTCCAGCTTCACACGTTCGGTGATCGAGGTTATCTTCTTCAACGTCAGGTCTACGTCGGCGTAACCCGGATTACGGAACTGATTCGGGGTCTCATTCCCTTCCGTGCCGAAGGTCGGAAAGACGAATTGCCCGCAGGGCAGGGTTCCCGAGCCGAGGGGACAAGTTCCGAATGTTCCGCGGCCCGTGTGATACGCGCTCCTGCTTCGGTTCTGCTTATAGGCGGTGACACTGGGATAATCCATGTTGTCGCCGTCGGCGTTGAAGTCGCCGCTGTTGGGAGCGTACTGCAGGTTGCCTGCAGTAGCTGGAAGGGCCGGATTGATCAGTTGCGCAGCGAACGGCGCGCCCGTGTAGACAGTGAACGGCTCACCCGACTGGAGTATCGACAACCCTGCGAGGGTCCACCCGCCCAGCACTTCTCGTTCGAATCGGCTGGACAGAGCAGATCCAGGCAACTCATAGGAAGCCCCCAAGGAGAGCCGATTCCTCACATCGTAGGGCGAACTGGCATAGAACTGGTTGACCGGGTAGCCCACGGGGTAGTTCTGCCAATCGTCCAGGCCGTGGCCCAGCGTGTAGGACGCGGTAAGGAAACCGCGTCGCGCAAACCGGCCTCGGGCCGAGGCCACCAAACCGTCGTAATTCGCTCTCGACGTGTTATAGGCATAGTTGATCGCTCCGAAGCTCGTGTTCAACCGGGTTTGAATGCCGCTACAGGCACTGCCGGCCGCAGCGGTTCCACTCGCCGGAGTCACCGTACAACTGATGTGTTGAATCAGGTCTCCGCTGAAGATGTTGATGTCGTTACCGTACGAGGTATTGGCCGTATTTCCGCCGGCGGCCACAAGATTATCGGAATGCGAGCCGACGTAACCGAGGCTTACCACGAAACTAGGCGTGATCTGACGATCGACGGCCAGGTTGAAGTTGATAGTGAGCGGACTCTTGAGATTACTCGCGACTCCGCCGATGTTGATCTGGTCCCCGGGGATTCCCCCCTTGGCGTCGAGCGGCTGCCCTTGAAATTTCGGGTAGGGATACCCAAACGGATAGACGTTTTGAGTTCCGTATCCGAAGATCGGCGCGGCGGTCGATCCATTGTTATAGAACGTGGGTCTAACGAATCCGGGAGGATTCGCGCTGAGACCATTTTCCGAGTTACCCAAAGTAAAGTAGTCGTGAAAAAGCCCGATGCCACCGTGGACCAGCCAGGTTTGATCTGCGAACGGTGAATAGGCAAAGCCACCACGAGGACTGAAGACGTAGTTCAGATCCTTAGAATAAACATGACTCTGAGCGGTAACTACGCCATTGGTGACCTGCTCCGCGAAAGTGGATCCAGCTCCCAGATGGAAGTTTGAAAGACCCGTTCCTGCCAGTGATGGGTAGGCGTTTCCGAAGTTATCGTAGCGAAGTCCGTAGTTTACCGTCAGACTCTTTGAGACCTTCCAGCTATCCTCGGCAAATGCGCCACCCGTGGTTTGCGAATAGCCGTAGTTGTTAGCCTTTGGTTGGCCGGTGACAGGGTCATACGAGAGATTGGTCTCCGAGTAGGGGTCGTTATTGATCAGATCGATCAAGCTATTGAATTGAAAAGTCGGTTGCGCGTAGGCACCCGCGAAGAGTGCAATGTCGTCGCCATGCCACCCTTCGTATCCGGCCCGGATGGAGTGCGAGCCGCGGATGTGGGTGATGACGTCCCGCCAGTGATAGCTATGCTGAATATAGTCGCCAAGCGCGAACCCGGCGCCAAATGAAGTGTCTCCTCCAGTGAGCCCCGTAACATTTACGACTGGCACGGTGAAGTTGCCGCTGGAAGGCGCAAAACCCTCGATGCGGTTATAACCGGCAAAAGCCTCGTTGAGCAGATTCGGCGAAAAAGTGTGAGTCTCACTTCCCTGAAGGGAGAAGGTATAGTAGTTATCCTTCACTGCGAAGGCGGGACGTGCGGCGGGGCCGCCTTCCTGGATCGTGTCGCGGTAGAAGAGCCCGTAAACACGATCCTTGCTGAAGTACTTGTCGATACGGATGTTGTATTGCTGAGAATTGTTGAAGCTGCTCGAATTGAAGTTGCCATTATCCAGGACGGGAGTGCTACACGGGATATTGTCCGTGCTCGGCGTGCCGCAGCCTGTATTCGGCGAGGCAGCCGTGGGTGTTCCAAACGCCTGCGCCGCTGTGCTCTGAACACTGGTGAAGGTCAGATTGCTCGCTGGGTACTTGTTGAGCAACTGCACCTCAGGGCTGTTCGGCTGGACCATGTTGGCAAAGGCCACGAAGGCCGGATCTTCAAACACCTGATTCGAGGTGCCGTTCGAGACCAGCGAAAGGTACGGCTCGTAGCTCCCAAAGAAAAAGAAGCTGTGGTGTGGAATGATGGGGCCACCCACACCGAACGAGAGATTGTTGGTGTGAAACGGTGCGACTCGCGTTCCCGCTGCCGGACCGTATTCGCCCCGGGCGTAGAGGCCTTCGTAGGTGTAATATTCGCTGGCGAATCCGTGGAATTGATCGGTCCCAGACTTCGTCGTGAGCACCGTCTGGATGGAGCTTGCCCGTCCATAATCGACCGTGTAGGTATTGCTTTGAACTGTCGCCTCCTGGACGGAGTCCGCGTTCGGCGTCAGATTGACGACACCAGGACGGATGCTGCTGGTCACGTCCAATCCGTCAACGATGTACTGATTGGCATTCGACCCGCGGCCGTTGGCGCTCGCATCGACATCGTTTTCTGGATTGAAGTTGGTCTCGGTTCCGGAGCCCAGACCGGTTACTCCCGGAGCGAGCGTTATAAGCTCGAGCGGATTGCGGGCGGCAAGCGGCAGGTTTCCGAGTGCCTCTGTACCGAGCGTGAGTTGATTCCGGCTATCGGAGGTATCCAGGAGCGGCTGCTGCGATGTGACCTGTACCTGGGTCGACACGGTGCCAACGGCCATCGATAAGGGAACGTTGCGCGTCTGGTCCGCTTCGAGTGAAAACGTGGTTTTCGTCGTGCTGAATCCAGCAGCCGCAGCGGTGATTGCATAGTTTCCCGGCGCAAGACTGGAAAACAGGTAGACGCCCGAAGCGTTCGATTTCGCGCCCTGAGTTACTTGAGTGTCGACATTGGTCAGCGTTACGACCGCCGCTGGAATGTTGCCACCGGAGGCGTCCTGCACCGTGCCCTGAACGCTGCCGCTGAACTGCGCCAGGGCTGGAACGCCGGGGAGTAGACACACGGCCAGCAGAACAGCGAATAAGAGGGTGCTCCGAGATGCGCCCTGGCGGACGGATGTTGCAAGACTGAGCGATCGAATCATAGGGCCTCAAAAGCAAGTGAACGGTTCTGCGAGACATGGAAGCCTTAGGGTCTCCTCCACCACGAGTGGACAGGATTGCCCGACGGGAAAGAGAGTATTCTGGACCGCGGGATCTCTCGATTCTTGAATCAGCCAACTGTAGTTACTCCGAGGTCAGAATGGCAAGAGCCAAGCGACACAGGATTCACTGGTACAAATGAACTATACCGCTGGCGTCCGCGGCAATCGCCGGTTTGGCCGCAGCTGAGCCAGGGGCGGAATTATGCGTTGGAGACTCTTTGGAGCGGCTGTAATCGGTATCGTACTCGGCTCGTTCCTGCTCGGGTTCCATCGCTCGCAATCGGTTCGGATTGCCGTCATTCCGCGCACATCGGGTACGGCGCTCTGGGAACCGGAACGTCAAGGGGCGCAAGCCGCCGCCTCTGCCCTGGGCTTAAGCGTTTATTGGAATGCATCGACCCGCGAGGATGATATCGATGGCCAGATTGCTCTGGTCGATCGAATTGCATCGGGCAATTACAAGGGCCTTGTACTGGCTCCGGACCACTCGCTGGCGCTGATTACTCCGGTGAGGCGTGCTCTGGAGGAACATCTGGTAACCGTAATTGTGGGTTCCCCGTTACCCATTCCACCGGACCAGAACCTGTTGTATATTCTCAACGACGAAGAACAAGGTGCGCGCATCGCCGCGCAACGGATTGCAGAGATCACCCATGGCCGCGGTCTGGTCGCGATCATCGGCATCAATCCTGGCATCGCCGGGATTGTCACGCGAGCGACTGTGCTGGAGCAGATTCTGACGACGGAGTTCCCTCATATTCACCTTGTCGTGAGGCGGGAGGGAACCTTCAACGTGGCCCAGGAGCAAGAAAGCGCGAAAGAGATGCTGAACGAGACGCACAATCTGGATGCGATTGTGGCGTTAACATCGGCCTCGTCCCGCGGCGCGATTTCCGCCATTGAAGGCACGTCGAATCAACACCACATAAAGGTCATCGAGTTCGATCCTGATTCCCTGCTCTTTGATAATCCGATTCTGGATTCCGTGATCATTGAGGACACCGGGCGCATGGGCGACCTGGCCATTCGTTCAGTGGATGCGAAGCTGCACGGGGAGCCTGTCGCGGCTTTGGTAAAGCTCAAGCCAGTGCTGGTCACGCGTGACAATGTTGATTCTCCGCGGATTCGAAATATGACCGCCATGGACTGGCGAGCGGGAACATTCCACCAACAGTGGAGTCCACAACAGTGAGTTCCCTGCCGAGGTTTCGCCGTGGCGTCGCAGCGGCGTGGACGATCGCTCTGTTCGTTGTCCTGGCAGCCGTGGCTCTTCTGGCCTATCTCCAGAGATCAAACCGTGAGCTCCCCTATCGCGATTCCTTCGCAAGAGGCGATGCCAAGGAATGGCAGGCCTTCGGGGGAACGTGGGAGTTGGTCGACGGAGCCATGCGGAATGAGTCCGACGAGCGTGGCGCAAAGCTGCTCACCGGTTCCTCCCATTGGAGCAACTACTCGATCGACGCCGATCTGATGCTGCTGGGTCTGGGAGGCGATGCCGGTCTGATGGTACGTACCAGCGACGAGGAGCAGGGCGTCGACGCTTACACGGGCTACTATGCCGGGATCCGAACGATCGACAATTCGGTTGTCCTCGGACGAGCCGGTCACGGATGGACTGAGGTGATCGATCGGCTCGACCCGAAGGGCCTCGCATTCCAGCCTTCCAGGTGGTATCACCTTCGATTCCTGGCCTTTGGATGCCACCTGGTTGCGTCGGTCACCACAGGCGCCCACGCGACGCCCACCACCATCGCTGCTACAGATGAGGATTGCGTGCGCTCCGGCCGTGTCGGTCTGCGGTCCTATGCCTCCGGCGGCATCTGGCGCAATGTTGTCGTGGCTCCGGCAACGCAGCACGATCTGAACCAGATGCTCGCGACCCTGCGTCCTCAGGACGCGAAGACAACGGCGCAGGAGATCGAAAAGGATCCCTCGTTGTTGGAATACTACGGTTTCGAAACCAAGGAGGGCTCCCAGACGCAGCCCTCGAGTCCTAACGTACAGCCGATCAACGCTCTCCGCCTCACTGCGTTCAATCGAAGCGTTCCGGCAACCATACGCGGCATCGTCGTACTCGCCTCGCCGGCGCTGTTTGTCCAGGACTCTACGGGTGGAGTCGCCGTGCAGCAGACGACCAGTCAACCCCTGAAGATTGGGGATGAGGTAGAAGCCACCGGCACGCTGCATGAGAGCGGTTTCAATCTGGCTCTCGAGAACGCGGCCGTGCGAGTGCTTTGGGAAGGAACTCCCACGCCGGCCGTTTCGGTCACCGCCTTGCAAGCGGCGACGGGCAATTTCGACTCGCAATTCATCGAGGTGGAGGGTCGTCTCGTTCGGAAGCAACATGGTCCCAACGACACACTGCTGTACGACTTCGACGCCGGCTCTGAGTCATTCCGCGCCATCATGAACCGTGGGCGTGGCGACTACTTCTACAGCCGGGTCAACGCAGGTAGTGAAATACGTCTGCGCGGAATTGCCGTTTCGAATGCGTCGTATACCCACAATCTGGTGCCTTTTGCTCTGCTCCTGCGATCCACCGATGATGCGGTTGTGATCGCCGGTCCTCCTTGGTGGAGCACGGGCCACCTGGTCTCGATGGCCTTGGGGATTCTGGTGTTGGCGCTGATTGGTAACTTCTTCTACCACCGTGTTGAGAGCTGGCGCTTGCGTGCAGTACTTGCAGAGCGCGAGCGCCTGGCCTGGGAGATGCACGATACCCTGTCGCAGAGTTTCGCCGGCATAGGATTTCAGCTTGAGGCCATTCGCGAGGAAATGAAAGAGGGGAAGCCGCGGCTGCAACAGCAGTTGGATGTTGCCCGGGAGTTGGTACGGCATAGCCATGAAGAGACCCGCCGCAGCATCGCCGTCCTACGCCCGGAACAGCCTGAAGCCAAGGGCCTGCTGGAGGCTCTCACCGCATGCGCCAATCGACTGGTTGAGGGAGGCTCGCTTCGAGTGATCGCAACCAGCGCTGGCGACCCGGTTAGCATGCCGCTTCGAGTCACAGACACACTGTACCGTATCGGTCAGGAGGCGCTTGCGAACGCTGTCCGGCACGGACATCCTTCCACGATCCGGATCAGGGTCGCCTATGAGAGAGGTTCGGTGCACGTTTCGATCGGGGACGACGGCTGCGGCTTTCGTCCCGGCAGCGACATGGATGGTTTTGGCGTCCGCGGAATGATGCGGAGAGCGGCCAGTGTGTCGGCGACATTCAAGATCGACAGCCAGCCCGCCGCAGGCACCCGAGTCGATGTCGTTGTTCCTCTTCCCCAACGTATGACGCTTATGTCATGGTCTATGGTGTCGCTGAAAGAGCCCTGGAGGTATGTCCGTCATGTCGCAGGCTTGCGCAAGCTCGATCCGAATACTCATCGTGGATGATCACCCGGTTGTCCGTGCCGGCCTGATGAGCATGCTGGCAACCCAAGCGGATCTCACCGTGGTGGGTTCGGCTTCCGATGGTCAGGACGCACTCGCGAAGGTCAGGGAACTCCAACCCGACGTGCTGTTGCTGGATCTCCGTATGCCAGTGATGGACGGGACGGAGACCTTAACCGCCTTGAAGATGGAAAACAGGAAGGTACGCGTCATCATTTTGACCAACTACGAGACGGACGAAGACATCTATCGCGCTGTGCAGGCGGGAGCTCAAGGCTACCTGCTCAAGAACACGTCCTTGCGTGAGATGGTGGAAGCCATTCAGGCAGTGAACGCAGGCAAGCGCTATATTCCCCGGCACATCGCCTCCCGCCTCGCGGAGCGCATGATTCGTACCGACCTTACACCACGTGAGTTGGAAATCCTGAAGCTTCTCACCAAAGGCCTGACCAACAAGCAGATCGGCAGTGCACTGGGCATTAGCGACAACACGGCGCGCAATCACGTGTTCCGAATCATCGAGAAGCTGGAGGTATCTGACCGGACCGAGGCAGCTACAACGGCGATCCAGCGGGGACTGATACTGATCGACAACTGAGGCCAGCACAGGCGTTCAGCGCAGGGCTGCAGCGATAGATCATGTGGACTATAGACCGGATGGAGCGAACAGGTTCAGAATTAAACTGTATGGGTCGAGAAGCGCGACCAAACCGAACCGGGAACCCCATCGTATGAAGAAGATTTCGACATCGTTGAACCGAAGGAAATTGCTGAAATCGCTTGCGGGCGCGGGGACTGGACTCTTGCTGGGACCGGGGCGCGCACAGGCTACGCAGAAGAAGCCGCAGGCAGTGCCGGCTGCAACAAACCCGGAAGCTGTGTCCCGTGCCGTGGTTAAGAATCGCGCGCCGCTGTACCCGAACGCGTTCTATCTTCTGCCGCTGGGTTCGGTTCAGCCCGCCGGCTGGCTGCGCCGCCAGTTGGAGATCCAGGCAACCGGCCTCGGAGGGCATCTGGACGAGACCTGGGCCGATGTCGGCAGTAACAGCGGATGGCTGGGCGGAACGGGCGAGTCGTGGGAGCGCGGTCCTTATTTTCTGGATGGTCTGCTGCCCTTGGCTTACCTGCTGGACGACGATCGTCTGAAGGCAAAGGCGCAGCGCTTTATCGATTGGACCTTGACCCATCAGGCCCCCAGCGGAATGATCGGGCCGGCCAGCAATAACGACTGGTGGCCGCGCATGGTGATGCTCAAAGCGTTAGCGCAGTACCAGGAGGTCACCGGCGACCCCCGTGTGGCGCCGCTTCTAACACGCTACTTTCAATATCAGCTGGCGGAACTTCCGCAGCGGCCACTTCGCGATTGGGGACGGTTCCGCTGGCAGGACAATGCCCTGGTGGTCCTCTGGCTTTATAACCGCACCGGCGACCCCAAGCTTCTGGATCTTGTGCGGCTGCTCCATCAGCAGGGCTTCGATTGGGAGGCCGATTTCGCCGACTTCAAGTGGACTCAGCCAGTGACACCTGAACTGATCCACCTGAGTAAGAGTAACGGCCTGGGCGATATGGCTTTGGCCACGCACGGGGTCAATAACGGCCAGGCGCTGAAGGCGGCTCCGGTGTGGTCGGTGGTCACCGGAGATCCGGCCGACCGGCGCGGCATACAAGTGATGCTGGCGGCACTGGATAAATATCACGGTCTGCCCAACGGTATGTTTTCCTGTGACGAGCACTTTGCCGGGCTAAATCCCTCGCAAGGCTCGGAGCTCTGTACCGTGGTGGAAACAATGTTCTCGCTGGAGCAGTCGCTGGCCATTACTGGCGACGCGACATTGGGAGACCGCCTGGAGCGCATCGCGTTCAATGCTCTTCCCGGGACCTTCACCGATGATATGTGGGCGCACCAGTACAACCAGGAGCCCAATCAGGTGGAAGTCAGCCTGCATCGCAAGCCCTGGACCACGGATGGACCCGAATCGAACTTGTATGGCCTGGAACCAAATTTCGGCTGCTGCACCGCCAACTTCCATCAGGGCTGGCCGAAGCTCGCATCCAGCTTATGGATGGCCTCGCAGGACGACGGCCTGGTTGCGGCTGTTTATGCGCCTTGTGAGGTTCAAACGACAATTCGAGGGTCCGCCCTCCACATCTCGGAACAGACGGAGTATCCCTTCCGGGATAGCGTCCGCATCGTTGTGAATCCGGCCACTCCGGTGTCCTTTCCCCTGCGGCTCCGGATTCCAGAATGGACCGACGGAATGACCGTCCAGGTCAATGGCCAGCCCGAAGACATCTCCGCGGCCACCGGCTTCGCGAAGATCGAGCGTACCTGGAAAGCCGGGGATATGGTTGAGGTCCAGCTTCCATTGAAGCCCCGGCTCACTACCGGCTTCAACGGCTCCGTCTCGGTCGATCAGGGCCCGCTGGTCTTTTCGTATCCCATCGGTGAGGACTGGCTGAAGTTGCGCACCCGCGGAATGACAGCCGACTGGCAGGTCTTCCCCACGACCCAATGGAACTACGCGCTCGCCGTGGACGAGGCGAGCCTGCGATCCCTCTCTGCAGACCAACACCCGGTCGGCGGCTCTCCCTTCGCTTTGGATGGCGCCCCGTTAAGTCT
>CAXUIM010000004.1:37079-40605 GCA_964250885.1 uncultured Acidobacteriaceae bacterium | reverse complement strand
GCCGGAAGCATGTCGTCGGATTCCTGCCGAGTAAATCCCATCGGCACCGTGATCGCCGGAAATCCCGTCTGCGGAGAGAGCACCTGGCTGTTGTCCCCCGCTGGGCTCTTCAGCTCGCCCACTTTGCGCGGCGAGTTGCTCCACGTCGGATACACGATCGCGTCCAGATGCTCCTTCTCCATCGCGGCCAGCAGCGCATCCCGAAACACGATCTTCGGCGGATCATGGTAGACATCGGCGCAAGCTCCTCGCTCCTGCGGACGCGCATGCGGATTGGGCTTGCCATCCGCACCCGGCTCCGGCTTCGCGGGCTTCGGTTTCCTGGGTGCCACCGCCTCCTTCATCTGGTCTTCTATATACGGAAGATACAGCCCGGAGGCCACGATATCCGCCAGCGTGGTGTATGGCGCCTTCTGTCCGTGCCGGGCCAGGTAGGCATTCAAGTCCGCCTGAAAATCGCCGCACCACAGATCCTTGGTGACAGTGTCATAGTTCACCAGGTCGAACGGATCGATCACGGTCGCACCCTGCGTCCGCAAGTCGGCAACCGCGGCGCCGGTCAGAGCCTTGATCTGCGGATCGGTCCCCGCAGAATCGACATAACGCCGGAACACCCCGATCCGCGCGCCTTTCAGACCATTCTTATCGAGAAACTTCGTATAGTCGGCCTCGGTATGTCCTTCGGACATCTTCGTTATCGGGTCCGCCGGATCGTACCCGGCTACTGCGCTCAGCAGCGCGGCGGCATCCGCAACCGACCGCGCCATCGGCCCACCCACGTCGTTGTTGAAGTTCAACGGGATGATCCCATCCCGGCTGGTCAACCCGATCGTCGGCCGGATGCCAACCAGGTCGTTGTGGCTTGACGGCCCGCGAATCGAGTTCCCCGTGTCCGTCCCCAGACCAACCATCCCCAGGCTGGCCGAAACCGCCGCTCCCGTCCCGCCGCTCGATCCGGCCGGCACCCGGTCCAGCGCATACGGATTGCGAGTAATCCCCGCAAGGGAGGACTCCGTTACGTAGGGACTGAAGGCCCACTCCGCCATGTTCGACTTCGCCAGAACGATCGCTCCTGCCTCGCGCAGCCGCTTCACCATGAACGCGTCCGCCTCCGGGATGTTTCCTTTCATCGCCAGCGACCCGCCCGTCGTCTGCAGCCCGGCCGTATCGTAGTTGTCCTTCACGATCACCGCAATTCCATGCAGCGGCCGCAGCTTCCTGGTCTTTGCAAACTCCGCGTCCAGTCGGTCCGCGTCCGCCAGAGCCTCTGGATTGATCAGAATGATGCTGTTCAGCCGCACCCTCTGCCCAGGCAGGCTGGCGACCGTTTGCAGTCTTTGGTCGTACGCCTGGATCCGCGCAATGTATTGCTCCACGATCTGTCGGCACGTCACCCGATGCGTCCGGATGGCCTCCAGCGTCTCCGCGATGGAAGCCTCTTCCACGTGAAACCCTCCCGACCTGGTGGAAGCCTGTACCAGAACGCCTCCTGTCCGGCCGAAGCCAGCTGAAAGCCAAAGACAAAACAGCAGAGGCACTGTGGGAGACCGGAGCATCTTCATGGTTGAATCCAGAGTGTACAAGGACTCTGCCCTGCGCGTGGCGTCGAATTGATGCCTGCCATGGGCAGCGAGTGCCTGCAGAGGAATACGCATGCTTTACACCGATCGACTCGTCCTGCGGGAATGGACGGAGGAGGATATCGCTCCTTTCGCGGCAATAAATGCAGATCCCCGGGTAAGAGAGTTTTTTTCGAAGCTGCTTAGCCCTGACGAATCCCGGGCTGAAGTACGGCAGTTCCAGGACGGATTGGCTCGGGACGGCTTTGGCCTGTTTGCTTCGGAGCTACGGTCAGACGGTACATTTATTGGCTTTGTTGGTATCCAAACCATGACCTTCTCGATTCCCCAGCTCCCTGAGCCAGCGGTCGAAATCGGTTGGCGGCTGGGCAGTGACTGGTGGGGCCAGGGATACGCCACGGAAGCCGCACGGGCCGTTTCGGATTATGCGTTCGGAGTGATCGAATTGCCCCGGCTTGTGTCAATAACGGTACCCGCAAATTTGCGGTCCAGGCATGTAATGGAGAAGGTTGGGATGCTACGCCGTCCGGAGCTGGATTTCAGTCATCCCCGGATTGCGGAGGGGCATCCGCTACGGTCCCACGTGCTCTACGAACTCACGCGGCAACGCCACCGGGAACTTTCGAGAAGGTAGCTCTACGAGAAGGTAGCTCTATATGAGTGGGATTAGGAAAATGAGTGCGATTACAAAGACACAAGGTCGAGGTACTAGCGCAGTTGTTCGCTTTGCGCGGTGAGCTTCTCTACGAGACGGGTCGTGGAAAAGCCGTCCACCGTGGGCACAATCTCCACTCGTCCGCCCGTGGCGAGCACGTCCTCATGACCCACCACCGTCTGGACCGAATAGTCCCCGCCCTTGACCAGCACATCCGGGCGCACCGCGCGAATCAGCTCGATTGGGGTGTCTTCCTCAAACAGCACCACCGCATCCACCGCAGCCAGTGCCGCCATCACGCGGGCCCGCTCCCGCTCGCTGACCACCGGCCGCGTCGGCCCTTTGAGGCGGCGGACCGAGGCATCCGAGTTCAAGCCCAGCACCAGCTTCGAGCCGAAGCGATGGCAGTCCTCCAGCAGCGTTACATGGCCCACATGCAGCAGGTCGAAGCAGCCGTTGGTAAACACGATCGTCTCACCCGCCGCGCGCCACTCCGCCACCCGCCGCGCCAGCCGCTCGTCATCGAGGATCTTCTCCCCACCCCGGATCCCGCTGGAGGGTGTGAGCGCGGCAATCAGCTCATGCTGCGCGATGGGAACCGTTCCCACCTTGCCCACCACGATTCCCGCCGCCAGGTTCGCCAGCTCCACCGCAGTCTCCACCCGCAGCCCGCCCCCGAGGGCCGCGGCCAGGGTCGCGATCACCGTATCGCCGGCGCCCGAGACGTCGAACACCTCGCGCGCCCGTGCCGGGGAGTGATAGGCGCCGGACTCCGAGAGCAGACGAATTCCCCGCTCACTCATGGTCACGGCCAGGAAAGTCACATCGTGCTCGCGCCGCTGTGCCTCACCGGCGGTCAACAGGGCGTCCAGATCGTCCGCCGCGACAGCGTCGCCCGGCATACCGGTGGCGCGGGCGAGTTCCTGCAGGTTGGGGCTGATAAGCGTCGCACCGGAGTACTTGCTGAAGTCCGGCGTCTTGGGATCCGCCAGCACCGGAATGCCCGCACGCCGCGCGCCGCGGATGACCGCTTCGCAGATTTCGGCCGTCAGCGCTCCCTTGTCATAGTCCGACAGAATCACCGCGTGGACTTTGCTCACCAGTTGCTCGGCACGCTCCCGCAGCCGCTGCTGGTCTGCCGGCCCGGACCTCTCCCGGCTCTCGATGTCCAGCCGCAGAAGCTGTTGTCTCCGCCCCACGATCCGCGTCTTTGAGATCGTCGGGAGCGCGGTCGTCACCACTCCCAGAGTGTCGATGCCGGCCTTGTCCAGGATGGCCGCCAACTCGCGCC
>CAXUIM010000004.1:27333-36979 GCA_964250885.1 uncultured Acidobacteriaceae bacterium | reverse complement strand
ACCACTCCCAGAGTGTCGATGCCGGCCTTGTCCAGGATGGCCGCCAACTCGCGCCGCTCTGTATCCTCACCCCAGAACCCGGCGAGCATGGCCTGGCAGCCCAGCCCCGCCAGGTTCATGGCAACATTGGCCGCTCCGCCGGCGCGCTCATAGCGTTGCGCATGGCGCAGAATCGGTACCGGCGCCTCCGGTGAAATCCGGTCCACCTCACCCAGGATGTAACGATCCAGCATCAGGTCGCCCACCACCAGAACCTTCAGCTGGCTGAAGCCGCCCTCCAGCAGTCCCAAAACCTCGTGCGTCTCCTGCAGCATCGAAATCTCCCGTGCCATCATCGCATCCACGCAGGCTGCGGCACCAGTGCCGTATCCCCTGTCACAAGAGCTTTGTCATCATCGCGCCCGCTTGACGATGCGCCTAGATCGTTCCTGCGCCCGCGGCCCCTGGTCTCGATTTTGAGATTATGGCATCCCCTAAATCGCGCGGTCGCGGTACTCGGGCCTGTCACCCTGGCCCAGTCTCTCGCGCACCGCGGCTATCACCTCATCCACGGTGATGGAGAGCAGGCACTTCTTCTGTTGCTCGATACAGGTCTCCAGACCGCATCCCCAGCACTCCACCCGGTGATAGACCACCTTGTGCTGCTTGCCGAACGGGAACCACTGCCGGGGGATATTGCGCGCGGCAAAGATCGCGACCACCGGCGTTCCCACCGCCGCGGCCAGATGCATGGGTCCGCTGTCGTGGCCGACAAACAGCCGGGCGCGCGTAAAGGCCGCGGCGCTCTCCCGGGGTGTGAGCCGGCCGCATAGATTTACAACCGGACCGCCGCCGTTTTTCCGCCAACCCTGCGCGGCAAACTCGCTGGCGTCGCTCTCCTCCGCGGCCCCGGCCAGCAGAAGCGGCCGGCCCGGGAACTCCACCGCCATCCGGGCCAGCAGCGCCCGCCAGTTGTCTTTGCCCCAGTCCTTGGCTTGAACCTTGGTTCCCACGCTTATGGCAATGGGCTCTCTTGCCGCCCAACCCCGCGGGAACGCCGCTTCGAGCGCCTTGGCGGCCGCCTGGTGCTCGGCGGCGGTCAATTGCAGATCCCAACTGGCTGGATGGTCCAGCCGGGCTGCGTCGGCTCCATCCGCCGGCTCGCCCAGCTCTGCGATGCACCGTGCCAGCCGCGAAGCCTCCGGCTCCAGATCCCCTTTCCACAGATCCCCGGTCAGGTCGCCATAGAAATTTCGCTGCATGCCTTCGGTCAGGGGAACGCCGATGGTCCGCCGCACGCCGCACAGCCGGAAGAAGGCCGCATCGCGCCGCGCCACTTCCACGCCGCGTGCCGCCGCCAGGTACACCAGCACCTCAGGCCGCCAGCGCACCACTCTCCACCACAATGCGGCCAATTCGAGCACGCTCCGCGTTCCGACCGCATAGCGCATGTATCCGTGCACCAGCCCGGTCGCCGCTGCAGAGCTCTCACTGCCCTTGCGGCGCCCTTCGCAGGCCGCTGCGGAGACCTTGCCCACACCCAGAACAGAGGCCGCCGAAGGGGCCTTGGTGTTTACCGGCACATTGGTCAGCAGGCGCCGCTCGGCCTCAGGGAACGCCCGGGCGACCAGGTGGAGGCTCGGCAGCGCCACCACCATGTCTCCCAGACTGCCCAGCCGATAGAGCAGCACCCGCCGAGTCTTCGTGTCCGCCATCCCTCCAGTGTCGCCGTCCCCCTCCTGGCATGCAAGCGGCTCCGGGCGCCTTGAAGATTGCAGCAGGCAACCGCCGCTCCGTCACCAAGCAGCCACCGCTTGATTGCTGCGGGCGGCGCGACCCGCTATTCTGCAGTCACCCACCGGCTATGCTTGTCGCCTTCCAAATCCCTCGTCTGCACGACCTCGCCACCGCGTTCTGGCACGATCCCGAAGCCGCGCCGCCTCAGCCGGAGAGCGGTTTTGACCAGCTCATCCTGGATCAGCACCGCGCCAACTTCGACCTTTGGCACCGCGAAGATGAGGCGCGCGACCCGCTGGCCGGCGACTCGGTCATCGCCCAGGTCAAGCACGATATCGATCGCCTCAACCAGCGCCGCAACGACCTCGTCGAGCAGATCGATTCCATCCTGCTGGAGGCCGCGGCGCCGGACCCGAGAGGCCCGCAGGCCCCGCTGCACTCTGAGACCCCCGGCCTGATCATCGACCGGCTCTCCATTCTTGCGCTCAAGATCTTTCATACCGCAGCCGAGGTGCGGCGCCCCAACGCACCGCCCGAGCACCACAACCGCAACCGCAGCCGGCTTTCCGTGTTGAACGAACAGCGTACCGATCTTGCATCCTGCCTGGCCGAGCTCTGGAGCGATGTTCGCGGCGGCCGCCGCCGCTTCAAGCTCTACCGGCAACTGAAGATGTACAACGATCCATCCCTCAACCCGATTTTGTATGGCAGGACCAGGCCCGCAAGCTCTTGATTCTTTGGCCGAGGTAACCCGCAGTTGACCTGCGTTGGGTATACCTCGTATAAACCTCACGTCATGCCGTAGAATCAGTGAAACTTTCTCAAACCAATCAGTCGGGTCCATTCACGGGTATTTCATGGTCACGAAGTCAGCTGCAACATCATCCGCCCCCCGCGCCGCCAATGCCGACGGCAAGACAGGCAATCACCGCAAACAGCCGCGTACTCTGGCCGGCAACTCACAACCGGCAGACGATGCCGCGCGAAAGACCACGCTCACGCTGTATGAGTCGGCACTGAAGCTCATGCAGTCGGGCAAGTATGAGAAGGCGCACGAAGCCTTCGTCAAGATGCTCGAGGGCGCGCCTCATGACCTGGCCGACCGCATCCGCATGTACATCTCGGCCTGCGTCACCCAGATTCACAAAGGCACAACCAACTTCCTGAGTCACGAGGAGCGCTATGACTATGCCATATCGCTGCTCAATCACGGCCACTATGAAGATGCGCGCGAGCACTTTCAGGCCATTCTGCTGGAGGAAGAGAGCGCCGATTACGCCTTCTATGGCCTGGCCCTGCTCGCCAGCATGACCGGCGACTCCGATCGATGCATCGAGCACCTCACCGAGGCCATTCGACTGAATGTGCAGAATCGCCTGCAGGCGCGGCTGGACTCGGACTTCGAGACCGTCGCCGAGGATCCCCGATTTACCGAGCTGTTGTACCCGGAGGCCTGAGCCGTTCCAATGCAGGCCTCTGCAGTGGACGGGCATCGAGGGTCTCCAGGAGGACGGCGCGCCGGCTGTGTCACGCCGATGCCGGGTTCGGAGCGGCCTTGCCCATTCCAATAAGGAACGTCTTGGCGCGTATTCCACACCCCGGAGAGCGCTATTCCCCGCGCTGACGTTTCGCGTCGAAGTACACTGGAGCCACTTACCCAGTTGCCGGCAACCGTGTTTCGGGTGGGCGTTTCCTGAGGAAATGTCATTCAAGGCGCGGCCCAGCTACTGGAACCCTGGAACTGCATTCGATCGAACCATGCCGGAATCTCAACAGCTTCGCGTGGTCGCCATCGGAGGCGGCACCGGCCTGTCCACGCTGCTGCGCGGTCTCAAGCGCTTTGTTGCCGCGCCTTCCGGCACGCCGCCGCTGGCCTCCTCCGGTCTAGAGGAAGGCTCCCCGCACCTCTCCGGCCTCATTCGTGACCTGTCCGCCATCGTAACCGTCACCGACGACGGCGGCTCCTCCGGCCGTCTGCGCGAAGACCTCAAGATGCTGCCTCCGGGGGACGTCCGAAACTGCCTGGTCGCACTCTCCGAAGATGAGCATCTGCTCTCCAAGCTCTTCCAGTACCGCTTCGCCACCGGTGATCTGGGGGGTCACAGCTTCGGTAACCTGTTCCTCGCCGCTCTTACCGGAATCAGCGGCGACTTCGCTCAGGCCGTCCAGACCAGCTCTCAGGTGCTGGCAACCCGCGGCCGGATTTACCCCTCGACCACGGCCAACGCCACCCTCTCGGCCCGTATGGACGACGGCTCCGTGGTCCACGGCGAGACCGCCATCAGCGCCAACAAGCGCAGCATCACGGAGTTGATGATCGACCCTCCCGACGCCGGTCCGCTGCCCGAAACGCTCGACGCCATCGCCGCCGCGGACCTGATCACCCTCGGTCCCGGCTCCCTCTACACATCCCTGATCACCAACCTGCTGGTCCGGGGAATCCCCGAGGCGCTCGCCGCCTCCCGTGCCACCCGGGTCTACATCTGCAATCTGATGACCCAGGCCAACGAGAGCCTGGGCCTGACCGCATCGCAGCACATTGAGAAGATCCTCGATCATGCCGGCGAACGGATCTTCGACTACGCCCTGATCAATACCGCGCCCATCCGGCCCGCCACCCTCGCCCAGTACGCGCGGGAGGGCCAAACCCCCATAGAGGCCGACCTGAACCGTATCCGCGCCCTCGGGGTTGAACCGGTCACCGGCGACTTCCTCCATGAAGGCGAAGTGCTGCGGCACAGCTACGACCACCTCGCCGAAACGGTCCTGCATCTGGCCTTGCTGTCCACGGCCTCGGTGAGACATTAGTGCGTCAGAAACCCTGGCCTTGCAAGTAGGCGAGTCCCCTGAGTACCCGCGTTCTCTGCGGAAGATTGGGCCGGCGTGTCTCTTGAGTTAACCGCTCATCTGTGGTTAACCGCTCACCTGTGGTTAACCGCTCACCTGTGGTTAACCGCTCACCTGTGTGACGCACTACACTGACTTCTGACACGCAGGGCAAAGACCCCACCACCGCCCACGCGCTGTACCCCGAGAGCTCTTCCCTGACAAACGCCGGCCGCATCCTCTTCGCCCTCGCCATCCTCGGCCTGGGTCTGCAGTACGCTCTGTACGGGCGCCTGGCAGCCGGGCTGCCTCCGCTGCCCTTCTGGTTCCGTCCCGGCCACGGGCTCTCAACTCATGCCGTGGCGTACACCACCGCAGGATTGCTGATCGCCTCCGCTCTCGCGCTCCTGGCAGACTGGCGCACCCGCATCGTCAGTCTGCTGCTCGGGCTTTTTCTGCTGGCCGCTGCTCTACTGCATCTCACCCATCTGCACGCCGTGCTGTGGCGCGGAGGCTCCCGCACCGCTTTGTTCGAGCCGCTCGCGCTGGCGGGCGCCGCGGGCGTCCTGCACGGGCTGGTCTCGCCCTCCAGCGGCAGATTCAGCCTGCTTGCCGGCCGTATCCTCTTCGCCGTGGCGATGATAGTCTTCGGCGCGCAGCACTTCCTGTACCCCCGGATCGCAAGCCTTGTCCCGCACTGGATTCGCTTCCATCACTTCTGGGTGATCTTCACCGGCGTCGCTTTCATCGCGGCGGGGATGGCCCTTCTCCTCCGCCGGGCGGACCGGCTCGCGGCTGTCTCGCTCTCCGCCATGTTCTTGGGCTGGCTGATTCTGCTGCACATTCCGCTCATCGTCGCCCATCCCCGCATGGGTGACCTTTGGAGCAGCGGCTTTGTCGCGCTGGGACTGTGCGGAGCGGCTCTGATCCTGGCCGACTCCTGCCAAGCCTCGGGGCGTGCCACGCCCGCCCGGGGATCGGCCCGTTCTCGCCAGAAATCCTGAGATGAGATTCTGTTGTACAAACCTTATATCTTCGCTATATTTGAACAAATGAGAGATCACGGCTTTCTTGGTGAGTTCGATCTGATGCTTCTCCTGACCCTTCTGCGCTTAGCCGACGAGGCCTACGGAGTTGCCATCGCGAAGGAGCTCGCCCTTCGCCGCGGCCGCGAGATTGCTGTGGGAAGCGTCTACGCCGCTCTGGACCGGCTGGAGCTCAAGGGCTTGGTCGCCTCGCAATTGGGGGAGTCGACTCCGGAACGTGGCGGACGAGCCAAACGCTACTTCCGCCTCACCGAACGAGGACTTTGTTCCATCAACGAGACTCGCGACGTACTCGACAGTCTCTGGGAGTCGCTGCCCTCGACAGGAAGGGAACCCGCATGAGAGCCAGAACAGTTCGCCTGATAGGCAAGCCAATTGCCGTGGCCGCGTGGATTGTCGAGCATCTGTCAGTTGCGCGGGACCCAGAGGCCCTCTCGGGGGATCTGCTGGAGCAAGTGCACGGGGGACGTCCCATGGCGTGGTTGTGGCGCCAGGTAGCGGTTGCCGTGGCGATCGGTGTTTGCAGAAGGGCTCGCGCCGGCATCCTCCCGCTGACGTTCTCGGCGGCCTGGAGCACCCTCTATCCGCTGTGGAGTGTCTTGGGAGAACGCAGGCTGCTTGCAGCCCTTCCCCACGGCGTCTTGATTCAGGCGGTGGCGCTGAGTTGGCCCGGTTTGACTCTTTGGGAGCTGGTCAACGGCATTGTTCCTGCGATCGCATTCACCTGGCTTGGCTTCCTTGTGTATCTGGTTTCAAGCCGGCACCTGCGCGGAGTGTCGCGAGTTCGAATCCTGGGCGGCTTCTCGAGTGGCCTGACTGTGCTCCTGCTGGCCACACTGGCGCTTCTCTACCAATTGAAGGATCCAATCATCGATTTGCGATGCATCGGGCAGGACGGCTTTTATTCCCTCGTCCACCTGTTTGCGATCAGCGTTCCGCTGGCTGCCAGTGTGTACACCGCCATCGTCTCTGCGGTTCCACGTGAGCCACGGCTCGCGACAGTCGGCGGGAGCGGGGCCGCTCGCCGCTCCTTACTCTAAGAGCTAGTTGAAAATTGGCTTTGTGGCTTCGCTAGCTTCGCGAAACCCGCTTTGATTGCGGGTTTTCGTACTTGCCTCGCGGACATCCGAGGTGCTATTTCGACAAGCTCCTAAGCCTCACGTGATGGTTCAGCGCCGCAGAGATCAGCATCGTTCTTCCCGAGAGAAACAACACTCGTATAGCGCATCCGCCTCACAGCAACAGAAGAGAGGCTCCAGGGGGGCTATCCCACATGGAACAGGATTCTTCGTCTCAGTCCCAGGCGATGCGGGCTGTCCTGCTACTCGGAAGCGTGCTGCTGACCGGCGCCGTAGCCGCCTTCGTCTGCACTCCTCCACCAGCCGCCTCATTGAAGTGGCAGAGCCTCTTCACTCTGGCATTTGTCTTTCTAGCCCTGGCAGCGGCCGTTCATGCTTTCTCCATCTGGTTGCTGAGCCGGCTGTTCAGTGAGCCGGAAGAGCAACCCCCCGCGATCGCGCCGTTGATCGGCGGCTTGTGGATGCCGGTAGCGTGGCTGCCGCTGCTGGCTCTGCTGGTGCAGGAACATTCCATCTGGGCCGCCGCCGTGCCGCCGCTAATTCTCAGCTTCGCGATTCTCTCCATCCAGCAAGGAGCACGGCGCCCCGAGGGCACGGCGCCCGACCTGGGCTCGAGCTGGACCAGCCCGCTGGGTCTCTCCGGCGACCGCGGCGACGATCCCCTGGGCCGCGCTTTGCCGGCCGCCGCGGCCGCCGCCCTCTTTCTGGAAGCGGGGATTGGTGCGTTGATGCTGAAGTATCCTCTGGCCGCCGGTTGTTTTCTGGCGGCGGGCATCGCATTTCCGCTGTGGCGAATCAACGTCCAGTCCCTGGAAACCAAATCTCTGGCCCAGCCGATGGAATGGCTCTCGGATCGGTCCGCGATAAGCACGGCGCGGCGGCCCTGGAGTCTCATCTCCGGCTCAGTAGTCGTGTTCCTGCTCACAGCCTTTGTCCTGATTCCCTTCCTGAGGCGAAGCCCTCTCAGTTCGGCGGTCGCCGCGGTGCTGCGGATGGATCGGGGCACGGGGGCTTCCTCTGTTGCCCGGACGAGATCAAGCCGGCCGGTCACCGCTCTGGGCTACACTTCCATCATCCTGCTCCCGCCGCCCCGGCCGCACCAGGAGCCCGTGCCGCCGGCTCCGCAGCCGGATCCAACCCCCAGCAGCGCGCCATCCAGGCCGCGGGTCATTCCCTTCGATGGCGCCTACTGGTATTTCAAGTGGCCCGATGCCGCTCCCAGCCCGGATGCCCGCATCCAGCACGGCGACCCCGCCAAGGTGAACATCCGCTCCACCGACGCTCTGCCTCTCGTCATGGAGGCACATCAGCATCTGGATCATCCACTCCGCTTCGACTGCTGCCACGCGATTCGAGTGGCCGTCCGCAACTCCGACAATCGTGGGGGCACTATCTACGTGGAGATCCTGCTCAGCCACTCCGGCTCCAGGGACCGGTCGGCGAAGTCGCTGGGACGCCTGCCGATTCCATCGAGCGAGTCCCACGACCTGTCTCCGCGGCGCCCGGCGGTGGATGAGGTGCTCAGCTTTCCCTTCCCGTCCGGCGTTCACGGAAAGCTATTCAACGAGATCACCGTGGCCATCGAGCCTTCCCCGGAGAGAGCCCAGGCCGGGGCCCACGTTGCCGTGCAGTCCTTCGAGTTTCCACCCTAAAATCACGGGTGTGCCCGGAGAGAGACCACAGTGCTCTAGCGACCCCCTTGAAGCACGTCCGCCGTGCGCCTGCCCCAGGTGATGCTGGGACGCTCCACCATGACGTGAATCAATGTGGAAAGACAGATAAGAATGATCCCGCTGAAAAGAACGGAAATCCAGTAATGGGACGCGGACGATAAGGCGAATTGATGGAATGGACGCAGAACCACGGCGAGTGCCAAGCCTTGAAGAAGGTACATCCCATAACTCACATCACCAAGGCGGATGGCCACCCGCGAGGTAAGTGTTCCCAACACTGAACTTCCAGAAACGATCAGGTAAAACGCGATCCCAGCTAGTAACACAGGAGCTAAGGAGTACGGATTATCAAAGAAGAAGTATGCAGTGCACATAACCAGCACACCTGCTGACGATAGGGTGTTCCGCATTGTCGCACCCATACCTTGGTTGACGAGGGAGGCTGAGAATAGCCCCAAACAAAACTCTGACGCTAAAACTTGCCGGCTCGGAACAACTGAGCTTGAAGGATACAGCAACACTAAAATAAAACATATGCTCAGAGCGGCAGTCGCAAAGATAAGGTGAGTCCTCCTGCGTCTGCAGGCGAGCGCTAGAACAGGAAGACAGAAGTAGAACATCCACTCATAGTGGATAGACCACGTCACACGCGCTAACAGAATGTCAGCTCCGCGGTAGCCGTTGACGTCGCGTGATCCCGTCCAGATCCCAAGCGCCAACCATCGGGTAACCTGTTTGGCGAGCGGCCATAGCCCAACTTCTGAGTGGAAGTGGGAGTGTGCAAAAACGGTGACCAGCATGACGATCACCGCGACCAGGTAAACCGGGCCGATGCGGAACACTCTTCCAACGTAGAGACGAAGCCAATCAGCGTGACCCTGCTCACGAATGAGCTTCGACCAAAACAGATAGCCCGTGATCATAAAGAACATGGAGACTCCAAACGGCCCTAGATCGTGGTAGAACCGCGACGGAGGAGCGTTCCATGCCTGGCTTTCTATAAAATGGTGATAGATGCTCGCGTGGTGAAAGAAGACAGCAAGCGCCAGAATGCCTCGCAAGCCATCCAGGGTGTGAACGCGTCTGTGCGCGGCTGTTGGTGGTGAATCCGCGAGTGAAAACAATCGAGTCGACGCCAGTGCGAATAACACCAAGGTGCACAAGAACGCAGGCCATGCGGCATATAGGAACATATCGTCAATGTACATCGCTTGCGCGACTGGTTGGGCGCTGACTGGGTACCGTCGGCGCGCGGCCCCGGGGAGCCGGGGGCCCCAGCGCCCCGGCGCAGGGGGCGGGCGGGCCG
>CAXUIM010000004.1:19218-27323 GCA_964250885.1 uncultured Acidobacteriaceae bacterium | reverse complement strand
GGCGGCATAACGCACCAACCCGTCAAGGTACCTCGCTGCCGCGACGGGTGGGGCGCTGACTGGCTCCCGGCGGCGCGCGACCGGTCTCCGCTGCGACCGTTCGCAAGCAGGCTCTGGCGCTTGACGGCATGAGTGTTGCGGCCTACGCGAAAGGCGCTCCGTTTGATGTCTGCTGCTGGGATAAACCCCGTTTGGCATGGCAGATCAGCCTGGATGCGCGAGCCGATGGCAGTCGGTGTAGCTCAGGCTTGCGGGAGGAGCTTACAATCTAGCAAGAGATTTCCGTAAATACCGTGGACACGTTGATGCTTGGCCATATCGCAAAAGACCTTAGGCGTCACGTCGACTCTTCGCCGTGTTGTAGGACTTTATCGCCGCCGCGTATCCCATGCCGGTCCCCAAGGGGAGATGAAACGCCTCATCGAGAGAGCTTCCATGACAAACCGCGCAACGACCTGGTATCCAGGACCTCGCAATCCTTGGAGAAGCAAGGAGCTCGAAGACCTCACGGAGACAGATCGGTGGATCCTCCGCGCTGAAGGGCAAGTCGGGGTCCACATTGCTGCGTTTTAGTCCTTCATGAGGCTGGTCAAGCACGAAGTTTGTGCCACGATCCGAACCGGCAGCAGAAATTGCCGTTGAGCGCTTCACAGGACGCATCTCTGCTAAGGTACTGATCCGCGCGGCTGAGCGCTTTTGGAACTTTGAACGTCAACAACTCATACCATTCTGCGAGTCGTTGGGATCTCCAACGCAGATAGTACGTTTATCGGTAAGGCACAAGGGAGCAGGCAGGCATGGAGCGGACGGAGATCATGTTCTATCTGAAGATGCCTCGCCCGTATCTCCTATTCTGCGTGTACATGGCTATTCTGGTCCTGCTGCCGGGTGGCACGATCCTCGGCTTCAACTTCAAGATGTTCATTTTCGTTCCGCTTGTTTTGCTTGCGGTGCGTGAAGTCATCAGAGAAAAGGGAGGCGTCAAGGAGCTTGCCATTGGCGCCGCCATTATCGGCACGCTAGCGTTTTGGATCTTTCTCGCTCAGATATACTCATTTTTCGATATAAAGATGTCGCTCTCGCAGTACAAGGACGTAGCCGCAACCCTGATTGGATGCTGGTTCGTTCGCCTCTTTACCCAAACCCGGCGGGACCGCGACAATTTCATCCGGCTTTGTCTCTACACCACGACCTTCCTCGGCTTCGTTAAGATCGCGATTTTCTTCTATTCCTTAATAACCGGAGTTTCTATTTCTTCGGTAATGGATTCGATTGCCCACGCCTTCGGCGTGCAACTCATGACCTTCGACCTCGGAGACGCACTCGGACGAATCCAGTTTCCCTCCGATAGTCTCGTCCCTGTCTGCCTCTTCATGGTTCTTTGTCTACGCAAGCGACTCAACATCAGCTCCTTTACCTCGGTTCTTATGGTCGCCTTGCTTATTGCGTCGTCGATTTTTAGCTTTTCGCGCTTCCTCTGGGGCTACACCGTCGTCGCCGCTATCCTCGGCATACTCGTCTCAAAGCGAGACAAAATGCATTGGTTGTATCTCTCCATATCCACTGCGGCAGTCGGCTACTACTTCACGACCATAGCTCTGCTCATCCAGTTACGTTTTTCGCAGGATGTCGTTGATGCCTCCGACTCTGAGCGCGTCCTGCAGAGCAGTGCACTGCAACACTTCTTCGTGGATGCCCCGCTTTTTGGACACGGATTCGGAACTTTTACAAATGTCGTCATCCGGCAACCCGATCTCCCGTACAACTACGAAATGCAACTTCTCGCGCTCTCCACGCAGATCGGCATCGTCGGGATGATTCTCCTGACATGTCTCCTGGTCAATTATTATAGGAAGGCGTTCACTTTCTCCAAAGGAGTTCGATCCTTTCAGTCTGCCGTACTTATTTTGTTGATCGGTTTTCTGACCGGGGCGCTCTTCAATCCGTCTGTCGTATCTTCCATCGCCGCGGCAACCTTTGGTCTCCTCTTCGCTCTTGCCTCCACAGAGTCTGGCGCCGAAAAAACAAGTTTAGCCGCCAACCCAAGACACTTCTGATAGTTACAGGCAACATTTGTGAATGTGACTAAGCATGCTTGAGATCGCTACTTGGTCCGTAAAGTGACCGAACACCTTAGGTCGTTAGGTCTAGTTTTGTCCCCTGAGATCTAGGATGAAGAGACATCCAGATGTGGGTGTTTCGCTCCTGGGCATCAACTTGAACAAAGATGCCTGTTCGCTATGGTGCTTCCTTTTCTATCTGCAGAGTTCCAAGATTGCTCCCGCTCCTCACAGGAATGGCAGAAGCAAAAAGATTCGAAGGTCCCGGCTTATTAGCGGCGAATCGCTGTCTGTTGGAACCTATCGCACGGCGGTGGTCCCTTCAAGCGAGGCTTTTGGCAACGTGAGGTGTGCCGTGCACCGAATCTGCCGTTAATCCAAGATACGTCCCGACCGATGATGGGCAAGACCCTCTCAAGAGAGCTCTAAATTGCCGCCGCCCCAATGACCACCAGGACTGGCTTCTCCTCCGCAACGGTCCGCTTCAACTGCCCGCACGCGGCATAGATGTCGCGGCCGCGGGGCCGGCGAATGTAGGTCGCAATGCCGCCTTCGATCAGCATCTTCTGGAACACGGTGACGTCCCCAGGCTGCGGCTGCACATAGTCAATCCCCGGGCCCGGATTCCAGACAATCAGGTTTACCTTGGCCCGCATGCCGGCTAAAAGCGCGAGCACCTCGCGCGCGTGTTCCGGTTGATCGTTCACGCCTCCCAGCAGCACGTACTCGAAGGTTACCCATTCCCGGGCCCGCAGCGGAATCTGCCCCACAGCCTGGAGCAGTGCCGCGATGTTCCACTTCCTGGTGATGGGCATCACGCGCTCCCGGACCCGATCGTTGCTGGCGTTCAACGAGAGCGCCAGCTTGGGCCGCATTGGCTCCTTCGCAAACTCCTCGATGCCCGGGAGAATTCCGCTGGTCGAGACGGTCATCCGCGACTCCGGGATCCCCACGCCCTCCACCAGGATCCGCACGCTGTCCATGAAATGCGCATAGTTCAGGAACGGCTCGCCCATACCCATGAAGACCAGGTTGATCCGATCCTTGCCGATCTGAATTCCGTGCCGGTTCAGAACCGCCGCCACCTGCCCGGCGATCTCACCGGCGGTGAGGTTGCGCCGGATCCCCAGCTTGGCCGTCAGGCAGAACTGGCAGTTTACGGCGCAGCCCACCTGACTCGAGATACAGATGGTGGCCCGGCGAAAACCGCGCTCCGCGAGTGCCCCCAGGTTTCTCCTGTCGCTTCGTGCTCCGAAGGCCGTTACCGGGCGCTTCCCCGCGCGATAGCTGTCCAGCCGCACCCGCGAAACTGTGTCGTCGCGATCGGGCGCCAAACCCACCGTGCTGTCCATCAAGCCAGCGGCAGAGATCGCCTCTCCCGCGCCCGTCGGCAGGACAGCTTCTTCAGCGCCGACCACCTCGTCGGCCTCTTCGGCCGCGGCTTCGCTGCCATCGCCGCGCTCGCCCCCATCGCCGTCGGGCATCCAGACCGTCTCCACGGTTTCCCCATCGGCCATTCGCATCAGGTATCGCTCGGTCCCGTCGACCGACACCGCCGTCTGCACCATCTCCGGCAGCCCCACGCTCCATCCCTGGCCGATCAGCGCGGAGCGCAGCTCCACGGGCAGGGTGGTCATCTCCTCCACGCCAGAGACTCGCTGCCGGTATAAGGCCTCGAAGATCTGGCGGGCGCGGTACGGCCTCTGCCCAAAGCCGGCCAGCACCCCGGTCAGCTCGGGCAACCGCAGCCCGAACAGAGCCCCGGCCCGGGGCGGCGGCGCTGCAGCCGCCGCTTCGGATCCCGTCTTGATCTGGTTCTCATCCATCCTTCCCAGTTTAGAGCCTCGCTTTTAGAGCGGTCCCAGGGTTCGCGTTGCATCCGCAACATGCCGGCGAGCACGATCCCAGCCAGCCAGGGTGTCCGCGAACCGCAGCCTCGCCGGGTCGGCTACAAACGTCATCAAATCCGGGCCTATGACACAATAAAAATCAATGTCAGTTTCCGTTCCGGTCGCTGAGAACGCGACCCCTATTGCCGCCCACGTCCGCAACATACGCACCACGACTCTGCCCAACGGCCTTCTGGTCCTCACCGAATCCATGCCGCACCTCCGTTCCATTGCGATGGGGGTATGGATCGACTGCGGCTCGCGCGACGAGGCGCCCGCGGTCAATGGAATCTCCCACTTCATTGAGCACATGGTCTTCAAGGGCACCACGACGCGCTCGGCCTCACAATTTGCCCGCGAAGTCGACGCGATCGGCGGCAACCTCGATGCCTTCACCGGCAAAGAGACCATCTGCTTCAACATCAAGGTGCTCGACGAAAACGTTGCCGCGGCTCTGGACCTGCTTAGCGATCTGGTCCTGCACCCCACCTTCTCGCCGGAGGACATCGCCAAGGAACAGGGCGTCATCCTCGAAGAGATCAAGATGGATGAAGACAATCCCGATTATCTGGTCCACGAGCTCTTTACCCAGAACTTCTGGCCGAACGATTCGCTCGGCCGCCCCATCCTGGGCACCGCGCAAACCGTCTCCAGCTTCGATCAGGCCAGCGTCTTGGACGAGTACGCCCGCCGCTTTACCCCGGCCAACATGGTCTTTACCGCTGCCGGCAATCTCGATCACGACGCCTTCACCGCGCAGGTGGCGGCGGCCTTCAGCTCGCTCTCGGCCAGCTCGCGCGAGAAGCTCGCCCGTCCCAGCGCGCCCCGGGCCGTTCCCCACATCACCCTGAAAAACAAGAAATCCCTGGAACAGGTCCAGTTCTGCCTGGCCGCGCCGTCTCTTCCCGTCGCGCATCCGGACCGCTACGGCGTCTATCTGCTCAACTCCATCCTCGGCGGTGGCATGAGCTCCCGGCTCTTCCAGGCCATCCGCGAAGAGCGCGGCCTGGCCTACTCCATCTACTCCGAGACAAACCCTTTCCGCGACACCGGCTCCCTGGCCGTGTATGCGGGCTGTTCCGCCGCCAGCACGCGCGAGGTTCTCACCCTGACCCTGGCCGAAATCGCGCAGCTGAAGCGGGAGACCGTCAAGCCCGATGAGCTGGAGCGCGCCAAAAACCAGATCAAGGGAAACATGGTGCTAGGCCTGGAGTCGTCCTCCAGCCGCATGTCGTCGCTCGCGCGGCAGCAGATGTACTGGGGCCGCTTTTTCTCGCTGGATGAGATCACCGCCGAGATCGATCGTGTCACAGCGGCCGACGTTCAGCGCCTCGCCAATGAGATCCTGCAGCCGGAGTCGATGGCTCTGACCCTGCTGGGCAATCTGGGCCCGCTCAAGCTCAACCGCGCCGATCTCGCCTGCTGAGACGGTGCCCGAGAACCCACGGGAGCTTGCCTGCGGTGGGCTCCTCCAGGCATTTTCAAGCGACCGGCTTCCTAGAACCCAAAACAGGACGTGTGCGTCGCCAGGTTTGCTCTCCGGCACGGCTTCTAACCGTCTATACTCTGAATCTGGAAAACTGAGCGCCCTCAATCCGCTCTTCCGAGGAGTCCATGAACATCCAGCGCCCGTCCAAATCCCATCATTCCGAAGCCGGCTTCACGCTGGTCGAGTTGCTCATCGTCATGTCGGTCATCCTGATCCTCATGACCCTCGCTATCCCCGCCATGCAGAAGACCATCAAGAGGGCCAACGAAACCTCGGCCATCCAGTCGCTGCGCGATCTGAACTCAATGGAGGGACAATACAGCTCGACCTATCCGCAGCACGGGTTCGCTTGTTCCCTCGCGACCCTGGGAGGCAAGGCCGGTGCGGGTTCCCCCACCGCGGAGGCCGCGCAGTTGATCAACGATGACCTGGCCAGCGGCAACAAGTCCGGATATACCTTCACCGTCACCAACTGTTCCAAGACCGTGGTCAACAACGTCGACCAGTACAACAGCTACGAGATTACGGCTGTTCCCAACTCCGCGGGCCACTCCGGAGACCGCGGCTACTGCACCGATGAGAATGGGCAGATCCACTACGATCCGAAGGGCGGAACCAACTGCACGGAACTGCTTCAGTAAGAGACGCTTGCGGCGCAAGGTTCAACCACTGCTTGAGTAAGAGGAAAACCGGCCGCTAGGAGTCAGAACCCTCCGGCCGGTTTCAGATTTAAGAGCAAAAGCTGGGGCGAACGCTCAGCAGCACCGCACTCGTCCTCGACCCCCGAAACGAGATCTGGCCTATGAGACGCATCCTGCTCCTGCTTGCCATCGCGCTTCCGCTGCCCGCCCAGACCCCCACCGCGGATGCGCTGGCCAAGGTGGTCGACGCTCACTACAACCACCTGCGGTCGCTCCAGGCCCGCTACACCGAACGCTACGAAGGAATGGGTCAGGACCGGACGGAGACGGGAACCCTGACCTTGAGCAAGCCGGGCCGTATGCGCTGGGCCTATGACTCCCCCGCGGGCAAGCTGTTCCTGCTCAACGGGAAGACCGCCGTCAGCTACACTCCCGGTGATGCCGAAGCCACCCGCATCCCGGCCAAGCAGCTGGATGACCTCCGCTCACCCCTGCGCTTCCTGCTCGGTCACACTGAGCTGGCCAAGGAGCTGGAGCACCTGAGCCTCGCACCGGCCAGCGGAACTCCCAACACTTACATTCTTTCGGGCGCCCCGACAGGCATGGAGCAGCGCGTTCGCTCCATCAGCCTGACCGTGAATCGCAGTGGCGGAATTACCGGCATGCAAGTGGAGGAGGCCGATGGTGCGACCACCGGCTTCGCCTTCACGGATATGCGAGAAAACATCCCGGTCCCGGCGGGCGAATTCACCTTCAATCCTCCGGCCGGGGTCTCGATCATCGATGGAGCCGCGCCCATCTAGATGACATTGATGAGCTGCCCAGTCTAATGAGAGACCAGGCCGCTGCCAATTAGACGGTTACGTGGCCAGATTCTCCCACAGCGACCTTGCCGCCCGTAACCGCTGCCGCGGCGTATTTGGCCATCATCACCAGCTTGCTACTGGAGGCCTGCCAGAACTCCCCCTCGTCGACCCGCACCTTCAGCACCGCAATCTCGGGATCGTCTTCGCCGTTCGGGAACCACGCTTTGTACATCGGATTCCACAGCTCCTTGATCCGGCTCCGGTCCTGGCTCACGCTGGCTCGGCCTTTGAGCGTGACGTACTTCGAATCCGACGGCTCCGCGAAGGTCAGCGTGACGTGCGTATCATCTTGAATCTCATCCACCTTCTCCGACGTGGAGCGCGTAAGAAACCACAACGTCCCGTCGAACGGCTTGTCCTGCAGGGCCATGGGCCGCGAACTCATTGAGCCGTTCCTGGCTACAGTCGTCATCATGGCGATGTGAATGCCCTTCACCATTTCAAAGATCTTGTCATGACCCTCCTGGCCGCTCAGTTCGGCATAGTCGGTCTGGTGCTTGTCGTTTTTCTCGCTCATGCGCGCCTCCTTCTACTTCATGAGCTTGGATGCGGGTTCGCCGGATGGGGCACGTAGCGTCTTTGATCCCGTCATCTTCCGCCCTCAGCCGCTGGCGTGTACCGTAACGGGATGAGGTTTCGGTACGCCCCCTCTCCTGCGATCGTCAGCTTCCTTCCGCTATTTCCTTTATCCCTTGTTCTTCTCGCCCCGGTTCCGCCGGCGGCGGCGCAGACTCCACCGCACCTGATTCCCATGCCCCGCGAGCTGAAGCCGCTGCCCGACGTTGCCCTGCCCCAGGGAGTCAGCATCGTCTGCCGTGACTGCGACAGCGAGGATCGCTTTGCCGCCGACGATCTCCGCGAGACGCTCTCCGAGCGCGGAGTGCTGGTGCGCCCCGGCGGCGGCAGCGTAACGCTGGTGCTGCAGCGGCTGGCCGGGCATCCGGATCCTGGGTTCACCGCAGCCATGCATGCCGAGGGCTACACGATCGCCTATGCGGGCCGAACCCTCACCCTGACCGGCGCGACGGCCGCCGGCGTTTTCTATGCCGCGCAGACCGCCAAGCAGCTCATCGAAGCCGTAGAACCGGCCGCCGCCACAGGACCCGCCGCAGGCGCGGCAGGACCGGCCGGAGACCCCGCAGCCGAACCCAGCGCCGGCG
>CAXUIM010000004.1:1165-19118 GCA_964250885.1 uncultured Acidobacteriaceae bacterium | reverse complement strand
GCCGCAGGCGCGGCAGGACCGGCCGGAGACCCCGCAGCCGAACCCAGCGCCGGCGCCGGCTTCGTTCTGCATCCGGCCAGCATTCATGACTGGCCCGCGATGCAGTACCGCGGCCTCTCCGACGATCTCTCGCGCGGCCCCGTTGACACCCTCGCGTTCCAGAAGAAGCTGATCCGCACCCTGGCGGCCTACAAGGACAATCTCTACTCGCCCTACTTCGAAAATACGCAGCAGTACGCCTCCAACCCGCTTCCGGCGCCGCCGGGCGGCAGCATCTCGGCGGCCGACGCGCGCGCGCTGGTCGCCTATGCCCGGCAATATCACGTGATGGTCGTGCCCGATCAGGAGTCCTTCGGCCATCTGCGCCATATGCTGGTCTACGAGGAGTACCAGCCCATCGCAGAGACCCCCCACGGCGCGGTCCTCGCACCCGGCCAGCCCGGCTCGCTCCAGGTCATCTCCCAGATGTTCACCGAGCTCGCTCAGCTCTACCCTTCGCCCTTCCTGCATGTGGGCGCGGACGAGACCGTGGAGCTGGGGATGGGTCAGACCAAGCAGGCGGTGGACTCTCAGAGTCTGGCCCAGGTGTACCTCAACTTCATGCAGCAGATCGACACCGCACTGCGTCCGCTGAATCGACGGCTGCTCTTCTGGGGCGACGTCGCCCAGGACGCGCCGGCCCTGCTGAAGGCCATGCCCGCCTCCTTCAAGAGCAACACCATCGCCATCGCCTGGGAGTACAACCCCAACCCCAGCGGCTTCGCGAAGTACCTGAAGCCCTATACGGAGGCCGGCTTTGAGACCTGGGTCGCGCCTGGAATCAATAACTGGTCGAGGGTCTATCCCAACTACAACTATGGCCTGGATAATATCCAGCAGTTCACCCGCGACGGCCAGCGCATCGGCGCCACCGGACAGCTCAATACCAACTGGTTTGACGACGGCGAGGCTCTGGCCTCCAACAACTGGTACGGCATTCTCTTCGGCTGCGCCGCAGCCTGGCAGCAGGGCGAGAGCTCCATACCCGAGTTCCAGCAGAGCTATGGGCCTGTCTTTCACGGCGACCGGACCGGCAAGCTCGACCAGGCGCAGATGGAGCTAATGGCGGCACACGCTCTTCTGAAGACGGATGGCAAGGGGGTGGGCGACGGCTCCGACGGCCTGTTCTGGATCGACCCGTGGTCCCAGGACGGGGAGACGATCGCCGCCAAGCTGCGTCCCATTCTGCCTCAGCTCCGCCTGCACGCGGAGCGCGCCATCGACCTGATCGCCCAGGCGCGCGCCGCCTATCCGGCTCCCACGGGGCCGGCGGTTTATTCCCCTGCCGATCAGTTCCCCTCCGATCCCACCAGCCTGCGCGAGCCGGATGCCATCGACGCCCTGGAGCTGGGCGCCCGCCGCTTCGACTTTATCGGCTTGAAGTTTCAGCTCGCCGATGAGATCGCCGAGGGCTACGCTCGCGCCCAGACCGACGCGACCTCGTCCGACAAGAAGACGCGCGCCCTGACCGCGCGCGAGCTCACCGACATCAACGGGGTCGATGGCCGCATCCAGGACATCAAGGACGGCTATTCGCTGCTGCGCGGCCTCTATGAGCAGAGCTGGCTCCGCACCAATCGCCCCTATGCGCTGCGCCCGGTTCTGGAGCACTACGACTACACCATCGCCCTGTGGCTCGGTCGCATGGACAGGGTCCGCAGCGTGCAGCGGCAGTGGTCGAGCGACAGGATTTTGCCTCCCGCCGCGGACGCCGGGATTCCAGCGCCGCCGGCAGCCACGACCCCCTAAGCTACGCTCTCCCGCGAAGCTACGCTCTCCCGCGCCGGAAGCTACGCTCTCCCGCGCCTGCCCAAAACAGCGGCGGAAACGCAGCATCCATCGCCTGTGGCAATATATCTGCTTCCTACCTAAGTGCCACGATTGAAAGTGTTCGAATGTCCAACTGAATCCAAACTTGATTAAGTTCGAGACCAGGTGGCCTCCGGGAGAGTACAACAAAGAAACCGTTCGATTCCATGATCCGCACCCTCACAGCTCGCCGCCTGTTAACCGGCACCACGACGGTCGATTTCCCCGTCGTGATGCTCTCGGAGGAGGGCGCGATCACCGCGATTCACTCCGATCCGCGGGTACTGGCGGCGGAGCAGACTACACTGACCGCGGCCTTTCTGGATGTGCACACCCACGGAGCTGTCGGCCACGACGTCATGACGGCGTCTCCCGCGGCTCTTGCAAAGATACAAAGCTTTCTTGCGAGCCGCGGCGTGGCTCATTACCTGCCGACCACCGTCACCGCCTCTATCGACAGCACGCTGCGGGCTCTGGATTCTCTCGCCATGGCGATTGAGGCCCCGCGGCAGCCTGGCCAGGCACAGCCGGTAGGGATTCACCTCGAAGGCCCGTTTCTCTCGCACCGCAAACGTGGAGTTCATCAGCTGCATCAACTCCAAGCTCCAAGTGTGTCATTATTTGACCGCTTTCAGCAGGCGGCGCGAGGTCACGTCGCGCTGTTGACCCTGGCTCCAGAACTGCAAGGCGGTGAGGATCATGCGTCCGCAGTAGAGTTGATCCGTCACGCCAGCTCGCATCAGGTTCGCGTCTCGGTGGGGCACAGCAATGCGACGGCTGGCGAAACACTGGCCGGGGTGGAGGCGGGAGCCACCAGCGCGACCCACACCTTCAACGCCATGCGCGCCCTGGATCACCGGGAACCCGGCATCCTGGGAACCGTCCTCGACGACGACCGCCTGTATTCCGAGCTGATCTGCGACGGCATCCATGTGGACCCGGCGATGGTGCGTCTCTGGCTGCGTGCGAAATCAGCCGCCCGGGCGATACTCGTCAGCGATGCGATGTCCGCGACCGGGATGCCGGACGGGGCGTACACGCTGGCCGGCCAGGCGGTCTCGGTCACCCAGGGCAAGGCGCTGCTGTCGGCCGCGCTGGCGGCCGGAACCGAGACTCTGGCGGGCTCGGTGTTAACCCTGGACCGCGCCGTTGCCAATCTGCGGGCCTTCACCGGCGCTTCTCTTGAGGACGCCACTCGCCTCGCCTCACACACCCCTGCCGCGATGCTGGGGCGTCCCGAGCTTACCCGGATCGCTCCCGGTTCCTGCGCCCACCTCAACCGCTACGATCCCGGGGGGCATCTGATCGCCACCTATCTGTACGGGCGGGAGGTCGCGTAGGCCAGGTTCGGTGGTTTGATGGTGTAAGCGCTCCGTCGCCGGCCCAGAGCGGTCAGCGGAGGTCTGCGCCCAAGTCATACGCCTAAAGGAGTGACCGTTTGCTCGACCCGTTTGCCGCTCTGCTGCCCGTGTGCCGGCCGCTCACCGGCCTGCTGGCCCCAGATTCAACCTCCGGGCTCGCTCTCTTCGCGGCACATCCCGTGGCCCCGTCGCGGCTCAGCGGCCTCGATCTCGGCCTGGTCGCCCTTTATCTGCTGGGGATTACGCTGTTCGGCCTTCGCTTCCGCAAGAGCTCCGCTGCCCATGGCGCCGCGGCCGACCGCTCGCTGCGCAGCTACTTTCTGGCGGATAACACCATTCCCTGGTGGGCAATCGCGCTGTCCATTGTTTCGGCTGAAACCTCCACCCTCACCATCATCTCCATCCCCGGGGTGGCGTTTGCCGGCAACTTCGGTTTCCTGCAGGTCGTGCTGGGCTACATGCTGGGCCGGATTGTCGTCGCCGTGCTGTTGCTTCCCCGCTACTTTGCCGGCGAGATGCTCACCGCCTACCAGCTGATCGACCTCCGCTTCGGCCGCTTCCTGCACAAGGTGACCGCCGGGCTTTTCCTGCTCACCCGCGCGGCCGCCGAAGGGGTCCGCGTCTTCGCTGTGTCTATCGTCGTCGGCATCGCCATCGGCACCCGCGACGTTCTCTCCATCGGCATCATTTTGGCCCTGACCCTGCTCTATACCTTTGAGGGCGGCATGGCCGCCGTCATCTGGACCGACGTTGTGCAGATGGCCATCTACCTGGGAGGAACCCTGGTCGCCATCGCCACCCTGGGCTCGCACATCCATGGTGGCTGGGGGCAAATTCACGCGGTCGCGGCGCAGGCCGGCAAGTTCCACATGCTGAACTTCGCCTTCAACCTCACCACCACGTACACCTTCTGGGCCGGCGTTCTGGGAGGCGCCTTCTTGACCATGGCCTCGCACGGAACCGATCAACTCATGGTGCAGCGCATGCTCGCGGCGCGCAATCTGCGCGAATCCCAACTGGCGCTGCTCAGCTCCGGCATCGTCATCTTCGTGCAGTTCGCTCTGTTTCTGCTGATCGGCGCCGGGCTGTTCGTCTTCTACGGCCAGCATCCGGCGTTGCTTGCCGGGGGGCTGCACGGGCTCAGTCCCGACCGCATCTTCCCCACCTTCATCGTCCGCGAGATGCCGGCAGGCATTGCCGGCCTGCTGGTCGCGGCCATCCTCGCCGCCGCCATGTCCAATCTCTCCGCCGCGCTGAACAGCCTTTCCTCCACCACCGTGATTGACTTCTACGTGCAGCTTCGCCCCAACGCCGACGCCGCGGAGCGCGCTCTGATCTCCAAAGGCTCCACGGTCGCGTGGGCCCTGGTGCTGTTCGCCATCGCGGTCGTCTCGCTCCGCGCCGGAGGCAAAGGCCATGTCGTCGAGATTGGCCTTTCCATCGCTTCGGTCGCCTACGGGTGCCTGCTCGGAGTGTTTCTGCTGGGCGCCTTAACCCGCTTCGCCACCGAAGCCGGCGCGGCCCTTGGCATGGTCTGCGGCTTCGCCCTCAATCTCTGGCTCTGGCAAGGAGCGTTCCCTGTGCATCTCGGTCCCCTCACCATCCCGCACATCGCCTGGACCTGGTACGTCCTGATCGGGTCGGCTG
This sequence comes from uncultured Acidobacteriaceae bacterium, assembly GCA_964250885.1. GTDB lineage: Bacteria > Acidobacteriota > Terriglobia > Terriglobales > Acidobacteriaceae > Granulicella. Next base: position 14,262 of record CAXUIM010000004.1, on the reverse strand, counting down.
CGACCTTCGCGATCGGCTGCTGCGCCAGCCTGCTCTTCCGCAAGCAGTCCCGCCATGCCGCCGGGATCGGCGCCGCTGCCGCGCTGGCACTGGCCTGCTGCCCTGGGGCGGCCCGCGGCGCATCTCAACAACCCATCAACCCGGACTTCACACCGGTCTTCACCCTCGTCAACCAGGCCATTGCGGACCACAAGCTTCCCGGGGCGGTGGTGCTGGTGGGGCACGACGGCCATGTGGTCTTTGAGCAGGCTTTTGGAGACCGCGAGCTCGCGAGCGAACCGGGTCTCGACGGCCAACCCCATGGTCAACTCCTGGCACAGCCTGTCCCGATGACCCTGGACACCGTCTTCGACATGGCGTCCCTGACCAAGGATCTGGCGACGGCCCCGTCCATCATGCAGCTCTACGAGCAGGGTAAGCTGGACTTCGACGACCCCGTCCAGAAGTATCTGCCTGGTTTTAACCCCAGCCACGACTCGCGGCGCGCCCAGGTGACCATCCGCATGCTGCTCACCCACACCTCCGGCGAGGCTCCCGATGTGGACCTGAAGGACGAATGGGGCCTGGCCGCTCCGGATCCCGCCGAGGGCTTTCGCCGCGCCCTGACCACGCCGCTGCAATCCGCTCCTGGAGAAGTCTTTCGCTACTCTGACATCAACTTCATCCTGCTCGGAGACCTGGTGCAGACCCTCAGCGGGCAGCCGCTTGACGTCTACGCCGAACAGCACATCTTCGCGCCTCTGGGCATGACGCAAACGCGCTTCCTTCCCTTTGCCAAAGTGTGCGGTCCGCATAAGGTCTTCGGCTCGGCCGTCGCCTGGGCGCCGGCGCCCCGGGGCCGCATCGCCTATGCGTGTGCGCCAGGGACCTGGAGCACCGGCCTGCTGCCCGGCATCGCCCCCACCGCGCACGACGATCAAAGCAAGGATCACCCTGATCTGAACCCGGACTTTGATCATCTGCTGCGGGGCGTGGTGGATGACCCTTCGACGCGCCGCATGGGGGGCGTTGCCGGCCACGCCGGCGTCTTCTCCACCGCGCACGATGTCTCGCTCTACGCGCAGGCTCTGCTCGACAAGCTGACCAGGAACACGGGGCCGTTCCCGCTGCAACAGTCCACCCTGGAGCTGATGACCACACCCGAGCAGCCCGGCCACACGCGCCAACAGATCGCCGCCGCCAACACGGCGGCGGAGGCGGCGGAACCGGCAGCCATGGCGGCGGACACAGGCCCCGCCGCCAAGCCTATCCCCGGCCTGGCTCCCCATTACCCTGCAATCCAGGGTCAGGATCTCCGCGGCTTCGGCTGGGACATCGATACGGCTTATTCAAAGCCCCGCGGCCGGATCTTCCCGATCGGCAGCTTCGGCCACACCGGGTTCACCGGAACGTCGCTATGGATGGACCCGGGCTCGGACACCTACGTCATCCTGCTTGCCAACGCGATCTATCCCCGCGGCAATGCGCCCATATCAAACCTGCGCGGCCAGGTCGCCACCGCGGCAGCTGAGGCGCTGCACGTGAAGTACCACACCGCAGCCCATATTCCCAGCCCCGCCTCTCTGGATCCCTCCCCGGCCTCTCTGGACTCCAGACCTCAGGGCCAAGGCCGCCCCCCGTACAGAGCCGGCGTCCTTCCCGCCGGCTTGCAGACCTCCACTCTTCCCACGGCGAGCCGGATCCGAGCTGACTGGGAAGCCGCGGCGCCGGGACCACAGCAGGATCCTTCCTCCACCGGGTCCGCGCCGCAGCGTACCCTCACCGGCATCGACGTTCTCGAAGCCACGCATTTTGCCGCGCTGCGAGAGGCGGCCCAGCGCCATGGCGGCCGTCTTCGCTTTGGTCTGCTCAGCAATCAGACCGGGCTCGACTCGCACGGCCGGCGCACCATCGACATCCTGTCCCACGACCTCAGCCGGGACGTTCCCAATGCCCGGCTCACCACGCTGTTCTCTCCCGAGCACGGCCTCTACGGCTTGCACGATGACCTGCATGTTGCCAACGAAACCGACACCACCACCGGCCTTCCCGTCATCAGCCTGTACGGCCCCACGCCGGCCGACAAGCGCCCCAAACCCGCCGACCTCGCCGCGCTCGACGCGGTCGTGATCGATCTCCAGGACGCCGGTGTTCGCTTCTACACCTACGAAACCCTGGTCGGCTATTTTCTGGAAGCCGCCGCCGACGCCCACATCGAGATTATTGTGCTGGATCGGCCCAATCCCCTGGGAGGTCTCGCGGTGCAGGGCCCCGTCTCCGACCCGGGCTACGAGTCCTACACCGACTTCATGCCGCTTCCGCTGCGCCACGGGATGACGCTGGGCGAACTGGCGCAGTTCTTTAATGCGCGCGCTGTCGCAGGCGGGTACTTTCGGCCTGGACGCTCGGGAACAACCCCGCAGGCCGGGCTGCACGCGCAGCTCACCGTGGTTCCCATGCAGCATTGGCAGCGCCGCGAATTCTTCGATGAGACCGGTGTGCCCTGGACCGACCCCAGTCCCAACCTGCGCAGCCTGGAGGCCGCCACGCTCTACCCTGGGCTCGGTCTGCTGGATTACGCCAATATTTCGGTGGGCCGAGGCTCGGCCACGCCCTTCGAGTTCTTCGGCGCCGGCGTCGCGGCTCGGCAAAGCGGTTCCCAAACCAGCGGCAGCGGCTCCAAAACCTGGTTCCACGCCGCCGACGTCGTTGCGGCACTCAACGCTCGTCATATTTCCGGAGTCACATTCGCGGCCACCACCGCCGCCATTGCCGAAGACAAGAACCGTTACCCGTACCACGGTCAAAGCATCGAAGCGGTTCGAATCACCGTAACCGACCGCCACCAGCTCGACTCGCCCGAGCTGGGGATGGAGATACTCGCCGCTTTGCACCGCCTCTACCCCGCGCAGTTCCAGCTCGACAAGACCGCAAGCCTGATCGCAAATCACGCCACGTTCGAGGCTCTCCAGCGCAGCGGTCCGGACGCGAAACCGGACCCGGAAGATCCACGCCGGATCGCGCATGCCTGGGATTCCTGGCTGGCCGCCTACAACAAAGCGCGCCAGCCGTTCCTGCTCTATCCCTGAACCCCGAAAGATGAACCCTCAAGCGATTGGGACCGGACCCGCTGAAATTCAGCGTGCCCAGATGCCCTGTGCGGCGAGAAACTTCATCCTACAGACCGAACCAGGATTTGGCGCCGCAGTTCTCCGCATTCGTCGCGGATAGAGACCGCGAGCCGCCATCCGACCATGCTTATCATCCTGCTTCCGAAGGAGAACAACATGACTGTCCTCGCTACCCGGTACTCAACCCAGCACAAAACCTCCTCGATTGCGATGATTGTGCTGGGCATCCTCGCCATTGTGCTTCCGCTGGTCGTGGGAATTGCGATCGCCATTCTGCTGGGGATTCTGGTCATCTTCTGCGGTATCGCCTTCCTCGCCTATGCCTTCGCCTCGCGCACTACCGGCTCGCTCCTCTGGCGCCTTCTCATCGGCATCGCGTACATCATCGGTGGTATCTATCTCGTGTTCCATCCCGGTCTCAGTCTGATTTCGCTGACGCTGTTGCTGGCTGTGGTCTTCCTTGTTGAAGCCGTTCTCGAGGTCTCCGCATATTTTTCGCTGCGCGCACGGCCCGGCTCCGGCTGGCTGCTGTTGGACGGCATCATCGCTCTGTTCCTGGCTGTGCTGATCTGGCGCAACTGGCCCTTCAGCTCCGCATGGTTGCTGGGCACGCTGGTCGGCATCAACCTGATTGTGAATGGCATCACCGGGCTGTCGCATGCATCCGCATCCAACCGGCTTGTCGAGGCCGTGTGACGGAGTGAGCGATCCCGCAGCACCTACAAAAGCTAATCCCTTGCAAAGCTTTTTCATGGGCGGCTTCGAATGTGCCACCCACCGCCGCGGCGACGGTTCGCGTCTGGACGTGATCGCCACCTCCGGCCACGACCTGCACTGCGCGACCGACTATCGTCTGCTCGCCGAGGCGGGTATCCGCACAGTACGGGATGGCCTGCGCTGGCACCTGATTGAAGCGCAACCCGGTGTGTACGACTGGTCCAGTCTTCTGCCCATGCTGCAGGCTGCGAATGACATTGGGATACAGGTCATGTGGGATCTCTGCCACTGGGGCGTGCCCGATTGGCTCGATATCTTCTCCGCGGAGTTTCCGCGGCGCTTCGCCGCCTTCTCCGCGGCCGCGGTCCGCATCATCGGCCAGCACCGCAACCGGGCCGCGGCAAAGTTTGCGGACCTGTTCTGCCCCATCAACGAGATCTCCTTCTGGTCCTGGATCGGCGGCGACCTCGGTTTTTTCTATCCTTACGGCAAGGGCCGCGGACCGGAGCTGAAGCGCCAGCTGGCACGCGCCTCGCTGGCCGCCATGCGAGCCGTGCGAGAGGTCGATGCGGCGGCGCGGTTTATCCAGTCCGAACCGATCATCCATGTCTCCGCCGATCCGTTCAAGCCAGAGGACATCGAGGCCGCGGCGCGCGACAGCTCCTCACAATTTGAGGCCTGGGATATTTTGATCGGCCGTTTTGAGCCAGAGCTCGGCGGCTCTCCCGAGTCGCTCGACCTGATCGGCGTCAATTACTACTGGGACAACCAGTGGATCCACAACGGGCCAAGAACACCCACAGGTCACCCGCAGCACCGGCCGCTGCACCGGATGCTCGCCGACACCTGGGAACGCTATCATCGGCCGATCGTGATTACAGAAACGGGTGTGGAAGGGTCGACCTCCGCCGGCTGGCTGGGCTATGTGGCGGCGGAAGTACGGCAAGCCCAGCGTCTCGGTATACCGCTTCTGGGCGTGTGCTTCTATCCCGTCATGGATTATCCGGGATGGGACAACAATCGCCACTGTTCTTGTGGCCTGATCGAGGCCAGCCCTGACTGGTCGATTCGTCAGCTGCGTCCCGATCTGCTCTACGAACTGCACTTGCAATCGCAGTGCCTGACTGGCAAAACGTAAACTCCGCCGGCATGCCCAACGCAGGAGCGCCAGGCCACATTCCGATGCTGGTTCGCGAGCCAACTTGCATGCACGGGCGATGCGTGCGGCTCAACTGCTACGCTGTTGCTCACCGCTCGGCCGGTACCCTTCGACCTCTGTTCCGCGCAACTCTCACTCTTCGACTCCGCCTGTCTTCAGTCTCCAGAGCTCGTTCGCCCAGAGACGCTCGCGGCCTCCATAACGTATGCAGGCTTCAGCGATTCGAGTCACTTCGTCAGTGTCGACCTGCGAGTCATAACAGAGCGCGAGGGTGCGCTTGCGCGCTACGGCAGCCGCGGGCTCCGTCTTCGGGCCCACGTAGACCGGTCGCAGATCGCAGCTCAATCGCTGAGCGAGCTCCACAGCCGTATTCTCGGCGCTCAGCGCTTCGGGTGCGCTTGAGCCTGGCCAGTCCTCATAAAACGCACACGGCGTCGAACTACCGATCACCGAGAGCGCCGCTTCCCGTGCCGTAAGGTGGTCCACATCACCGCCAAGCCCCAACGGCAACACCAGGGGATTGGTGCAGGTTCGTACTGCGGTTTGAATCTTCAGGAAGGCTTTCTCCTCCGGTCGAATGGCCTGGCCGGCTAACTCCTGGAGCGAGCAGTGAAAACGTATGGGAGCATCTTTGAGATGAAGATCGGTGAGAGACAGCTTGTTGCCGCAAAGCTTGCGCCAGCATTCGTCTTCGCGTCCTCGCAGCGCCGTTACAAAGGACATGCGATCATTGGAATGGAGTGAATCCGCATCGGAGAAGGGCGCATACTCACTGCGCGTAAAGCAATTCAACACTTCGACCGAGTGACCCGCCGCCAGCCATGCCGAGACGGCCAGACCCAGTGAGAATGCGGCATCGTCGCGATGCGGAGAAACAACGACAATCTTCAACGGTATCCTCCCGAAGTTACCCGCAACATGTGACATCACGAACTCTCGTCCCTTTTCTCGACCCGCACAGGGACGCTGTTATCCAAATTCTGCCGCTGCAGCAAAAATCAGGATCGGTATACCCAGGGCTGCGGACTTCAAGTGGCTTTTTCTCAAGAAAGGTCACCCTGCACATTGTTCGCAAGGGCACGGTACTCCTGTTATTGCCGTAGTGCATTTCTCCCGCAGGCGTGCAGCGGGGTCTCACCGAAGTGCCGTACTCCCTAAGGAAACGGCACTTCTACACTTTCTTCGCTGCTGGATAAGAGAGAAAAAACGCCTTTTCGGCGAGGTGGCGAACTTGCACCGAAAAGTGGCAATCCAACTCGGAGCACCTTCGCGCCGTCTTACAGCATATACAACTTGCCGATGAACCACGGAACGCCGGCACAATATGTCTTTGCCTAATTCCGCATTAGAGAGGTCCCCCCTTGGAGAGCTCTACCGTTTTCCCTGCGCGCTTCAGCGCGCGGTTCGACTCAAGCAGCACTGAACAGCTGGACATTCTCTGTTTCAGTCATCTGCGCTGGCAGTTCGTCACCCAGCGTCCCCAGCATCTGCTGACACGCGCCGCCCAGGACCGGCGCGTCTTCTATTGGGAAGAACCGATATGGCATGATGCCGGATTGCTGCCGCTGCGCGACGACGGACTTCCCGGCATGCAAACCGAGTTGTTGCCTCAGGGACGATCGCTTTGGGTGGTTCAACCCCATCTCACAGCAGGCCTGGACGCGAACGCCAGCCAGCGTTTGCTGCTCAGAGAATTCATGCAGAGCTTTCACATTCAACGTTATCTGCTCTGGTACTACACACCGATGGCTCTCGGCTTCAGCAGCCACCTGACCGCCAATGTGACCGTGTATGACTGCATGGACGAACTCAGCGCCTTCCTGGGCGCACCCCCGGAGCTGATCCAGCGCGAGCAGGACTTGTTTGAAAAAGCGGATGTGATCTTCACCGGCGGGCTTAGCCTGTACGAGGCCAAGCGCCTGCAGCATTCCAATGTCCAGGCATTTCCCAGCTCGATCGACGTGGCGCACTTTGCTCGCGCCGCCAGAAATCAGCAGGGGCAGCAGGGCCTGCCAGACCCGCTCGATCAGGCCGCCATCCCGCACCCCCGGGCCGGGTTCTATGGTGTGGTGGATGAGCGCTTCGATGTAGCGCTCCTGGCCGACGTCGCGAAACTGCGTCCCGGTATCCAATTCATCATCCTGGGGCCCGTGGTCAAGATCGACCCTGCCTCGCTTCCGCAAGCCGCGAACATTCACTATCTCGGCGGCAAGGGATATGACGAGCTGCCGGCGTATCTTGCCGGCTGGGACGTGGCGCTCTTACCCTTCGCCCTGAATGCGGCGACCCGCTTCATCTCGCCCACCAAAACGCCTGAGTATCTCGCAGCCGGAAAACCCGTGGTCTCCACCCCGATCCGCGACGTGGTGCGCTCCTACGGCGACTCCGGTCTGGTCGCCATCGCGGCTGACGCGGAGGCCTTCGTGGTAGCGCTCGACGCCGCACTCCAGCCGCAGCCGGAGGCGTGGCGGACCGCTGTCTTGGCGAAGCTCGCCGAGAGTTCGTGGGACTCTACCTGGGCGGGAATGCAGAAGCAGATCGACAAAGTGCGCTCTCGGTCCACCTTCAAGGCGATGCCTGCCAGCAACGCGGATCTGCTCTCCCCAGCCTCTCTTCCGTCAACCTCCAGTGTGTCCAAGGTGTCGCAGTTGCCGCGCAGTTCCGCGGGTGCGTCCGGGAAGCAGGCGGGCGCGATTCCGATCAAGCTGCGCGGCATGCTGTCACCACCGGGTGGCAGCGAGCGCTTCGACTACGTCGTCGTGGGAGCCGGTTTCGCGGGCAGCGTTCTGGCCGAACGGCTTGCCAGTCAACTGAGTCAGCGGGTGCTGGTGGTTGAAAAACGAGAGCATATCGCGGGCAACGCGTACGACTGCTTCAATGAAGACGGCATCCTGATTCACAAGTACGGTCCCCACATCTTCCACACCAACAGTGAGAAGGTGCTGGCCTATCTTTCACGGTTCACCCAGTGGCGCCCGTACGAACATAATGTGCTCTCAAGCGTGGACGGGCAACTTCTGCCCGTGCCCATCAACCTCGACACCATTAATCGGCTCTTCGGTCTAGAGCTCGATGCGGAGGGCATGAAGACCTTCCTGGCGGAGCGCGCCGAACGGCTGCCGGTGATCCGCACATCGGAGGACAGTGTCGTCAGCCGGGTGGGAAGAGAACTCTACGAGAAGTTTTTCCGCAACTACACGCGCAAACAATGGGGGCTCGATCCCTCTCAGCTCGACGCCAGCGTGGCCGCGCGCATTCCCGTGCGATTCGATCATGACAATCGCTACTTTACCGACAGCTTTCAGGTAATGCCGCTTGAAGGCTACACCCGGATGTTTGAACGCATTCTCGACCACCCTCGCATTACGGTGCGTACAAGCGTCGATTACAAGGAGATCGCGCGCTCTTATCCGGAGTGCAAGATCATCTACACCGGCCCCATCGACGAATACTTCGACTACCGCTTCGGTCCCTTGCCCTACCGGTCACTCGAGTTCCGGCATGAGACACATCCCTGTGAGGTGTACCAGCCCGCGCCCGTCATCAATTTCCCCAACGAACATGCCTATACCCGGGTCACCGAGTTCAAATATCTGACCGGCCAGAAACACCCCAGGACCAGCATCGTTTACGAATACCCGCAGTCCGAGGGCGACCCCTACTACCCCATCCCCAGGCCGGAGAATGCGGCGCTCTACGCGCGCTATAAAGAGCTCGCCGACGCGGCGGAGAACGTTCACTTCTGCGGGCGGCTGGCGAACTATCGTTATCTGAACATGGATCAGGTGGTGGGCCAGGCGCTGGCTACCTTCGCAAAGATCGCCGACCGGCAAACCATCAAGCTACCGGCTTTGGTCGTCGGCACCGCCGCGCTCAGCTCTTCACGGGTAAGCTCCGAATAGCGGCCTGCCTAGAAGCTTTCTCCTGCAGGAGAAAGCTTCTAGGCTCCCGCCTGTTGCAACTGCTTCGCGTCGCGTGAGGGATGATTGTCTCGCCTGCTTGCCAGGGGAGCCTTGCCAGCCCCGGGGGACAATAGCCTCTCTCCTTCGACCAGCGCACGAATTCTGTCCCGCACACCGGCGCGCTCCGCTGCTGCGAGCAGTCGCGGCAAGGGCTCTTCCATCGGCTCACGGCCCAGGCGGAAGGTGTTGTAATGCATCGGAACCATGGTGTCTGCGCCAAGGTCTAAAAAGCCCTGCAGCGCCTCTTCCGGGCTGGTATGCACGCTGCGGTAGCTGTCCGGGAAATACGCGCCAATGGGCAGCAGCGCGACCTCGGGCGCCAGCCGGCGTCCGATCTCCGCAAATCCGCCAAAGTACGCCGTGTCGCCGGAGTGATAGATCTTCGGAGCGCCAGCGGTCTCCAGAACATAGCCGCCGAAACCGCGGTGCGTGTCCTTGAACATGCGCGCGCCCCAGTGCCGGGCCGGTGTGGCCGTCACCCGCAACGTACCGGTCTCCAAGTCTCCGGTCTCCGTGCTCTCCCACCAGCGCAGGGCGGTCACCTGGGCGAAGCCCAGATCGCGCACCAGATCTTCGACGCCGTTGGGCACCACGGCCACCGGTGCTCTCCGGCCGCGCCGCCGCATCTCCCGCACCACGGCGCGCAGCGACGGCCGGTTCAGATGATCCATATGCGCATGGGTGAGCAGCACGGCGTCGATATTCGGCAGGTCGCGCACACGCACTCCCGGCCGGCGCTGCCGCCGCATCAGGATCAACCGCGTGGCAAACACCGGATCGATCAGGATGGCGGCTTCCGGCATTTGCAGCAGAAAAGACGAATGACCTATGAAGGTGATCGCCGTTGCGCCCGGCGCAACCGGCTGCGGCCGGCGCGGCTCGCCCGCTAACGGCTTTGCATGACTTTCGCGAACCAGCCTCCAGAGCTGCCGCACCTTGTGCCATCGAAACGCCATCTTTGCGAACCTCCAGACTATTAGACGGCCTGCGCGTTGCAGAGATCCATCCCGGAGCTCCGTGTCCTCGAACAGCCGTTGCTCTACTGCCGCGAGAGCTTGAATTTGTACGTCAGCGAGAAATAGCCCAGGGTCTCGGGCTCCGGATGCCCTGCCTCCGCCAGCAAGCGCCCCGCAAACAGATGGCCTACACCCATCTGGGCCAGCCAGTACTGCTTGAATGTGTAGGCGCCGGACGCGTCGATCTCCTGCCCGATGTCATCATGGGCGAAAGCGCCGGCCGGCGGCTTGAATTGAACGCCTCCCGCGCTGGCGTAGACATCATCCGCGCGGGACGGGACATTCAGGAACTCTCCCTGGATTAGAACCGTCACGTTCTTATGCGGAGCGAGATCAAGATTCATTCGCTCCTCGCGGATGTTCTCAAAGCCGAACAGGTCGGTCAGGCCGAAGTGGTTGTGGTTGCTGGGATACTGCTGGTCGTAGGTACTGATCCTGTCGGGCTCGCGGTGCGTATTGCCCGTGGCATAGTGGAACTCACCGCCCAGGCGCGGCTTCCACCGCGCAGTGTCCCTCTCGTAGTTCAGGTTTACGATGCCCGCTCCGGCCTGAATAGAGTCGTTCGAGTAGCTGCCCCGCTGCAGATCGCCCATGACGTCGTAGGTAAACCCGTGGGCCAGGTCTCCCTCGACTTCGGTTCCGAAGGTGGTCTCTACTTCGTTGCCTTTGAGGCCCTGCTGGCTGGTGACGCCGCGAACGGCTCGAACCAGCACGAACGGCTCGAAGTCGGTCTTTGGCGCCAGCGTGCGCAACTCAGCATAGGCGCCGTCAAACGTGAGCCCGGCGCCGTGATTGTCGAGCGACGAGGGATGGACCGTGACGACAGACGTGCTGAACAGAGTTACGAAGTCTTCCTTGGCGCCGATATCGGCCTTGAAGCCATCCCAGGTGCGGCTGTTGTTGGTCCAATCGCTGATACCCACCACGCGCTCATTGCCGAATTTGAGCTCGAAGCGGCCCGCGTATAGCGACACGGGCACCCTTGCGATCCGGGGATGTACTTCCAGAAAGCCCTGTCTCAGGTCGAAGACATCGCGCATGTTGGACTGCACGAGAGGAAGGGGCAGGCCGAGGGCATGCGTGTCGATGAACTGGGCGTACAAGGTAAACCAGGATGTCGGATCAACCTCAACACTGCCATAGGCCCGAGTCAATTCGTAGACCTGGCCGCTTCCTGTTGTGTAGTCGAATGCCGTCTGACCCTCGGTGCGTCCCCGCAATTGGAACTGGAAGATCAGCCAGCGTGGAAGCCCGCTCAGGATGTAGTCCTGAACATCACCGGTCGCCTTTGGATAATCCGCGTAGACCTCTTTCTGCGCCCGCGCTTGTCCGGACAGCAGGAAGATCAGTATCGCGATTGCCAGTGCGAACCGGTATGCGGTGCTCTTCGCGGCTTTCCTAGCCTCGTCCACTTCCGTGCCGAGTGCAGGCTCTGCCTCTGAAACATAACCCGTTGCTGCTACTTCCATGTGCTACCCATCCTTCAGCTATCAATGCTTCATCAGATGCGAATCGGGAGGTTCCCTCTGGATTCGTTCTCGACAGAGAGACCCGTCCGCAACAGGAGCGAATCCAGGCTTGCCGCGGAGAACAGCGGGCCGCCCGTATCTTTGCTCGCGTGCTAAGCAGGGTAGGCCGTCCGGGCCGCTGTTTCAAGCTCCGACAGCACCGTCTCAACACGGCGTGTCGATGTCATCCAAATTCCGCACGCGCCGCATCCGTTGATTCAGGTTCGCGTACACCGCCATGCGACACCCGCGAGAGGCGCCACGCCAAAAGCAATTTCCACTTCCATGTACCCGATTTTGAATTCCAAATGAGGACAGCAGCCGGCAAGGTTTACTCCCTGTTTTTCTTTCCCCAGCAGCACCTTGGGGTTCGGGTGCGTCCAAGCAAACATGGTGTTTCTCTCTACCTGGAAAAGTGGCTCTACCTCGAAGATTCGCCCTGGCTCGAAGATTCGCTCTGGCTCGAAGACTCGCTCTGGCTCGAAAGCCTGGTGTTCTAGATGGAAAGCCCGGATGCGCCGCACGCGTGATTTGATAACCAGCTGCCTTCTCCTTGCATCGATGGTCTGCACGCCCGCCGCCCTGGCACAGACTCCCGCGAAACCAGCCGCTCCGGCAGCCTCCAAGGCGGCAGAACAAACCGTCGCGGCCCAGGGAGCCGCACAGGCGGCCAACGGCGCAGCGCCCGGCCAACCCACCGCCCCCAAGCCGGCCACCGTTACGCTGCTGAGCGCTTTGCCCGCGCCGCTGCCTCCCGCCCTGACCAAGGGAATCAACGTGGAGCTGCGTTCCCAGGAGATCCTGGCGCACTTGAGCGAGGTGATCCGTTTCTATCGAATGACGGTGGTCCCGATCCAGAAGATCGGGGAGCCCAGCGATATGCTCTACGCCCAGCAGGCCCAGCAGGTCGCGACCCAGGCCGCACAACTTGCCTTCCAGGCCGCGCGCGATGAAGCCGCCCTGCTCGCCCGCATCCCGGGCAAGGGGACCACCGCCAGCGCGAAGGTTTCGGACGAGACCCAGAAGCTGAGTGCGGCAGAGCTCCGCACCGCCCAGCAGATTCAAAACCTGCAGAATCAGGACCAGGCACTCGACGACCAGCTTTCCGCTGCCCATGGACAGGCTGCCCGGGCCCCTCTGCTGGAGCAGAAAGAGGACGTTGAAGGTCAACTGGAGTTGTCCAAGGCCATGGCCGAGGCTCTCACCAAGGTCAGCGGCGTCTCCAACGCGCAGAGCAACAGCGGCCTGCAGGGCCAGATCGACCAGTTGCAGCATGCCGTGCCCGAACTGGTGAACAGCAAGGTGCAGCCGGTTGCGAACACAATGCAAAGCATCGGCTCCCTGCAAGATTCCGGCGTCAGTACGCAGGCCAGCGTCCTGTTCCAATTGATGAGCAGCGAGAGCTCCATCAATCAGTGCCTGCAGGAGATCCAGATACTGCACAACCAGGCACTCGATCTGCGAACCCCTCTGCTGAAGATCCTGAGTGCGACTCTGGCCATCGGCCAGCAGATGCAGAACAATGCGGCCGCACAAGCGGCTGCCGCGCAAGCCGCGGCTCCGGCCGCGATCCCGGCCAGCAGCGAACGAAACAACCTGGCCGCCACGAAGAAGACCTACGACCA
>CAXUIM010000004.1:0-1065 GCA_964250885.1 uncultured Acidobacteriaceae bacterium | reverse complement strand
TCCCGGCCAGCAGCGAACGAAACAACCTGGCCGCCACGAAGAAGACCTACGACCAGTTGACCGACGCCTTCAAAACCATCTCGAGCGTATCCATTCCCATCAGCCAGGAAGTGCTTCTGCTCGAGCAGGCCCGCGGGAATCTTCTCTCGTGGCGGGCTGCGGTTGACTCTGAACGCGCCACTATTCTGCATTGGCTTCTGTTGCGAGTCTTCTTCATTGCTCTGGCGCTCGGCATCATTCTGGCTTTGGGCGAGATATGGCGTCGCACCACGGCCCGCTACGTGCAGGACCTCCGCCGCCGGCGTCAGCTCCTGCTGATTCGGCGCATGGTTATCGGCTTCCTCTCAGGCCTTGTGCTTATCTTTGGGTTCGTCACGCAGTTCAGCTCGCTCGCCACTTTCGCCGGCTTCATCACGGCCGGTATCGCCGTTGGCTTGCAGACCATCCTGCTCTCCGTGGCCGCTTACTTCTTCATCGTGGGCCGCTACGGCGTGCGTGTGGGCGACCGGATTACCGTGGCCAACGTAACCGGCGACGTCGTGGAGGTCGGCCTGGTTCGCTTCTACATGATGGAGCTGACCGGCACCGGCACCGAACTGCATCCCACCGGCCGTGTCGCCGTCTTCGCCAACTCCGTGCTCTTCCAGACCGGAACGCCGCTGTACAAGCAGATTCCCGGAACGGATTATGCCTGGCATGAGATTACGGTGAAGCTGAAACCGGGAACCGACTACCATCCCGCTCTGGATGAGATCCGCAAGGCGGTTGGAAATGTCTACAACGGATACAGAGCCGCCATCGAGCAGCAGCACAGCCAGGTGGAGACCTGGATGGACACGGCCGTGAAGGTGCCGGACATAGAGTGCCGCCTGCAACTCACCGATGGGTTGGAATACGTTGTGTTGTATCCGGTGCAGATTTCAAACGCCGGCGCCACAGATGAGAAGATCGTGCAAACGGTATTGGATTCGATGGTCAAAAACAGCGCCATGGCCCAGGCGATCGATGGACCGCCGGCGGTCAAGGCGGTCATCAAGAGCTAGGAGCTTATGCTGCATTACTGCT
>CAXUIM010000003.1:27581-51263 GCA_964250885.1 uncultured Acidobacteriaceae bacterium | reverse complement strand
AACCGGGCTTTGTGCAGCGAGCTGTCCGTTGTTCAAGCCGGGTGTTGCATGGGGTAGCGCGGCGGCGCCTCCTGCGCCTGCTGGGCCCGCGGTTCCCGTTGTTCCGCTGCCGGCTGCCGGAGTCGTGCTGGGCACCGGGATCGGCCCCAGGTAAATCAGCGCGACACGCAGGCCCAACCCGATGGCGCCACGGTTCGCCGTGGAGAAGCTTTGCCCCACAAACGACGGCAGAACGATGGCGTTGCTGGCGCCGCCCTCTGAAGAACTCAGCAGCAGATTCACCCGAGGCTGGTCTACTCCCGCGTTCGGGGGAGGAGTCTGCGCCAGCGCCATGTCCGGATCTCCGGGCGCGTCGAGGTGCGCCAGGGTTCCAAGATCGAGCGACATGCGGCGGATGCTCATCGAAGCCTGGCGCAGAGGCTGGCCCACAACGTCCGGGATGGTGACCTGTTGTGGGCCCAGACTTTCGATGACCCGAACCTGCCAGCCATGACGGACTGTCGATCCGGCCGCGGGCGCCTGCGAGAGAATGCGCCCTGCCGGTACGGTGGTGGAGTAGAAGCGGTTCTCGATATTGAGGTCAACCCCGGTCTGGAGAGCTGCCGTGCTGGCTTCAGCAACAGTCATGCCGGAGAAGTCGGGGATCTTGACTTCGTGTCCGTGCAGCGCAACGCGCAGGGTGATGGCGGCGGAAAAGAGCATAATCGCCAGCATGCCCAGGGCGCCCAGAACTGGACGGAAGAAGCGTTTCATAGCTGGTTCAGGATACAGGGAGCGGCCCGCGCCGCGCACCGGAGAGAGGCCAGACTTCTACAGCGTTTGTCCGGTGCTGTGACGTGGATCGAGGATGCGCCTCCATTAACCAGATCGATTTGGGAATGAACTCAGGAATTCAGCCGCCGGCCGCAACTTTTGCTGCGCTAGAATGGCGAGACTTTTGTCCACTCCGTCTGTCCGTTTCCAATCTAGCGTTTCGCTCCTGGTCCTCTGCCTTGTTCGCCCGGTCTGGATCCACGAAGGAGGGTCTGTGCAATTGAGGGCCTACAGTCGTGATTCCGTGCTCCGGGACCGACCTCATGACACCGCAGCAGGACGCCCTGCAAAGCACAGTCCTCGATCCCTTCCCTTCGGAGAGATCTGGCGAGGCCTGTGGTCCGGCGCCACCTGGGACAGGCTCTCGGTCGTCCGGGTCATCGCCTCCTTCGGCTTACTGTTTGCTTGCTCCTGGGGAGGCATTGTGCTGTCCAGCCACTCCGACGGGGTCGCCACAATCTGGCTCAGCAACGGCATACTTTTCGGCCTTCTGATCACACGTCCACCGCGCGAATGGCTCGCCTACTTTCTGGTTGGCTTATGCGCGGACACCTCCGCGGACATCGTTCACGGCGACTCGTTCCACGTTGCGATCGGCGTCTCTCTGGCGAACTCCGTGGAGGTCGTGACCTCTACTCTGGTGCTCAGCCGCGTATTCGGTATTCCCTTCGAGATCTTCAAGCTGCGTCACCTGATCGGCTTTCTCCTGGTCGCCGTGGGGGGCGCTGCCTTGCTTTGCAGCATTCTGGGAGCCGCCTGGACCGTTGCGTTCGTCAGTCCCGGTTCTTTCTTTCAGATGCTGCGGACCTGGTACCTCGGAGACATGCTGGGCCTGGCGCTGTTGGCTCCGCTGGTGATCATGTTGCAGCGGCCCGGGCTGTTACACATCTTTCAAAGGGAGCGGCTGCCGCGCACGCTGCTGCTTCTCCTCATTCCCGCAAGCATTGCCCTTCTGGTCTTCAACGATTCTCACGATTCGCTGATCTTCTTTCTATTTCCGGCGCTGCTGCTGATCGTTTTCCTGCTGGGTTTCTCAGGGACCGTTTTCACCATCCTTCTGATCGCGATCGAGGCCATCGCTCTAACCGTCACGGGCCACGGGCCTTTGATGATGGTTGCAGGCGAGCACATGCTGCTGCATCGAATTGTGGTGGTGCAGATCCTGCTGGCGGTAATGGTCTTCTCCAACTTCCCGGTCGCGACTCTGCTGGAAGAGCGCGAAGCGTTGCGCGCGAGTCTCGCAGAGAGCGAACAGCGCCAACGACAGCTGGCGCTGGCCGATAGCCTTACCGGCCTGGGGAACCGCCGGTCGTTCAATCTGCAACTGGAGCGGGCCTGGGCTGAGGCTTTGCACTCGGCCCAACCCTTGTCCCTGCTCATGGTGGACGCCGACTTCTTCAAGAGCTTCAATGACTTATACGGGCACCTTGCAGGGGACGAGTGTCTGGTGACGATCGCCCGCATTCTGGCGGCCGTAGCCGACCAGGTGGGCACCCCATCCCGATTTGGCGGCGAGGAGTTCGCTGTCCTGCTGCCGGGCAGGTCGCAGCAGCAGGCGTTTGTGATTGCCTCCGGGATTTGTTCCGCCGTCAGCAGGGTGCGCGTGACCCATGGCGGAAGTCCGGCCGGCGTGCAAACTGTCAGTGTCGGTGTGGCGACGCTGACTCCGGGCCCGGAGACTGAAAGCCGGGATTTGGTGCGTGCCGCGGACCGTGCCCTGTACCAGGCCAAGAAGCTGGGCCGCAATCAGGTCGCACACGCATAGGCCTTCCCCCGCAGGTGCAGAGGGAGGCATCTGCCGGACGATTGTTGCGCCGGGCGACTGGATGTACGTCCCATCGCGCCAGCATGGCGAGGCGTGCGAGTCCGGTCCCGGATTTCCTCAGCCACAAGCGACCGGCGATCGCAAGCTCGGTACACTTAAACCTATGGCCGCTGAGTTCACCCACCTGCATCTGCACACTGATTATTCCCTGCTGGATGGAGCCTGCGACGTCGATAAGCTGGCCAAGCACCTCGTCAAGATTGGTCAGACCTCAGCCGCCATTACCGACCACGGCAACATCTTCGGCGCCGTGCACTTCTTCGACGCCATGAAGAAGAAGAATCTGAAGCCGATCCTCGGCTGTGAGCTCTACATCTGCAAAAACGAGGATCACCGGGCCGCCCCCGAGGGCGACAAGTACAACCATCTGCTGCTGCTGGCCGAGAACGAGGCCGGATATCGCAACCTGGTCCGCCTGACCAGTGAAGCCGCGCTGCATGGCTTCTACCGCAAGCCTCGCGTGAGCAAGAACTTTCTCGCCAGGCACAGTGAGGGATTGATCGGTTTTTCCGGCTGCCTGGCCGGTGAAGTCTCACAACACATCATGAGCGGCGACTACGAGGCCGCGAAGACGACTGCCGGACAGTTTGAGGAGATCTTTGGCCGCGGCAACTTCTTCCTGGAGATCCAGGACCACGGCCTGGCTCCAGATAAAGCGGTTACCGAGGCCATGTTCCGGCTGGAGAAGGATCTCGACATCCCGCTGATTGCGACCAACGATTCGCATTACATCGAGGATCAGGACTCGCGCGCCCATGAAGTGCTGCTCTGCGTGCAGACAGCCGGTTCCATGAATGATCCCAAGCGATTCAAGTTCGATACGCAGGAGTTCTACATCAAGTCGGCGGACGAGATGCATCGGCTGTTCGCGCATGCGCCGGAGGTCTGCACCCGCACCATGCAGTTCCCGGAGCGGTGCCAGCTGGAACTCACCAAGGTGAAGGATCCGTTCCCCAAATTTGATGTGCCGGAAGGCGAGACGTTGGACAGCTATTTCGAACAGGTGTGCCGTGCGGGTTGGCGGCATCGCCGCGAAACGGCCCTGAAGCACCTGGAAGATTCGGGCAAGCTGCACAAGTCGATTGCCGATTATGAAGCCCGGCTCACCCGCGAGATCGAATGCATCAAGCAGATGAAGTTCCCCGGTTACTTCATGATCGTATGGGACTTCATCCGCTACGCCAAGCAGCAGAACATACCGGTCGGGCCGGGGCGCGGATCGGCCGCGGGATCTCTGGTGGCGTACGTGATGGAGATCACCGACATCGATCCGCTGCAGAACGATCTCCTCTTCGAGCGCTTCCTGAATCCCGAGCGTGTCTCGATGCCGGATATCGATATCGACTTCTGCATGAATCGCCGTGGTGAAGTCATCGAGTACGTTCGCCGCAAGTACGGCAACGATCAGGTCGCGCAGATTATCACCTTCAATACGATGGCCGCCAAGGCCGCCATCAAGGATGTGGGCCGCGCCCTGGATATGCCGTATGGCGAGGTGGATCGTATCGCCAAGCTGATTCCCCTCACGATCGGGATCACCATCGATCAGGCACTCAAGGACTCGCCGCCCCTGGCCCAGGCCTACGAGGATCCCAAAATCCGGGAGCTGATCGATACCGCGCTGCGCCTGGAGGGCCTGGTGCGCGGCGCCGGCGTGCACGCGGCGGGTGTTGTGATCGCTCCCCAGCCGCTCACCGAGCTGGTCCCGGTCACGCGCACCAAGGATGAAGCCGTCGTCACCAGCTACGACATGAAGGCCGTCGAGAAGATGGGCCTGTTGAAGATGGATTTCCTGGGGCTGACGACGCTTACCGTCATCGACGACTGTCTCAAGCTGATCAAGTCCAATCGTGGTGAAGATGTGGACATGGCGCTGGTGCCGTTGGATGATGCTGAGACCTTCGAGAAGGTATTTCATCGCGCCCTGACCAGCGGCGTCTTCCAGTTCGAGTCGGGCGGCATGCGTGATGTCTTGCGCCGCTACAAGCCCGATTCCATCGCACATCTCACCGCTCTCAACGCGCTTTATCGACCCGGGCCGATGAACATGATCGACGACTTCATTGAGCGCAAATGGGGCCGCCGCGAGGTCGAATATCTTCTGCCGGAGCTGGAGCCTCTGCTGCGCGAGACGCTGGGCGTCATCGTGTATCAGGAGCAGGTGATGCAGATCTCGAACGTCATCGGCGGGTACTCGCTGGGAGGGGCGGACCTGCTGCGCCGCGCCATGGGCAAGAAGGATGCCGGCGAGATGGCCAAGCAGCGAGAGATCTTTATGGCGGGCGCGGCCGAGCGCAACTTCGCCAAAGCGCGCGCGGGTGAGCTCTTCGACCTGATGGAGCGCTTCGCCGGCTATGGATTCAACAAGTCGCACTCCGCGGCCTACTCGCTGCTGGCGTATCACACGGCGTGGCTGAAGACGCACTATCCCGTGGAATTCATGGCGGCGCTGCTGACCTCGGAAACCAGCAAGCCGGAGAACGTGGTGAAGTATATCGGGGAGTGCCGCGAGATTGGCATCTCGGTGGTGCCGCCGGACGTGCAGATCTCGGCTGCGAACTTCACACCCACGGGTGACAGCATCCGCTTCGGTCTGGCCGCTATCAAGAACGTGGGTCACAACGCCATCGACTCGATCATCAAGGCACGCCAGGAGCTGCAGGCAGCCGGTAAAGCAGGCTTCGCTTCGTTGTGGGAGTTCTGCGACAAGGTGGATCTGCGGCTGATGAACAAGCGCGTGTTGGAATCGTTGTGCAAGGCCGGCGCGCTGGACGCCTTTGGCAAACGCTCGCAGATCATGGCCGCGCTGGACAAGGCGATCGAGCGCGCCCAGAAATCGCAGCGGGATGCCGCCGCAGGCCAGCACGGTCTCTTCGGCATGTTCGACGACGAAGGACCGGCCGCCCGCGCCAGCGACGACGCTCTGCCACCCGCACCGGATTGGGATGAATATACGAGGCTGCAGAATGAGAAGGAGGTGCTCGGATTCTTTGTCTCCGGTCATCCTCTGGATCGGTATCGGGAGAAGCTGCGCAACCTGAAGGTGGTGGATACCGCTACCGCCTGTGAGATGAAGCCGGAACCGCAGGTCTTTCGCCGCGGCCAGGCGGAGCCGGGCAACGAGATTCAGATCGCCGGGGTCATCACCGGCCTGAAGGTCGCGAAGTCCAAGCGTTCCGGCGAGATGTACGCGCAGGCCGCTCTCGAGGACACGGTGGGCAAGATCGAGTTGATTGCTTTTCCCGCCAGTTACGAGAAGCTCGCCGAGAAGCTGCGCATGGATGTACCGGTAGTGGTGCGGGGGTCGCTGCGAGGCGATGAGGATGCCGCGCCCAAGCTTTCGGTCTCCGCAATCCAGGCACTCGAGGACGTGAAGATCAAGCTGCCCGACGCTCTGCGAATCCGTGTTCCGCTGCATAGCTCGGATGATCTGCTTCTGAGCAAGCTGGACGCGATCTTTCGTGCCGCGCCGGGCAAAGGGAAGCTTTTATTGAACCTGGAGGAGCCCGGCGAGTTTTGTGCCGTGCTGGAGCCGCATGATCTCGCCGTCGCCGCCGATGCCGGCTTCATCGAGCAGGTGGAGTCGCTGGTCGGCCGGGGCGCCGTTCAGATCATCAATTAGAACAACTTGAAGCGCGCGCCAGTCAATCAAGACCGGCTGTGCCCCGACTCGCGTCTGCTGGCGCAAGACAACCCGCGGATCACGGCAGCGGGGCACTGGCAGCCTTTTCGGCGCAAGTCATCAGGCATGGCCCATCGCGTACAATCTATGAGGTTAACGAGATGGCCGAGAATACATCGCAGAAGCCCGCTCCCGCACCCGCCTTACCCGTTCCTGAGGCCTGGGTCAAGACCGAGTTGGCCCGGCACCCGCAACGCCCCTATCCCATGGACTACATCGCCGCCCTGTTCACCGACTTCAGCGAGATCCATGGCGACCGGCAGTTCGCGGACGATGCCGCGATGCTTGCGGGCATGGCGCGGTATCACGGAGAGCCGGTGCTGGTGGTTGGAAACCTGAGAGGCCGGACGCTGAAGGAGCGGGTCGCCCGAAAATTTGGCCTGCCCGACCCGGAGGGCTACCGCAAGGCGCTGCGCGCCATGCGCATCGCGGAGAAGTTTGGCCGGCCCATCTTCACCTTCATTGATCTGGCCGGCGCGAACCCGGGCCTGGGCGCCGAGGAGCGAGGCCAGGGAGAGGCGATCGCCCGCAACCTGCTGGAGATGTCGCGGCTGCGCGTTCCCACCATCGCCACCATCACCGGCGAAGGGGGCTCCGGGGGAGCGCTGGCGCTGGCCGTCGCGGACCGCGTTCTGATGCTCGAAAATGCAATTTACTCGGTGATCTCGCCGGAGGCCGGCGCCTCGATCATGTGGAAGGACGCCGGCAAGAAGCAGCAGGCTGCCGCCGCTCTCCGCTATACCGCCCGCGACGTCAAAATGCTGGGTTGCGTGGATGATGTCATTGGCGAACCGGAGGGCGGAACACACACGGATGCGGCCCGGGCTATGCAGCTGGTCGACAAACGTCTGGAACGCCATTTCAAGCAGCTTCAAAGCCTTCCGATCGATGAGCTGCTGGCCCGCCGATATGAGAAGTTCCGCAACATCGCGCAGTTTTATACGACCGCCTGAGCTGGCGGAAGACCTGCCAGCGGCGGTCACAAGAATTCCCAGAAATGCAGCCCGAAGGAGCCAGGCCTGACGTTGCAACCGAATCTATCCAAGCCCGCGCGCCCGCGCTCGATTTCGGTTCTGCGCTTTCTGGCAGGATGCGTCTGGCTGGTCGCGGCGCAGATCATTGCGTCCGATGCGGCCCAGGGGATTGCCACGCGGCTGAACGCGCCTGTCTTTGAAGGACTCCTGGAACAGACCTTTCTGTTGTTGTTGCTGCTGGCCGGCTTCGCGGTGCCCTATGGATTGCTCCGCGATGGCGCCCTGCGCAAGGCCAATGCGCTGCCAAGCCGTGCCACGGCCGGCGAGGAGTGGCAGCGCGGAGCGGCGCTGGGCTGGGCCATGCTTCTGCTGGCGGTGCTCCCCATGATGCTCTACGGCTCCTTGCACCCGCAGTTCTGGCTGGAGATGCGGTCCTGGGGTCTGGCCTTGCTTTCCGCTGCCACAATCGCCCTGTCGACCCTGGCGCTTGAGGTCGCCTTTCGCGGGTATCTGTTCCGCCGGCTGATCGAGCTGACCGGGCCCGTGGCCGCTACTTTTTTAATGTCCCTCGGGTATGCGGTGGCGTCGAGCTTCCGACCTAACTCGAGTGGGCTCAGCGTGACCGTGACCTTCGCCCTGGGTGTTCTGCTGTCGCTCGCCTATCTGCGGACCCATGCGCTCTGGCTGGGTTGGGGACTTCACTTTGCCTGGAACGCCACGATGACGCTGCTTCTGGGCCTTCCCGTCGCCGGTTACGCCACCTACAACAACCTGGTCACTACGCGTGTGAACGGGCCTACAGGATTCACCGGGGGCGCCTATGGACCGGAGGGCGCGAGTTTGACCCTGCTGTGCGTTCTTGTGGGCATGATCGTGCTCTTCCGTATCACGCGGGACTACGCGTGGGAGTACACGCACGCGCCGATCGTCGCCGCGGGATACCCGATGACCATTGCACCGCCGGCAGCACACACGGCCATGGAAGCCAGCGCGGCCGCCCGGCCCGCGCCGCTGGTACAGATTGTCTCCGCGGCGCCGTCAGGCTCGCCGATCGATGCGGTCTCCCAGAACTCTCCCGCAGTCCCCCCCGGTCCGGTGGCGCCGCTGCGCGACGAGACCAACATCACGCCGGGAGAGAGGTAAACACGCCAAGAGAGCGGTAAACACGCCAGGAGAGGGGTAAACGCCCCGCACTTTTCTTCTGGCGATTCAGCGCTCTAAAGAGAGCAGCGGAGTTGAACTTTCGCTATGGCCATACCATCAGGCAATTTGCTTTAATCGCTGGCCTGCAGCGGGAGCGGCGTGGCCGGATTTTCCGTTGCATACCGGCGATGACGATGGCCGGGAAAATGGCAGAGGAACGGGCAGAGATAGCTGGGATCCGGGTGTAACTTGGCGCAGAGAATGTTCTCTTTGCCGCTGGTCCGGACGAATATTTCGGCGGCGGCAAACATTCCCAGCAGGGGAGCGGAAAAATAGACCCAGAGCGCGGTCCACACGTTTGCAAAGACGGCCGATCCAGTGGTTCGCGCGGGATTGACGCTGAAGCCGGAGATGGGAGCGAAGAAGAAGACGTAGTTGGCGATCAACACGCCCACGAAGTAGCTGGTAAGGTGTGCGAGCCGCGGCTGGTTCGAGCTCCACAGCACCACGGCCATCAGCAGGATGGCCATGAAGAACTCAGCGGCGAACGCGCCTGCTGTCCCGAAGAGGCCCGGAACCGTGACGGCGTATTCGACTGAGGGTTGAGCCAGCCGGCTTCCCAGCAACAGAGCCGCCACGCCGACTCCGAAGACACCGCCAGCAAACTGCCCGGCTACATAGAACAGGGCGTCCCAGGGGGCGATCTTTCCCAG
Organism: uncultured Acidobacteriaceae bacterium; assembly: GCA_964250885.1. Classification (GTDB taxonomy): domain Bacteria; phylum Acidobacteriota; class Terriglobia; order Terriglobales; family Acidobacteriaceae; genus Granulicella. The sequence goes on along the minus strand of CAXUIM010000003.1, from coordinate 42,113 downwards.
ACGCAAATAGGTCAGCGTGATAGCCGGATTGAAATGCGCCCCGGAGCGTTTTCCCATGGGCGAGTGGATTATCAGCACAGCGGTCAGTCCCATGGCCACTCCCATCAGCAGGCGTCGTACCGCCGCGCTGGGAATGGCGTGCAAAGCCGGCGACGAGAGACTGAAGAGAATCAACGTGCCGGCGCAGGCCGCCACCATGAACCACGCCAGCTCCGCTCCCTCACAGAGATACAGCCTCCAATGGATTCGCAGCGCCTGCCGGGCGGTGCCGGGTACGAACGCGACGGGAGGTGGAGAGGGGGCTTTCAAGGGTATCGTTTACCGAGATTTGATGCCTGAGGGCAGACTTTCACAAGAGCGGTTCCAAAAAGCGTGCGATCCCGAAGAAGTCCAATCCGGTAAATTTTTCAGCAACTTTGTTGGGCAGGCTCTTGCCGCGGCTTGGAAAAGAGAGCACAATCTGGGTGTTCGCGTCGAAGGTGATGCCATGGGCCCCCTCGGATTTCGATCGCTCCTCGCCGTAGTTCCGCTCCTGATCGTTGCCTTCCCGGCGCGCGCGCAGGTCTTCGTCGTCGGCGAAAAGACCGCGACCGCGGATGTCACCACTGAATTCCATTCGACGCACGTCGAGTTGCCACAGCAGCCTTTGGATGAGCGCGGGCGCCTGGACCTGATCCGGAACTTGGAGGCCGAGCAGGGTTTCGCGCACCGGGAGCTTCCGCTCGGTGTCGGCCTTACGATGATCGCCAACGGCTCGATGACGCCGCGCGATGAGGGCTACAAGCGATTGCTTTATGAAAAGGGCGAGTCCGCCGGCCCCGGCGATCGCGTCGAGATCAGCGCGCTGCAGTTCAAAGCCGATCGCATCGTCATCGACTTTAACGGGGGACCCTACGCAAAGCATCGCTTCCTCAGCCATGTGTCCTTCAACAATATGCAGTTAGCCCCGCTCGGGCCCATTGCGACGGGGTGCCGGATCACCCTGGTCTTTGAGGGCGGGGTACCGGAGGTCTCCGCCGCCGAGGTCAAAGCGTTGCTCGATCCGCTGGTGGACTTCAGGGCGAAATCCAGTTCGGAGGCCTACGCCGATACCCTGAGTCCCAGGATCCGCTCGGCTGTGGAAAGCCACGAGATCCTGGTGGGCATGGATCGCCGCATGGTGATCGCTTCACTGGGCGAGCCTGCCACCAAGCATCGCGAGCATGCCATCAGCGAGAATGAGAACAGCCCGATGTACGAGGAGTGGATCTATGGCGAGCCGCCGCAGCCGACCCGCTTTGTACGCTTCCGCGACGGACGGGTCGTCCGGCTGGAGATTGCCGCCTTGGGCAAGCCGTTGGAGATTCACGAGAAGAACGAGGTCGACGTCGCACCCGAACCAGAGCTTCTGGCCCGCACCATCGCTGAGGGCGATGCCCAATTGGATAAGACCGGGGCCCACGCGCAGGCCACTCCACCGACGCTGCGCAAGCCCGGCGAGACGATCGATGGACCCGCCACAACGGGGAGAGTGAAATTCCCGACGCAGAGCTCCGATACGACGCCTATCCCTCCGACCCCGCAGAGCACTGATCCGGGGGCGGCCGATCCTACCGCGGCTCCGCGAACGACCCCAAACCCCGCGAGCCAGATCCCTCAGAATTGAGGGCAGGATGGGTAGACCCGGCCTTCGCGCGGCGGACGCTGAGATCCGCAAATCCACGGACCCCGTCGTGACCCGAACCTGCAACTGGCATTCGCCCTGCATACAGGCATCGCCGGCCTGCTGTTCTCCGGTGCATCCGGAGATCAGGTGAGCCGGAGATCAGGTGAGCCGGGGCGCGCCCTTTCCATAGGTGCCGGCTGGCGCCAGTTGCTTGCGCAATGGAGGTTCCGTCATGTCACGCGCGGAACTGTTGAAGATCAAGTCCTTCTGCGAGATGAGGTAGTCGGCCGTTCGCGCCGCCAGTGCCTGAATCGTGAGCCCGGGATTCGCGGAGCCCTGTGTCGGCATGATGGATCCGTCGCAGACGAACAGGTTGTCGATGTCGTGGGTACGGCCGAACTTATCGACCACGGACTGGCGTGGATCGGAACCCATCCGGGCCGCACCGACCAGATGAGCGTAGCGCGCTTCCTGCACCACCTCGGTCGCGCCGGCGGCGCTCATGACAGCCATCGTTTTTTCCTTGGCGGCTTTGATCAGCTTCTTGTCATTGTCGTGAAGATTGAAGTTGACATGCGCCACCTTCAAGCCCCAGCGGTCGGTGTCCTCGGAGAGGGTCACACGGTTATCCGGCCAGGGAAGAATCTCACCCAGCAGGCCGAAAGACGCCCAATGGTTGTAGTCCATCATCTCGCGACGCAGACCCCAACCCCAGGCGCGCTTGGCTGAGACGATCTGTTTGCCGAAGGCGATCGGCAGCGGGCCGACGGTCTGGATGGCGAAGCCACGCGCAAAATCGTTCTTCGGATCGGTCTCGTAGAACTCTTCGGTGAGGGCATGAGCCGGGGGCGCCTTATACATGCGCACCGGCTGATCGAACCGGCCCAGCACCACGTTCCCGGCCTGCGCCATCAGGTAGCGCCCGACGGCGTCGCTGGAGTTGGCCAGGCCGTTCTCGAAGCCGGGGCAGGCTGAATTGAGCAGAAGGCGCGGTGTCTCGATCGAGTAGCCGGCGATGATAACGGCCCTGGCTCGCTGAAAATGCGGATTTCCGTCGCGATCGAAGTAGTGCACGCCCGTGACCCTGCGGTTCTTGCCCAGTTCAATGCGCGAAACCATGGAGTGATCGCGGACCTCCGCTCCACTCTTCAGCGCGTCGGGCACGTGTGTGATCAGAGTGCTGGCCTTGGCTCCCACCTTGCAGCCCTGTATGCAGAAGCCGCGATAGATGCAGTGCGGCCGGTTGCCGTGTGAGCCGGAGAGGATCGCAACCGGGCCACCGATCGATACCGGGATGTTCAAAGCGGTGCAGCCCTTGATCAGGGCGTTGCCGACTCCCCCCATGGGATGGGGGCCATAGCTATATCCATGAGGGTAGCCCCACGGATAGTAGGCGGGTCCCGCAACCGGCATCTCCAGTTCGAGCTGCTCGTAATACGGCCGGATGATCTCGTAATCGATGGGCCAGTCCGCGCCCACGCCATCGCGGGTATAGACCTCGAAGTCGGAGGGATGCAGGCGTGGCGTGAACGCAGCCCAATGGACAGACCCGCCGCCTACACCACGTCCGCAGTTATTGGCGCCCAAAGCGAGTGGATCCGTACCGCCGATGACGCGTGGCTCTTCCCAGTACAACTCGTGAGAGCCGGATTCGTCGGAGACCCAGTCGCGCTCTGTGTCCCAGAAGGGACCGGCCTCGAGAGCGACCACGTTGAAACCGGCCCTTGCCAGCCGCTGCAGCAGAACACCTCCGGCGGAGCCGCAGCCCACTATAAGGTAATCGACCTCTTCGCTATCGGAGAACCGGCGCATGGGCAGGTGAATCTTCTGCAGGGGACCGAGATGATGAGCCTCATCATGAGGAGCTTCGAACGAACCAAATAGTGGCTGTTTCAAGGAGAGACCCCGGACTTCAAGGTTCGAATTGGACGATCCGAACAGCGATGTGTGGATTACTTGTTCTGCGAGGATTCGGTGTGCAGGTGAGGCACGGACTCGGTTTGGTCCGAGACCGCGTAGTCGGGCGCGATCCACTCATAGCGTTGCTCCTCAACCTCCCATGGCTCCGGTTCCCCCCGCTCCAGCCGCGTGTAGGCGCGAGGATAGGCGGGACCGCCATATCCAATCTCGTCCCAGCTCCACGGGTGAGCGTAGTAGCCTTCGAGCGCATCCTGTATCAGCAACTGCCAGAAGCGACCGATCGCCATCTTCTTCCAGATAGCCTTCGCGGCCTTTGGTTTGCTGTCCCCGATGGCCTGGATCACCAACTCCTGCTGGTGCTGGGCAAGATCGAGAAACTCCGCACCAAAACGCTGCCTGGCTTCCTCGTCGATTGCTTTCTCGCCCAGCTTGTACGCTTCCCGATCGGGCGGCATGGATTCATAGCGATAGCCGACGCCGCGATCCTGGTACAGTCTCTCGTCCAGGGGTTCGATCAGCGGGATGCGGCGCTCCGGTGTGCGATCGTGCTGCGGGATCAGGTGATCGAAAACGGCTCGCCAGAACCGCGCCTGATACTCAGTGAAGTAGCGGATCGGTGGCGGCTGTTCTACACGCATTTCGATGAGATCGCGCGTTGCGGCGTCCCAGTACTTCTTCTGCGACATGGTGCTGTATCCGGGATAGTATCCCGGAGTTTCCATGAGCGGCCGCGGCGCACCGCTGACGGGATCACGCGGACGCAGCGCGGCGTCATCGGCTTCGTTGGAACGGGGGCGCGAGGGATCTTCTCGGGGAACGGGTCGGCTTCGCTGAAATAATTTCATGGCTTTCTCCTGCGCAGCAGGCTCGCCAAAACTCCAAGCATGCCGGCCGCACCGAACAGCAGCGGCGCAAAGATGGGTGGACCATAGAGGATGTTGTAGACCAGGTGTTTGCGGCCGCCCGGCCGGCGCAGAACGCCGCGCGCGTGATAGAAGAAGCCCACCGCGGCATCGGCGCTCGCGAGTACGGAGAGCGCCGGCAGCGCGGTCGTCGCCATCCGCCGGCTTTTCAACGCGGCCAGAGCGGAGCCGGCAAGCAGGGGAGAGATCACCACCGGACTCCATTGCACCGCGTAGCGGAAGTTGTTTTTGTAATGCGAATAGTACGCCTCGAATCCGCTGAGCAGCGAACTGACCGCAGTCACGATAGCAACCTGGCGCTGGAACTTGCCTTCGCGTATATCCTGCTCCGCGGAGAGCAGCTCTCGTCCGGCGCGCGAAGGCAGCAGGCGTGCCATCCATCCATCGGTATCCTTGCCTCCGCCGCGCTCCAGATCCTTCGCATCCTCGCGCTGCAGGTACGACGCGATCAGACCGAGATAGGCGGCTGTGCCGAACAGGAGAGGCGCAAAGATCGGCGGTCCCATGATCATGTTGGTCATGGGAAGGCGCCACCCGCCGGGTTTGCGAGCCACGCCGCGGATGTGGAAGTAGAACCCAACCCCGGCATCCACCAGCGTGATGATCGAGGCGGCGCGAAGCACGGTTCGTGCGGCCCGCCGGCTGAAGAACGCCGCGATCCCCGCAGCGAACAATACACCGCTCAGGATGACGGGCGTATACATCACGCGCCGGCTATAGCTTCCGCGGTAGTGTTCGTAGGCGACTTCCAGACCGCTGAGCAGACTGGCTCCAGCAGTCATCAGGGAGAGGCTGCGTTGGAAACGCCCCTCCCTGATGTAGTTCGCCATCACCTGTGCGTCCTGCACGGGATGGGCCACACTCAACGATTGCGAACTCATGGTCAGCCGCCTAAATCACCTCGCGGACTTTATCTTCCGCGACGGTCCTGATGATCTTGGCGGCGTCACGTTGACCGCGAGCGAGCGACTTGGCGAAGTGATAGGCCTGCTCGGTGGTCACTTTGCCCGGCATGGGAGGCTCGTTGGGATCGACCACCGCCTGCACCAGGCACGGCCCATCATGGCTGAGGGCATCGCGCAGCACGCGCTCCGCATCCTCGGGTCTCTCCAGGGTCAGGCCGCGCGCGCCGCAGGCCTGCGCCACCAGAGCGAAGTCGATCGGTTCCAATTCGACGCCGAACTCGGGGTTGCCTTCCAGGATCATCTGTTCCCACTTGATCTGGCCGAGAACGTTGTTCTTGATAACGATTACGGTGACGCGCAGCTTGTACTTCACCAGAGTGGCGAGCTCGCCCATCAACATGGTGAGACCGCCGTCGCCGACCACGCAGACGACTTGCCGGTTCGGATAGGCAACGGCAGCGCCGATGCTGTAGGGAAGTCCGTTGGCCATCGTGGCCAGCGAGCCGGAGAGCGAGAACTGCATCTTGTCGCGCATCTCCACGTAGCGCGCAGTCCAGGTCGCGATGGTGCCGCTGTCGGAGGAGACAATGGCGTCGTCGCGTAGCAGCTTGTTCAGATTGTAGGTGACGACCTGAGGCTTCAAGGGCATGTCCTTGCGTGTGCCTCGCTCCTCCATCAAATCGTTCCAGGTCTTCATTCGCTCCTGCGACTTCTTAAGGAACTTGTCCTTCTTGCGCTTGAGCAACGGCAGAAGCGCCTGAAGGATCGTCTTGGCGTCGCCGACCAGAGCCGTGTCCACCTGGTGGCGTAAGCCGATCCGGGTGGGATCCAGCTCGATCTGGACGCAGTGGGCCTGGCCCGGCTTGGGCAGGAACTCCAGGTAGGGGTAACTCGTGCCGATCATGATCAGCGTGTCGCACTCCTGCATCGCATCGACCGAGGGTGCGGTGCCCAGCAGGCCCAGACCCCCTGTAGTGTAGGGGCTGCGGTCGGGAAGAACCGCCTTGCCCAGCAGAGCCTTGACCACCGGTCCGCCCACGGTCTGGGCGAGCTGCGCCACCTCCTCGCGGGCTCCCAGCGCACCGCGGCCTACCATGATGGTTACCTTGGAACCGGCGTTGATGATGGCGGCCGCCTTGTTGAGCAGCGGGTCCGCCGGCCGTGCGGTCGACGGCGTAGCCCAGTCGCCGCTGTGGCCCTTGATGTTGGCGTTGCTGCGCATCTTGTCGGTGACGGGCCACTCCTGAATATCCTTTGGAATGCAGATGTGCGCCACACCCCTGCGCCCGTACGCCGTGCGAACCGCCATGTCGACCACGTTCACCGCATGGGCCGGACCCATGACGCGTTCGTTGAACTCGGACACATCCATGTACAGCTTGTCGAGGTCAACGTCCTGCTGATAGTCCATACCGATCAGGTCATGGAAGGTGTGGCCGGTGATGGCCAGCACCGGCTGTTGATCGCACTTCGCGTCATACAAACCGTTCAACAGATGAATGCCTCCAGGACCGGACGTCGCGCAACAGACGCCCAACCGTCCCGTGTATTTCGCGTAGCCACAGGCGGCAAAGGCAGCGGATTCTTCATGGCGAACCTGAATGAACCGGAGCTGATCCTTGTGGGTTCTCAGTGACTCGAAGAAGCCGTCCACACCGTCGCCCGGGAAGCCGAAGATTGTATCGACTCCCCACTCGATGAGGCGTTCCACTACCAGATCCGAAACTTGTTTCGCCATGAGACTGCTCCTGTTCCTTTGAACTTGATGCCGGTTTGGGAGCTCCGCGGCCGGTGCTCCGGAATTCGGATATCTGACACAGAGCGACCTACCCAGCCAGGTGTCAGTTCGCTTGCTAAACCTTGAACTTGCTTGCGTCCTTGCGCTTTAGCTCCAGGCCCATACCCGGACGAGAGAGATCAGGCGTCATGCAGCCCTTCTCCGGTTCGCAGAATCCGTCGAAGAAGATACGTTCTATGCGCGCGTGATCATGAAAGAACTCCATATGAATGGCGCGCGGAACGGCGCAACATACATGTAGATGCATACTCGGGCCACAGTGGGAGGAGAGCGGAACGTTGTGCGCCCAGCAGAGCGAGGCCGCGTCCAGAAAGCCGCTGATACCGCCGCAGCGTGTGCAATCGGCCTGCAAAATGGTGACAGCCTGCGCGTCCAGCATGGAGCGGAAATACCAGGCCGTGTATCCGTATTCGCCGGCGGCGATGTCCATTCCGAGCGGCGCCCGCTGCCGCACCTGGCTCAGCCCGCGCAGATTGTCCGAGCTCACCGGCTCTTCGAACCAGCGGACGTCCTGCTCCGCAAAGCGATGCGCCAAATCGATTGCCTGGGTTACCGTATATCCACCATTGGCGTCCACGAACAGCTCGCAGCCAGGGCCGATGGCCAGGCGCGCGGAACGCACACGCGCTGGATCCTGATCGGCATGCGTTCCAATCTTCATCTTGACCATGGAAAAGCCCTGGTGCACCCAGCCGCCGAACTGATCGCTCAGCTGCTGCTCGGTGTAGCTGGTGAAGCCGCCGCTGCCGTAAACCGGTATGCAATCGCGGACCTGGCCGAGTAGCTGGACCAGCGGAATATCAAGCAGCCGGGCGTGCAGGTCCCAGAGAGCATTGTCGATGGCGGAGACGGCCATCATGGCGATGCCGGTCTCGCCGAGGTTACGGATCTGATGCAGCATGCGCTGCAGTGTCTCGGCATGACGCCAGGGATCGGATTGAAGAACGACCTCTTTGAGCAGCTTGTCGGCTGCGGCGGCCGTGCCCGCGTCGGCGTAGGTATAACCCAAGGCCTTGATCTTGCCGCACTCCAACTCCACCAGCACCATGGAAGTGCTGTTCCAGGTAAAGGTGCCATCGGCCTCCGGGGCATCGGTCGGGATTGTGTAGAAGCTCACCGATCCACCCGTGATGCTGGCCTTTTTGCTCATTGTAGATCGAGCTCCTCTGCTCGTTCGGTGCGGCTTACCGGGAGAATTGCATGCTGCCTAACGTTGGATGGCTCCGCTCGTTATGGAAGCCGTCGATTCACCGGCAAAGCTTCAAAAGGGAGTAAGGACCTCAGCTCCGGATTCAGTGCAGGCGACCACATCGCAGTGCCGCATGCCTCCGACGCCTTCAATGTAAATCGCGGGTTCAACGTTAAACGTCATACCGGCCTGCAGTACGTCCGGCGATTTCGGATGCAGGCGGGGGAGAGCATTGCCATCAGCGGCAGCGAAGCCGACGCCATGGCCGGTGGGATGTTTGAAGTCCTCGCCGAATCCGTGCCTGGTGAGGACATCGCGGGCCGCGGCATCAATCACCGCCGCCGAAACACCGGGGTGTATGCTGTCGAGCGCCGCCTGACGCGCTTCAGAGACCGCGACCTGCATTCTCTGCTGTTGTGAATTCGGGGATCCCGCGACAAGGGTGCGGGTGATGTCGGTCCAGTATCCATCGCCTACCGTGTTGGCGTGGATCATGACCAGATCCCCTTCTTCAACCTGGCGTGTGCGGGTCCGTGCATACGCGCCGGAAGCTTTATATGAATTAGGCCCTGACATGCAGAAGAAGTAGCCCGCACCACGTTCGAAACCGTGGTTCGCAACGCGGGCGAAGGCCGCGCCCAGATCGGCTGCGATGTCGTCCTCGCGCTTGCCCGCCAAGGCGGCTTTGGCGGCTTGTTGAAAGCCAGTCCCGGCCAGCGAGCAGGCGTGCCGAATCTTATCTATCTCCAGGCGCGTCTTCACGGATTTCAGTTGATCGAAGACCGCATCGGCCGAGACGACCTGTGCCTGGGGGTAGCCGGCGCGCAGTAGTGGAACGATCGAGTCGCGGAACCGGTGTACAGATTGATAGGAAGCGGGTTGGGAGGACTCCGCAAGGCTGGTGCCGATCGCCCCGGGCTCCAGATGAAGCCGCTCCGCCAGTTCTTTGAGCGGCTCGTGCGCCGCCTCCGCAGGCCTGGTCATCCTGTGCAGACTGCTCGGCTTGTATGAGATGAACTCAGCCTTAGACGTCGCTTTGGCGAGATCGAGCTCATCTTCAGGAACGATGGCGCAGACCTTCCCGGAACGGCTGAAGACGGCGAAGCTTGAGCCCATCACAGGGCAATAGCCGGTGAGCAGAAGAACCTCGGTCGGGGTGAAGCTCGCCAGAGCGGCGAATCCATGGGCCTCAATGGCCTGCAGAATCGAATCGTGTCTTTGTGAATCAGCCGCCATCGTCTCGCCGTGCACTCATGGAACTCGCCACGAATCCCTCTGGTGTGATGCCGTACCGAGCCGGGAGGGACACAGCACTTTCGATGCGATCGAATCTGCACACCGCCCCGCTCACTGCTTGCGCAGGAGTCCAGCCTGCTCGGTGAGGATGGAACGTCCCGCATAGACCATCACGGCCGTGCAGATCGCGGTGGCGGTGCACCAGGAGCACAGCTTGCGAAACGACACGACCTGACGGATCACATTGAAGCCTGCAAGGCTTCCATCGGCGGCGAGCTTGCACGCGAGCAGCGGGCGCGCCTCACGCCGCTGCCGGGCCAGCAAGGCCAGAAGCAGGGTTACTCCATAGCTTCCCAGACCGAGCAGACTGTCCGGAATTCCGAGCGGATGAGCCGTCTTCGATGTGGTGATTCGATCCGACGCAAATACCGCGCCGGGGGGATCCGGAAGATGATCCAGCCAGCCGAACTGGTGCGCCGCGACCGGAAGCAGAGTCAGGATTGCCGAGGCGCCGGCTGTGAGTAGCAGGGGAGTGACTTCAGCTTGCGGCTGATCTGACATTTGGCTCGATTCACAGCGTCCGCTGACGCAGAGACCCGTCGGTTTAACAGAGGATGGAAGTTCCGCTTCGATCGGCTATCCGGTAACGGAATACCTGAAGAGTTCACTCTGGCTTAGAGCGAGCCATGGGTGGATGAGATGCCCGTCAGCGTCTCGCAAAGGCTCGAATGCATGGCCTTGGGTCAGGCTGTAGATTCTGGAGAGCGGCGGGGCATGGCCACGGAGGGCAGAATGACCTTCTAAACTGGTCATGGGATGCAAGCAGCTCGACGTCTTCCAGAAAGAAGTGAGTTTTGTTGAGAGCGTGGGACGAATACGACGCCTATCTGTTCGACATTGACGGGACACTGATGAACTGCACGGATGCCGTGCATTACTTCGCCTTCTGCGAAGCGCTGGGTTCGCTTGCCGGAAGGCCCTTGAACCTGGATGGCATCAGCGTTCATGGCAACACCGACGTGGGGATTCTGCGCGATGCACTGCTGCTGGCGGATATTCCGCAGCAGCAGTGGCGGCCTGGACTCGCGGCAGCTCGCGAAGGGATGTGCCGCTTTGTACAGGAGCGCACCCACGACCTCTGTATCACCGTCTTAGGCGGGGCTGTGGAAGTGCTGGCTCATCTACGCAATGGGGGAGCCAAACTGGGCGTCGCTACCGGCAACCTGGAAGGGATTGGGCGAACCAAGCTGGAGCATGCCGGCCTGTCGAAGTACTTCAACTTCGGCGCCTTCAGCGATGCGTATGAATTTCGGCGCGATGTCTTCCGCAGCGGCGTCGACATGGCGCGGAATCTGGCCGGCAGCGGCGCGGCCGTCTGCGTCTTCGGTGATACACCGCTCGACGTGCAAGCGGCGCGGGACAATGACTTGGACGTCATCGCGGTGGCGACGGGCATCTTCAGCTATGAAACGCTACAGGCTGAAAGGCCGGACCGATGCCTGCATTCACTCCAGGATCTGCTACCAACGCAACCTGATGCCGACAACAGCGAAGCCGATGCGCTGAATACGTGATCGGATTTCTACCCACAGCCGGCGACCACCTGTTCGAATTGAGCGGCGCGATGTGCAGACGTGTGTTCTGCGAGGATGCGTTCGCGTGCGCGAGCGCCCAGGCGTATCCGCTCGGCGTCGGTCATCTCGCGCAGGATCTCCGCCACCGCGATAGCGTCCGCCGGCAATAGAATCTCCTCTCCCGGAGTGAGGAATTCTTCCAGGCCAGCCCAGTGGTCGGACAGGATTGCGGCGCCGCAGGCGGAGGCCTCGAACAAACGTACCGACGGGGAATATCCGGCAGCCACCATGTCGGCCCGGGTGAGATTGAGGGTGAAGCGGGATGAGGAGTAGAAGGCAGGGTGGTCGGGCGGATGCACGTGTATCAGGCGCTGCACGTTGCGCCGCCATGTGATCTCCGGGGGATACATGGGCCCCGCGACAATGAAGCGCCGATCGGGCAACAGACTCGCAGGTTCGTCGAGCAGATTCAGGAGCTTGCCCTGGCGGTCCGGGGCATACGTACCTAGATAGCTCAGATCGCACTGGAATTCCGGGCGAAGGGGAGTGGGATAGTAGAGCTCCGGATCGACCGAACAGAAGAAGGGCACGGCCCAGCGTGCACCGAACTGCTGCTCCAGCTCATGGAGTGCGGGACCGCTGGTAAAGCTCAGATAAGCCGAATAGTGCGGGATGAGCGATCGGTTCAGGTACTCGGTTTCGCCGCTGTCACGCAGGGCCTTGAGAGTGATGGGCGTATCAATGTCGTAGAAAAGCACGGGAGCCCGAGCCTGGGCGAAGAGCGCCCGCGAGCAGGCGATCGCGTCGGGGAAGTAGGATCCGACGACGATCGCGTCGGCTCCGGAGCCTAGCTCCAGCAGATGGTCTTGCTCAGCGGCCCAATCATTGTAAAGATGAACCGTACAAAACTCCGGCTCGGGCAGATCGCGATTGCTGCGGTACCATTCCACATCTTTCTCGATGAAGTGAATGCGATGCCCGCGCTTTGCCAGCGCCTTGAGCAGCGAACGGTAGGTCGTGGCGTGTCCATTGCCCCAGGAAGATGTCAGCGTGAGGCCATAGACCACGATCTTCATGCGACGCTCGGGGCCTCCGCTCGGGCAGCCATGCAGCTCTGGAAAGCATGCTGCGCCTGGGCGGCCCGCTGGGCATAGGTATGATCGCGCAGAGCCCGCGCGCGGAAGGCGGCGCCGATCCGCCGCCGGTCCGCGTCGTCATAGCGGGCCAGCGCCGCGACGACATCTTCCGCATGGCGCACGACAAGGATCTCTTCACCCGGCTCGAAGCAATCGTCGATCCCGGGCCAGTCGTCGCACAGCAGGCAAACGCCGGCGCCGGCGACCTCGAAGACGCGGGTAGGCGGTGAGAAGCCGGACTGCGCCATGGAGGCGCGATTGATGTTCATGACCATACCCGCGGAGCAGTTCACCCGATTGTGGTCGGCTGTGGGCACATGGCCGATATAGCGGATATTCGCGGGCATTGGCTTGTCGCCCCAGCCTTCCCCGCCGAGCAGGAATCGGCTCTGCGGAGCCAACTCGGCCGCGCGCAGAAACAGCTCTTCCACCCGCGCCTCGCGGTCCGGCAGACGATTGCCGAGGAAGGCAACATCGCAGGCCAGCGCGGGATCCGGCGCCACGGGAAAGTGTGTCTCGGGATCGAGCCCGTTGTACATGCTGAAGTAGGCCTGCGCGCCCAGGGCGAGATACTGTTCGCGGCACCAGGGACCGCCGCCATAGGTCAATACTCCGTCGTACCGCGGCATCGATGTACGGAAAGCATCGTCGGGGTCGGCATGCATGCGTGCGATGGTGGCGGGAGCGTCCACATCCCAGAAGGTGATGATGGAATCGCGCTGCAGCTCCAGAATCCGCCGCTCCAGCGTCGCGTCGTCGACGCCGATACCACTGTGCTTCACAACCACATCGGCGCCGGACGCCAGGGAGAGCATGGCGTCGAGATCGCGGCCCGGTTGATAGACGACCGAGTGGACATAGGAGAAATCGTCGTTGTCACGATGCTGCTGCCGGCCGTAGGCGTCAGGCTCGGCGAAGGTGATCTCATGGCCCAGGCGCGCGAGATACTTGTAGCAGCCGCGATAGTATGTGGCGGCGCCATTCCAGTAAGACGAGACGATGCTGGAACCGAAGGCAAAGATCTTCACGCCAGGATCTCCTCGCAAATATTTGTGAGCTCGCGCGCCCGATGGGTGCAGGTATGACGCGCCAGCACCGTCTCAAGGCCGCGCTCCGCCTGCGTTCTGGCGGACGAGGGGTTGTCGAGCACATCGCGCATGGCAGAGATCATCTCCTCCGTGGAGCTCGCCATGCGATAGTCTCCGGGCCGGAAGAGGTTCTCGGTATCCTGCCAGGGTGCGGAGATCAGAGGGATACCGCAGGCCAGGGCTTCGAAGACGCGGATGGTAGGAATGCCGGTCATCGCGGTGCTGTAGTGCTGGCGCGGAATGTGGACGGTCAGCTTCGACGAGGCATATACGGCGGGTGCGTCCAGGTTGGGCAGATAGCCCCCATAGGATACGTGCGCCTCCTGAAGAGCTTTCAAGCCAGTCTCCGGATAGCGTACGCCGTAGATGAAGAAGCGCTTCCCGGGAGCGAGCGCGGCGGCCGGCTGCAGCAGGAAACGATCAATCTCGCTGGAACGTTCCCCATCACCCCAGTTGCCGATCCAGACTACATCGTTCTCTTTCTTTGTCGCAGCCAAGGCATCTGGGGCCTCTGGTTCGACAGGATGAAAGACGCTGGTGTCGGCGGCTTCATGGAGGGTCCACACCCGCGAGAGGCCAAACCGCTCGCGATAGATTCCCTCCAGAGCCTTGCCAAAGGCAAGCACGCCATCGAAATCCAGGAGACCAAAACTTTGCATCTGTTCCGGCGACGAGGAAGCGCGGTGATGCGTGTCGTGGAAGAGCAGGCGGAAGTCCAGATGCCCGCGTAATTCCAAGAGGGTCTGTGCCAGGGCGGGGAGATTCCACTCATGCAGGATCACGATCTGAGTGCCGATCAGGCGCTCGCGCCAAAGCTCCGCGGTCTCGTCCGGCGCGTAGGTCTGAACGTCGAGTTCGGTGTATGTATCTGTGAATGTGGCCAGGGAGCGCTCTCCCAGCGGCTCCGTCCGCAGATTTTCGAACGACCAATCGTTCTCCGGTTCGAAGATCGTGACGTCGTGACCCAAAGCCACCATGGAACGGAGAAGCCCACGCAGGAAGTGCGCGTTTCCGTTGTTCCAATCGGAGCGAAGGGAATGCGCGAAGTACGCGATGCGGAGGTTACGAGGCATGCGCCAGCATCTCCCTGTTTGCCGTCACGCCGCTTGCCGTCACGC
>CAXUIM010000003.1:0-27481 GCA_964250885.1 uncultured Acidobacteriaceae bacterium | reverse complement strand
TACGAGGCATGCGCCAGCATCTCCCTGTTTGCCGTCACGCCGCTTGCCGTCACGCTATTCGCCGTCACGCTAAACAGCGTCACGCCCGGAGCCGGGGCAGCCGAGTTGTGCTCACGGAGCAGATCCTCGTATCGGGCCAGATAGCCGGCCGCCATGCGTTCCGCAGTGAACTCCTGGGCCCGGGCCAGGGATTGACCCTGTGCCGTTTGCAGCAGCCTGGGAGAGGATTGCAGATTCTGCAACTGCCGAAGCAGAGAGTGGCTGTCGTTGAAGTACAGAGCGGCATCACCCCAGACCTCGCGCAGAGACGCGACGTCGTTGGCCAACACCGCGCAGCCGCAGAGAGCGGCCTCCAGAGGAGCCAGTCCAAAAGGCTCGTAGAGGGAAGGCGCAATGTAGATGCTGCTGCAGCGGAACAGCGTGAAGAGCTGCTCCTCATCCAGGAAGCCGAGCGCCTGCAGAGAGCTTCCGCTGCTGCGGGCGATGCCGGCTTCAGTGCTAGCCTCTGCAGTCTGCAGCTGCGGCTCGCCCGCAACCAGGATCGGCAGCGGCGACTCCAGATGGGTGAGTGCCGAAAGATTCTTTCCTTCGTCCCACAGCCGGCCGACGGTGACGGCCTGAAGCGAGCGGGGCAGCGCAGTGTTCGCGCCAGGCACGCTGCGGCCATTGGGGACGACCCAGCATGAGGAAGGCAGCGCGAAGCCGCGGCCCAGGGCATCGAGCATCCACTGCGTGGGTGCAACCACGGCGTCAGCGGCTGCCAGCCCTTGTTGCACAAGCCGGCGATACGTCGTCAGCCACGCTGACTCGTCAAGCCCTTCGGGCCGGCAAGCCTCGCCCCAACTGAGTACATCGCTGTGGGCGGTGATCAACTTAGGAATCGGGAGCGGCAGACGTCCGAAGCAGAACTGACTGCTGTGCAGCAGATCCGGCGAAAACTCCCGATACACCTGCAGCAGTGAAGATTCTCCCGCGGTGTACGCGGCTTCATTGGCTTCCATCCACTCCAGAGGCGCGGCAGAGGCTTGATACAGGAAGCTCTCCTCGTGCGTCGCTGCGAGGCCCGAGCACCAGTCCCTCTGTTCCCGGGAGGGAAGACGGCCAAAGCTCACCAGGGCCACGGCATGGCCCTGGTGCAGGAGCTGCGTCGTCAACTCTCGGGTGAAGGTCCATACGCCACCAACGGTGTCCGTTGTCAGCAGCAGGCGCATGCAAGTTCCTCTTCGTTGCCGGCCCGCGCGTCCAGCTCCGTCAGCGCGAGCGGCCGTTGGTCCTGAATGTCGCTGAAGCCCTTATCGGCAAAGAGCTGCAGGTAGAACGAGTGCGCCCGTTCCCAGGCCGACTCATCCGGCTGCGCGCCGAACGTGGTTACATATTCCGGGCTTCCCGGAAAGGGGAACATGGGAACCGGCTCGCTGACCCAGACGCCTCTGGACTTCAGATCGCCTTGCCAGGCTGACACAAGCCGCGGGTCGTCCTCCGGCGTCTTGATTAGGTTCGCCTGCACCCAGGGAATGCGTTGCCGGGCATAAACCAGGAGTTCGGTGATGCGATCGGTGTCGATGCGGCAGTTCTTATTCATGGCATCGCGGCCGGCATCGGTGATCGACTCAATGCCGCACTCGAAGGAGACGCAGCGGGCGCGTGCGAGCAGCTCGATCGAGGTCTCGTCCCAAAGATCGATGCGGGTCTGGAAGCCGATGGAGACGGGCCGGAGCGCCAGCTCTTCAAGCAGCTCCCGAACCTGTTTCCCGACCCCGAAGATCTCGTCGATGAAGTAGATGTAGTCGACGCCGCGGGCGAGCAGTTGATCGATCTCGGCCAGCACCGAAGACAGGTTGCGCTCGCGATACTTGTTCCGGAACAGAGTCTTGTTGCAGAAGGTGCAGGAGTAGGGGCAGCCGCGCGCAAACTCGACCTCCGCGCCGTGATGCAGATGGTCCGCTCCATTGCCGGGGAAGATGTGATGGAGATGATGATGGCGCTCGACCGGATAGTCGCTGTAATCCAGCGGACCGATGGCGCGCATATCGGTGGCGCCCAGACCGGGTGTGGAGTGGATCAGCCCGGCAGCATCTTTCCAGCAGCAACCGGCCACCATCTCCCAGGGTTGTGTCGCCAGTTGCGGCAGCGTCTGATCCGGCTCGCCGCGCAGCACAACGTCAGCGCCGGTCTTCTCCAGCGTGGAGTATGGTGTCACCGAGCCGTGTGGGCCGATGACCACCTTGGTGGAAGCACGCTTCAGAGCGGCAATCCATTGCCGCGGCACGCGAAGCTCGGGTTGAGGACAGCGCCAGAACAGATAGGAGGGAGCGGTCGGGACCACCAGAAACTCCTCGCCGAATTCATCGAGTCTCCGCCGCACCTGCTCGGGAGACAGATCCTCCATCCACGCATCGATCAGCAGCACCTGCTGCCCGGCGGAGCGCAGGACCTCGCGGGCTGAGAGTAGCTCCAGAGGGAAGTGCGGCTCGGCGCAGCCGAAGTATGTTGAGCCGGTAAAGGTCCACTTCGGATTGACGAGAGCGAACTTCATGCTACTTCCTCAACCGCGAGTTCAGACAGGGCCAGCGAGCTCCGATGCCGGGAGAGCATGGCGCGATTGCTGTTCCAGAAGGCCTGGATGGATTCCAGGGTCTGATTCAACGAGCGCCGGGGAGCCCAGCCCGTATCGGCGGAGAACTTCGCCGTATCGGAGATATAGAGCGGCTGATCGCCGGGACGCACTCCGCTGTGACGCAGTATGGGCTTCAGATTGGTCTGGGCAGCAATGGCATCCAGCATTTCCTTGATGGAAACGGCCCGGTCGAGACCGCCGCCGAGGTTATAGATCTGTCCGGCTGTCCTTTCTCGCTGCTGATGCGCCGCCTGCATGGCTTCCACGAGATCATGCACGTGCAGGACATCGCGGACCTGGCAGCCATTGCCGTAGATCGTGATGGGCTCGCCTTCCAGAACGGAGTACACGAAGTGCGCCACCCAGCCCTGGTCTTCCGTGCCGAACTGCCCGGGCCCGGCGATGCACGACATGCGGAAGACGACGGTGGGCAGATCGTAGATGCGGGCGTAGTCGCGAACATACTGGTCGGCGGCTCCCTTGGAGCAGCCGTACGGTGAGTGGAAGTCCAGGGGCTCGGATTCAGCGACGCCCACGAACGCGGGATTCCGGGCGCGATATCGGTTGCCCGCCACGCTAACCGGAACGCCGGGCAGAGAGCCGTAGACCTTGTTGGTGGAGGTGAACAGGACAAACGGAGATCGTCCGGAGCGGCGCGCTGCTTCAAGAACATTGAATGTTCCGAGCACGTTTACATCAAAGTCCTGGCGCGGATCTTCGACCGAGGTGGTGACCGCGACCTGGGCCGCGAGGTGATAGATTTCGTTCACTTCGGCGGCGGCCCGGTTCAGAGCGGAGAGGTCACGCACATCGCCCTGTGTGAACTGCAGTTGTGCGGGTGCGGCCTGGCGCTGCAGCGCAGCCAGATTTTGCGAGACGCCTCGGCGCGACAGGTTGTCAAAGATATGTACTTGCGTCTCGGGAATCTCCAGCAGCCGGTGTGCGAGATTGGAGCCGATAAACCCGGCGCCTCCGGTAATCAAGATCTTTCGCGTTCGTCGATATGCCATCGATCCTTATCCTTTCTCGTCCTGGCAATTCAGCCTGAGGCAGGCCCGCGGTGGTTCCGGCCGCTCTACGCGGTCAATCCGTAGGTGCTAAGTTCCTGCAGCATGGTTCCGGCCTTATCCTCCGCCTCCTGCCCGGCCAACCAATCCGCGAGCTCGCAGAAGCCCTGCTCATGCGTGATCTGAGGTTGGTAGTTCAGCAGCCGGCGAGCTTTGCCGATGTCCGCGAAGCAGTGGCGAATGTCACCCGCGCGGTATTTCTCAGTGATCACCGGAGCGATCTCCTTGCCCAGGGCGCTGCATAAGATTTCCGCGATGCGCCGGATCTTGATGGGAGTTCCGCTGCCGATGTTGATGACCTCACCGTCCGAAAGGGCTGACTCCATGGCCAGCATGTTGGCGCGAACGATGTCGTGCACGCTGACGAAGTCACGCATCTGCTCGCCGTCCTCGAACACCAGAGGCGCCTGGTTATTGATCAATCGCGAGGCAAAAATCGCAGCCACTCCGGTGTAGGGGTTGGAGAGGGCCTGCCGGGTTCCATAGATGTTGAAGAAGCGCAGCGCTGTCACCGGAATGCCGTAGGTCCGCCCGAAGATGAGGCAAAGCTCTTCCTGATCGCGCTTGGAGAGCGCATAGACTGAGTTGAGTTCGGAGGGCTTGGTTTCGCTCGTGGGCTCCGGGACCAGTAAACCGGTGCAGACCGAGCAATGCACCTCCCACTGGCCTTGTTTCAGTTGCGCTACGGGACGAACAGGAGGACACTCCGTCCGGCGGCACACGGAGCAGACGTATTGTCCTTCGCCATAGACTGACATCGAGGAGGCGACGATCAACTTCCGCGGCGTGACTTTTGCATCGAGCATGGCCTGCAGCAGTTCGGCTGTGCCCTGCGTGTTTACGCTCATGTAGCGGCTGATCTCATACATGGACTGGCCAACGCCCACGGTGGCGGCGAAGTGAAAGATGACGTCGACGCCGGCGAGGACCTCGCGCAGACGGTTCGGATCGCGTACGTCGCCGGCGATAAGCTCCACCTGACCTGAGAGGTAATCGGGAACGCCGTTGGGATGGACCTGCGGCGTCAGGTCATCGAGCACTCGAACGCGGTGCCCCGCACGGAGCAGACCGTCGGCAAGATGGGAGCCTACGAAGCCGGCGCCTCCGGTGATCAAAATCTGCTTGGGACTGGAGCTGGTTTCAGGCATAAGTGAGTTTGCTCCCGGTGGAGGTGTGTGTGTCCGCAGAATTCGTAGTGGTGTCCAAAGGATATACCTCCGCCGCCGTTGAACCTGTAGTGGCCGGAGGCGCGGCCGCCGCTGCAGCGGCCTCTGGGGCGCTGCTGACGGCCGCGGCCGGAGCATAGCGCTCGACAGCCCAGGCGGCAAAGTCGGCGAACTGCTGATTGTCTATCGGCGGACTGGTATGGTGCGCCTCCAGCCCCAGGTGCTCGGGTGTGAAGCAGAGCGTAAGAGCGACGCGGAAGGGGGCCAGCGCGCGCATCTGGCGGTCAAACCATTCAGTCGCTCCAGGCCGGAAGGAATCCGCCCAACTCAGCCCGGTGCGCAGATACTGCACACCCAACTCGTTCATGCTCTCGATCGCGCGATCCAGGCGTGGGTCATCGAAGTGAAACCACTGGCAGAAGCCAACGCTGCCGTCGCTGGGAAAGTGGGACGCGGCAGCCTTGCGTGCGCCATCATCTTTCAGAAGGCCCAGGTAATAGTGCCGGAAATACGCAGATCCCTCGGCTTCGCGGTGGCGGGTTTCCGCCGGCCACGCCGGGGGGAGATCCATGAGGCTGTACCAGTGGATGCGTTCGACACGATCCTTAAGGAGCGCCAGGGTACGCTGCAGGCCGAAGTCCTGGACCTCCTCGGCGCCGAACGACGAAACCCCGACCTCGGTAACCCAGATCGGTTTGCCGCTGGCCTCAGCGGCTTCGGCGACGCGCTCCGGCCAATCGTTGAGCTGCCAGTGATTCCAATCGAGTGGAAAGCCGTGCACACCGACGGCATCCACATAGTCCATGACGCCGTACGACGCCATCAAACGCACAAAGTTGCAGTCGCATGACGAGACCCCGCCGAGGACGATTGTGATGTCCGGATTGATTCGGCGAATGGCACGGCTTGCGGCCTTCACCATCTCCGCAAATCTCTCCCAGTTCGGATCGAGCTTGAAATTCCAGTGAGAAAGATTGTTCGGTTCGTTCCAAAGAACAATAGCTTCGACCACAGACATCCTCAATTTGTGCGCACAGCGCAAAGTCGAGCGGGTCAATCGGGCTTACAAGGGAACGGTACTGGCCATACCCTACCACAGCCGCAGCGATGCTCTCTAGGAAGGTAAGTAGAAGCTGTGGGTTGCCTCTCCATGATCGCTCAATCCAGGGGAATGCTTTGTGGTACAAGCACTTGGCCCCATTTGCAACCTCCGGGAGGGGGCCTGCCAGGGTACTGAAGGGCCGCAATTCAGACGGCCTTCGACCCGCGGGGCAACCTCTTCCGTCCGCCGTGGTTCACGCTGCGCGTGGCGGCCTGGAGGGCCTCATCGCGTTGCGACCGCACGATCGAAGACAGCACGGAGCGTTTTCCCAGGAGCCCGGTTGCTTCTTCGGTCAGCAGCATGAGGTCGTGCCAACGGCCGATCGAGTCCTGCATCTTTTTAAGCCTCTCTGCGAGCTGGCGGGCCTGCGCGGAAGTCTGCTGCAAACCGGCAATATAACGCGCAGCCTTGGTCCGCTTGCGATATCCATGCAACTCGTCCTCGAACGAGTCGGCGCCGGGATCGAGAAGTGGAAGAGAAGAAGCCTGGGTCCATTGGAACGCCGTCTCCACGGCCGGAGGACCGGCGGCCGAAAGCTGCGCCAGAGAGTCCGTGACTTTTTCGAGGGCACTCTCCACGCCAACTTCCTGCTTCTGCAGCATGTTCTCCAGTTTTGCGGCGGCTTGCTTACGTTTCTTCCGCAGGCTGCGATGAAGCTCGTTGTATTCTTTGCCGAGCAAATCGCGCGAGGCCTTGTCGACGGAGGACAGCGCTTGAGTGTGCAGTTCCTCGGCAAGCTCGCGGTGCACATCCAGGTCGCGCACGGGTCCGGCGGCCTTGCGGATCCGTTTCAGCCTGCGCTCCGCCTTTTTGGCTGTCTTGTGAAGCTGGCCAGCGCCCTTATGATCCTCCAGCGTCTTCCGCAGCACGGCCTCGAGTTTCCTCGTTCCTGTGCGCAGCTTGTGCGCGGCGTGTTTGCCGGCGTCCGCGCGGCAGGCCACCAGAGCCTCTACAAATTCGGTATGCAGGCGATCGAAGTCCTGTCTGAAGTTCGCCATTCTGCGTGCCTCCCACTCGGCTGCTTTCGCATCTCTCCTGTAGCTGTGACGCGGGATGGATCGTGCAAGTGCCGCTTCCGTACAGTAAAAGCCTTCCAGGGGAGAACGGCCACGCAAATCGAATCGCCTCTACCCTGCAGGAAAGTCATCCGAGCCGCTGCAGCGTGAACGAACGTTTCTTGCAGCAAGCTCGGTATCTGTAAGAGAGATGCCGGACTTAAGAGAGATGCCGGAGTTCTGTCTTGTGTGAGCTTCGCTAATTTGCGATGCAGTGGAAGTTTCGAGAAGGTGGGCCGATGATCGGTGAGGGTGCATCCGGCCGCTTGGCGAAGATGTACAATTCACCGATAAGCTCAAGTGACGTGATGGCGCGTTCCACGTCGATTACCAGAAGAACTGTGAACGCACGCTGCATAGCCCGTCGGTCGGCCGGCGCGGAGATACATGTTGCTTCTCCAATCATTGAACAGGCTGGGTCCGCCGGTGTCCCGGGCATTGGGCCGCGCATCCACCAGCATGTTCGCGCCTGCAACCACGCCGGCCCGGTCCGTCTTCGATCTCTCTCTGCTGGTTCTGAGTATCACCGGCAGCATCTTCATCGTCGTGGGCGGCCTGTTGCTCTATGTGCTGTTGCGCTTCCGGCATCGCGAATCGGACCCCAATGCCGACCAGGAGCCGGCGCAGATCTATGGCAGCAATCAGATCGAATTGTCCTGGACCGTCTTTCCGGTCCTGATTGTGGTCATGTTGTTTCTGGCCACGGCCCGCGTCATCTTCTCGACCGAGCACGCGACAAAGCCGGCTTCAGCGCTCAACATCTCGGTCATCGGCCACCAGTTCTGGTGGGAGTTCCGCTACCCCGGACTGGGAGTGATCACGGCCAATGAACTGCACATTCCCACGAGCGATCCGAAACATCCCACGCCGGCATATCTTGCGCTGACCTCGGCGGATACCGACCATAGCTTCTGGGTTCCGCGTCTGTCCGGGAAACAGGATCTCATTCCGGACAAAATCAACGGCATATGGGTGGATCCGGACCAGCCTGGGCTGTACCTCGGACAGTGTGCGCAATACTGCGGCACCGCCCACGCCAAGATGCTGTTGCGCGTTTATGTGGATACGCCTGCCGCGTTCGCTGCCTGGGTGTCGCACCAGCAACAACCGGCCGTTCAGGATCCAGGGGTTACCGAAGGCCGGGGCGTGTTCGAGAGCAATGCCTGCATCAACTGCCACACCATCGCAGGTACTGTCGCCACCGGACGGTTCGGTCCCGATCTGACCCATGTCGCCAGCCGCGATACCATTGCGGCGGGCGCGGTGCCCTTGAACCAAGACAACCTGCGCGCCTGGATCGACAATCCTGACAACTTCAAGCCCGGCTCGCGTATGCCGCCGATGCATCTCGAGAACCACGACCTTAACGCCGTGACGGCATACCTGATGACGCTGAAGTAGGGAGAAGGGATCTCCATGGCAACGCAAACTGCGCTTGTGGACCAGACGCTGCGTCCCGCGCCGCGCCGGCTGATACTTGAGGTGCTGCATGACTGGGTCACCACAGTCGACCACAAGAAAATCGGGTTGATGTACATCGGCTATGCTCTGATCTTTTTGCTGATTGCCGGCTTTGAAGCGATTCTGATGCGGATACAACTGCTGGTACCGAACAACCACTTCGTCTCGCCCGAAGTGTTCAATCGCCTGTTCACGATGCATGGCACGACGATGGTCTTCTTCGTCGGAATGCCCATCCTGTTCGGATTCGGCAACTACCTGGTGCCGCTGATGATTGGCGCGCGCGATATGGCCTTTCCGCGGCTGAACGCTTTCAGCTTCTGGATCTCGGCGTTCGGCGGCATTCTGCTGTACTTCAGTTACTTCGGTGGCAGTGGACTGTACGGCGCCGGCAGCGCGCCGGACGTCGGCTGGTTTGCCTATGCGCCGCTGACCGCGAAGGTGTTTTCTCCCGGCCACAGCACGGATTATTGGACGTTCGCTCTCATGCTCAGCGGCATTGGAAACATCGGAACGGCGCTGAACATCGTTGCGACCACGATGTGCATGCGCTGCCCGGGCATGAAGCTGAGCCGCATGCCTCTGCTTGTGTGGCTCTATCTGATAACGGCGATGCTGGTGTTTGTCGCGGTGAGTCCGCTGACCGCGGCCCAGATCATGCTGACCCTGGACCGGTATGTCGGCGCGCACTTTTTTGATACCCAGGCGGGCGGCTCGGCAGTGCTCTGGATGCATTTCTTCTGGATCTTCGGCCACCCGGAGGTCTACATCCTGGTGCTGCCCGCCTTCGCCTTCGCCAACGAGATCATCCCCGTCTTCTCACGCAAGGCGATCTTCGGGTATCCGGCGATGGTCGCCGCCACGGTGGGGATCGGCTTCATCAGCCTCAGTGTGTGGGCGCATCATATGTTCACTGTGGGCCTGGGAGCCGGAGCCAACACCTTCTTCACCCTCGCTACCATGATCATCGCTGTTCCCACGGGTATCAAGATCTTCAACTGGCTCGCCACCCTCTGGGGAGGGAAGATCCTGTTCAAGGTCCCGATGATCTTTGCCATCGGCTTTCTCTTCCAGTTTCTAATCGCGGGCTTGACCGGCATCGTCCTCTCGGTCTCGCCTTTCGACTGGCAACTGGGAAATAGCTACTTCGTGATCGCGCATTTTCACTATGTGCTGGTCGGCTCCATCCTGTTCATGATCTTTTCGGCCTTTTACTACTGGTATCCGAAGATGACCGGGCGCATGCTGAATGAGAGGCTGGGCAGGTGGCACTTCTGGTTGTTCCTAATTGGCTTCCACCTCACCTTCGACTTCATGCACGTGGTGGGTCTGTTCGGCATGCCGCGCCGGGTTTACACCTATGAAGCCGATCGCGGTTGGATGATCTGGAACATGATCATCTCCAGTGGAGCTGTTTTCCAGGCCTTGGGCACCCTCATCTTCGCGTACAACCTGGTGTGGTCGTACTTCAAAGGACCGATCGCCGGTCCGGATCCGTGGGACGCCTGGACGCTGGAATGGTCCGCGGCTTCGCCACCGCCGGTTTACAACTTCGCGACGATCCCGACGGTATCCAGCCGGCGGCCGCTTTGGGACATAAAACATCCCGAGGATCCGGACAGCAACTATGAGATGTAAGAGGGCGATCCATGAGTGAAGCAGCAGCGATCATCCCGCAAAACCCGACGGAGGCCTGGAAGCTGCCGTCGCGTGGTGTGGTGGGAATGGCTTGCCTCATCCTGGCCGAGAGCGCCATCTTCATCATCTTCGTCGTGGCGTACGTCTACTACCTGGGCAAGAGTCTGTCCGGGCCGTCACCGCGAGATGTGTTGCATGTTCCCATTGTTACCAGCATCTGCCTGATTTCCAGCAGCCTGACGGTGCACGCGGCGGTCTCCGCGCTGCGCGCCAGCAAGCAGAAGCTCTGCTCGCTCTGGCTGGCGACGACCGTGCTGCTGGGTACCATCTTCGTGCTCGGTACGGCGCATGAATGGTACGACCTGATCGTCAACCAGCAGTTCAGCATCCGGACGAACCTTTTTGGCACCACCTTTTATTCCCTGGTGGGCCTGCACCTCACCCACGTCGTGGTCGGGCTGTTCATGCTCTCCTTCGCGCTGCTCTTCTCGATGCGGCGCGAGATGACAAGTCAGCACAGCGAGCGGCTGGACGTTCTCTCGCTCTACTGGCACTTCGTCGATGCCGTGTGGGTGGTGGTCTTTCTCGTTGTGTATGTGTTCGGCCGTTGATCGATCAGGAACATTCGGCCGTGAGCTCGTGAGGCCAGAAGGAGGCGCGATGCAGGGCGATTCATCGAATACCGAGACCCATTCCATTGAGCTGCCACGCCCCACCGCCTGGCCCATGATCATGGCGTTGGGACTGGCGCTGACGCTGACGGGCATGGTGACCAACATCGCTGTCGGTGTGCTGGGAATGGTGCTCTCCATTGCCGGCGGTGTCGGCTGGTTCTGGCAGGTGCTGCCGCATGAAGCGCACGAGCCGATTCCGGTCACGACCGAGGAGATCAAGATCACCAGCACCCGGACCCTGGGACGCACCACGGCCTCCGCTCCCCAGGAGCGCAAGATCCTGCCGGTCGAAACCTTTCAGATTTTTACGGGAATCAAGGGGGGGATTGCCGGCGGGATCGCCATGACCGTTCCCGCGGGGATATTCAGCCTGGTCAAGTATCACAGCCTCTGGTACGCAATGAACCTGCTGGCCGCGGGCGGCTTCGTGAGTTGGGCCGGCGCCAGCAACGCGTTCCTCAGCGAGTTCCACCTGCGCGGCCTGTTGGCAGCCGGGTTGATCCATGGAGTCACCTGTCTTCTGGTGGGTCTGCTGTACGGGGCCATGCTGCCCATCTTTCCCAGGTATCCCATCCTCACCGCCGGGTTTATCACCCCGTTGATGATGACCGGCATTTTGCACTCGGCGCTGGGGATAGTGAGTCCCATCCTGGACGAGCGGATCGAGTGGTTCTGGTTTGTGCTCTCCCAGATTGCATTCGGCCTGGTCTGTGGATACGTGGTCAATCTACATGTGAAGGTGCGGACACCGCAGTTTCAGTCCCTTCCGTTTGCCGTCCGCGCTGGTCTGCACGGCGACGTGAAGGAGAGAGAGCTGTACGACAGCGTGAACGGAAGCAGACAGGAAGAAGCCAAGAAGTCCAAGGGAGAGCGGCCGAAATGAGCTTCCGCTCCCCGAAGTCCGCGCAGCGGAGCAGCCCGCTCCGATCCGGCGGTGGCGGAGTTCGCCTTCTGCTGGGCGGCGCCCTCGCGCTTACAGCGGCGGGCTGTCATACTGTGCCCGGACGACCCGCACCGGGCCTTGACCCGGAGAGCCTGCGCCCGGAACAGGTGCTGGACTTCCCTACGCTCTATCAGGAAAACTGCGCCGGCTGTCATGGCAGCAAGGGCCGCTATGGCGCGGCGATCTCCCTGGGCAACCCTGCATATATTGCATTTGCGGGAGCCGAAAACATTGCCAGGATCACCGCCGCCGGTGTTCCCGGCACGCTGATGCCGCCGTTCAGCAAACACTCGGGTGGATTCCTGACCGATCAGCAGATCCAGATCGTCGCCCAGGGGATCGTCTCTTCCTGGGGTAGTCCGGCGGCGCTCTCCGGCCAGGCGCCGCCGCCCTATGCCGCCCAGAGCGCTGGGAATCCAGCCAATGGGGAAAAAGCGTTCCAGGTTTTTTGCGCCTCCTGCCATGGTCCGGATGCCCGGGGAACCAGCGCGGGGAAGAAGCAGATCGGGTCGCTGATCGATCCGGCCTATCTGGCGCTGATCAGCAATCAAGGCTTGCGCAGCATTATCGTTGCCGGCGCGCCACAGCAGGGAATGCCTGACTGGGCGCATGATGCTACGGGAGCCGGAGCCCGGCCGCTGACCGATCAGGAGATCACCGACCTGGTTGCATGGCTGGGCAGCTTCCGCATCCAAACGCCGGGTCAACCTTATAAGGCTCACCGCTAAAGCCGGGTACGGCCAGGCCGCGGGCCACTCTGGAGCGGTGCACATCGAGTCAAGCAGTTTTTGGAGAGAAGCATGAATGAAGTTCCCAAGCCTCCGGCGGAAGCCGACGACCACAAGCTCTCCCCTGAGGGTAAGGCGGCGGCTCACTCCCGGCGCGTCTTTCTCTTCAGTTTCGGGGTGTTGCTGAACGCGGCCATCGGCACTGTGCTCGCGGTGCCGCTGGCCGGGTATGTGCTCGCTCCGGCATTCAAGCGGAGCTCCCGCACCGGTTCTTGGATCAAGCTGGGCGACCTAAGCGAATTTCCTGTGGGAGAGACCCGGCTGGCCCAGTTCAAGAGCCCCGTAGCCAGCCTGGACGATGGCGAGACGGCGAAGATTCCCTGCTGGGTGCGGCGCCTCTCCGCACAGCAGGTTCAGGTCTTTGCCATCAACTGCGCGCATCTGGGCTGCCCGGTGCGCTGGTTCGCGCAGTCCAAGTTGTTTCTTTGCCCTTGCCATGGAGGAACCTACTATGAGGATGGATCGCGGGCGTCCGGGCCGCCGGAGCGTGGTCTCTTCAAGTACCGCTCGCGGGTGGAGGGGAACTCGCTGCTCATCCATGCCGGCGATATGCCCACACTGGCCACACAGGCTTCGTGCGGCAAGAAGCCTTTGGTTCAGATTGAGCCGGCGCTGACCGAGACGGCCAGCACCGCCCCCGATCTGGCCACGCCCCCGAGGTCGACACCATGGCAAGCCTAAAGGACCGCGGTCTTGTCGTCGGGCGTGAGGCCTATCACTGGCTGGAGCATCGCCTGGGCCTGATCAAACCGCTGACTGAAGCCGCGGAGCACCCCACCCCGGCGAACAACGCCAGTTGGTGGTATGTCTTCGGCAGCGCCGCGACCGTTCTGCTGATGCTGCAGGTGATGACCGGAGTCCTGCTGGCGCTGGTCTATAGCCCTTCGGCCGCATCGGCCTGGTCCAGCCTTCAGTACCTGAATCACAACATCCCACTCGGCTGGTATTTACGCGCCATCCACGGTTGGGGCTCGGATTTCATGGTCGCCATTGTGCTGCTGCACATGGTCCAGGTCTTCCTGTTCGGCGCGTACAAGTTTCCGCGCGAGCTCACCTGGATTGTGGGCGTGTTGCTTCTGCTGCTGACGCTGGGCATGGCCTTCACGGGGCAGGTGATGCGCTTCGACCAGGACGCCTACTGGGGTCTGGGCATCGGCGCTTCCATCGCCAGCCGCGTGCCTCTGATCGGCCAGCCGCTGGTGCATCTGATCCTGGGCGGTCCACTCATCGGCGCCTCCACGCTCTCGCGTTTCTTTACCCTGCATGTCTTCGTGATTCCGGGGCTCCTGCTGGCCGGCGTGGGCGTGCACGTCTGGATGGTCCTGCTGCATGGGGTGAGCGACTGGCCCATGCCCGGCCGGCTGGTCCGGAAGTCCACCTATGAGCGCGAGTATCACGAACTCACAGAAAAGACCGGGATACCGTTCGTTCCCGACGCTGCCTGGAAGGACGCGATCTTCGCCGCAGCGATCCTGCTGGCGGTGATGGCCTGTGCCTTTTATTTCGGCCCCATGGGACCGAATGGCCCACCCGACCCGACCATCATCCAGACGGCGCCAAAGCCTGATACTCCATTCCTGTGGATCTACTCGGTTCTGGCCTTTCTGCCTCCTTCGATCGAAACGCCGGTCATGCTGGTCGTGCCGGTGCTGGGCATTGTCGGGATGCTGCTGCTGCCGGTATTCGCCAGCCAGGGGGAGCGCAACTGGGCCCGCCGTCCTGTCGCCGTTCTTTCGGTCACGGTGATTGCGGTGGCGCTTGGGGTCTTTACCCGGTTGGGAACCTATACTCCGTGGAGTCCGATCATGGACGCCTGGACGCGGGACCCGGTGCCCACGGCGTATCTGCAGAACCGCACCCCATTGGAGCGTGAGGGATCCCTGGTGTTGCAGGATAAGCAATGCCGTAACTGCCACTCGCTGGGGGGCGAGGGCGGTCTGCGCGGACCGGCGCTGGACGCCATCGCCTCGCGAATGACCGAAGATCAGATCATTCGTCAGGTGCTGCAGGGCGGTGGCAACATGCCGGCGTTCGGCAATGCGCTGAGCCCGTCCGAGACCACGGCGCTGACGGACTTCCTCATGACCCTGCGTGGCAATGATCTCGCCCCGGCGGTAGACGCCTCACGCAATCTGGTCAACGCCAGCGCCGTACCGCTGCCCGAACCTCCGCTGGCCCCGGCTGCGGGCCCCTCCCAGCCTAAGGGCGTACAGTCGCAACCGAAGGCGGGCGGCGCCGGGCGGAGCGGAGCGCACTAAGAATGTCTCCCGCGACCCGTGCGATTTTCGCGGACTGGACCCTTCCTCTGGGGCTGACGATCTCCATCGTCCTCAGCGGGCTGGTCTACGTTCGCGGTTGGCTGGCCATCCGGCGCACGCGGCCAGCGCAGTTCGGCGGGGTCCGGCTGGCGTTGTTTCTGGGGGGACTCGCCATTCTCTGGCTTGCCATCGGCTCACCCATGGACGGCTTCGCCGATGCGCTGTTGAGCGCCCACATGGTGGAGCACCTGCTGCTGATGTCAGCCGTGCCTCCGCTGCTGCTCTGCGGGCTGCCCGCTGTTCCGCTGCTGCGCGGGCTCCCCGGGCCCGTGCGCCGCGGGCTGGCGGGCCCACTGCTGCGGCTCTCCGGATTGCGCCGCTTCGGGCACTGGCTGCTGCAGCCGCTGGTCGCCTGGTTTTTGCTGAATATCGGCTTCGTTGGCTGGCACATTCCGGCGGCCTATGACTTTGCCCTCCAGCACGAGGGCTGGCACGACGTGGAGCACGCCTGCTTCCTTTTTTCCTCGCTGCTGTTCTGGTGGTGCATCCTGCGGCCCTGGCCGGCGCAGGCTCGCCGCCAGAACTGGGGGATCCTGCTCTTCCTGGTCTCCGCGGATCTGGTGAATACCATGGTTTCGGCGACGCTGGCCTTCTGCGGCCGCCCGGTGTACGGCTTCTATCTCGATCACCCCAACCCGTTCCAGGTATCTCCGCTGGAGGATCAGGTGCTCGGCGCCGTGATCATGTGGGTCCTAGGCTCGCTGGCGTTTCTTGTACCGGCCATGGTGATTACGCTGCAACTGCTGGGGGCGACGCCGCGATCTCCGGCCGAAAGAATGCTGACCGAAGGAAGCCACACCTGAAAACCGCAGGGTCTTCGCGGGGCGCGCCCCAGCCCGCTTCTCCAATTGCCGCACGTGGGCGCAAGCCGCTGATTGAGAGCCGACCGAAGTGTCCGATGCACGGAGGGCCGCGCACTCGATACCATGGACCGAACATGAGAGCGGCGATCTCCCGGGAACTCAACCAGGCGCGCGGTGCCGCGGGGCCGCGACCGAAGCTACAGGAGCGTAGAAGGACATGTCCAAGACGCATCGCCGGTATCAGGAAGTGGCGGCCCGCATCTCGCGGTACATTGCGGAAAGGGGTCTCGAATCCGGGGCGCGGCTGCCCGGTGAAATCGACCTGGCCAAGATCTGCGGCGTCAGCCGTCCCACCATCCGGGAAGCCATGGTGGCCCTGGAGATCGCCGGAGAACTGGAGATCCGCAGCGGCTCCGGAGCGTATGTTCGTGAAGCGGTCAATCCCATGTCGCTGGTGCTGGATTCCGGTCCCGGGCCCTTCGAACTGCTGCGGGCGCGGATCCTGATCGAGGGCGAGATCTGCGCGGACGCGGCGCTCTACGCTTCCACCAGCGATCTGGCCAAAATCGAGAAGACCCTGCAGCAGATGCGGAAGCTGGTCCTGGCCCGGACCAACGCTCAGGTCCTGGACCGCCAGTTCCACGTAGCAATCGGAGAAGCGGCCAAGAACAGCGTGCTAACCAGCATCGTCGACGGTCTTTGGGCCGGGATGTTCGCTCCCATGTACCACCGCCTGAGTCAGCGCGCCGGGCTGGACCGCCACCAGGCCGCGGCGCTGGAAGACCATGACGCTATCTTCGC
Organism: uncultured Acidobacteriaceae bacterium; assembly: GCA_964250885.1. Lineage (GTDB taxonomy): Bacteria > Acidobacteriota > Terriglobia > Terriglobales > Acidobacteriaceae > Granulicella. The sequence goes on along the minus strand of CAXUIM010000003.1, from coordinate 11,048 downwards.
CGCGATTGCCGAGCGCAATCCCAATGAGGCGCGCCGGGCGATGCGCCGCCACCTGCTCCACGTCGAGGAGCACCTTACCAGCGACGAGGTTGGGGGAGACGAGGAGATGCCGGCGAGCCGCTCCGCACGCAACGAGCCGCCGCCTCATCGAGCGGATCGGGCCGCCCCGCGTAGAGCGGGCTGAAAGTGGATCATTTGTCAGGAGCTACTTCGCGAACAGCTGGCCGAGATCCGCGAACGCCTTGAACTCCAGCGCGTTGCCGCACGGATCGAGAAAGAACATCGTTGACTGCTCGCCTACCTGACCTTCGAACCGGGTATAGGGCTCGATAATGAAAGCCACACCGGCGGCCCGCACCCTCTCGGCAAGCTGCTTCCACTGGATCTGCGTCAGGACGACTCCGAAGTGGGGAATCGGGACATCATGCCCATCCACGGGATTGCTGTTGAGCTCACCGTTGCGCAGGGTAACAGGGGGTTTGTAATGGGCTACGATCTGATGGCCGAAGAGATCGAAGTCGATCCAATGCTCTGCGCTGCGGCCCTCCGGGCAACCGAGAACGTTGCCATAGAAATGGCGCGCGGCCTCGAGATCGTCAACCGGGAAGGCGATGTGAAAAGGACGGAGACTGGACATACACCTGGCTTTCCGCGGGAGAAGATAGAGACCTTGTGCGGCAGGTCTTTCCGGATGATACAGAAAGCGCGAGACAGCCGGTGTGCCTGGCCGCAGCGCTCTCCGATGGACTCACCTTTCCACGCGGCTTCGCCCGGAGGCGAGAGCCAGTTTCTGCCCCCGGCGGCGCGCACCGGCATCCCGGGTCTCCGAGTGGCCCGCTCCGTCAGAGCAGCATTGCTGTCATTGCGCCCAATTCGAGGTGCACGAGTGCGTTTTGCTTGAGAGATAGACGCCGTTTAGGAGCTTGTTGAAAATCGGCTTTTGCGGCTTTGCTAGCTTCGCGAAACCCGCTTTGATTGCGGGGGTTTTGTACTTGCCTCGCGGACATCCGAGGTGCTTTTTCAACAAGCTACTTAGCGCCGATAGTATCCCGCGTCGTAGCCGCGGAGGTAGGCGCTGCGGAAGGCGCTCCGGTAGGGGCCGAACGGGCCAAGCTGCGGATCGTAGCCTGGCGTGACATGATAGGCGGGGGTGTGCCGCGGGGCGTAACGATACCCATAGTTGGCATCGCGATTGCCGTCGGCGCGACCCGTTTGAAAACCATTCCGGTCGGCGATCTGAAACAGCGGGGGAACCTGTGCATATGGCGGCGGCGGCGGGGGAGGCGCATAGTGGTTGGCGCAGCCGAGTCCGGTCATGAGTAGAATCGAGCCGGTGGCCGCAAGCACCAGACGTGTACATTTCATATAACGCTCCTGTTGAGACTGCTGGCCATTCCACGCTTCGCGAAGGGCACAGTCGATTGAACTCGGAGTTTTGAGGGATGTTGCTGTAAAAGAATGAGTAGCCAGATTGAGGCCGCCTTTCCCGCTTGCTCATTCTGGTTCTAGCGAATGATTTTTGGGCTGAGTTCCGGGTAGTAACTGCTGGATTGTGGTTTTGGTGGTCCTGAAACGGGTCAACTGTACTATTGCCAGCCGCAGGGTTGCGTAAGAGACGTTTACGCGCCAGGCGGGGAGGGACTCTTGTGCAGATCATTCTTGCCGACAATCAGGCCATCTTCCGTACGGGGATTGCCCGCGTCCTGGCGCCACAGGCAGATATATCCATCGGCGATACCTGCGGGGATTTGGATCGCCTCAAGGCCGCGGTCGGCGATCTACCGGACTCTATCGTGATCTTTCCCTCGAGCATCACGAAAGATCTTCCCTCGCTGCTCGCACTCATCGAAGACGCGGGTAGCCGGCCCGTGGTGATCCTGGAGCACCATGCAGTCCTGGAGCCAGAGGTGGCGGACCGGATGAGCGGCATTCTGCTGCGCTCTGTCGCCGGGCCGCAGTTGCTGGACTGCCTGCAGCGCGTAAGCCGGGGAGGCCGCTGCGTACAGCGTGCGGACGCCAAGACAGCGCCGGCCCCCGATCGAATCGGCGCCAATGTGCTGGAAAAACTTACGCCCAAGGAATTGCAGATCGTCGCCCTGATCTCGGAGGGCTGCAAGAACAAGGACATTGCGACGCAGCTTGCGACCAAGGAGCAGGTCGTGAAGAACTATCTGCGCAGCATATACGAAAAGACCGGCGTTTCCGACCGGCTGGAGCTGGCTCTATTCACGATGCACCATCGGACCCTGGCTGAGGCCGCCGAGCGCAGCCGCACCGAGATGCTGCGCGATACTCAGAATGTTTCTCCAGAATCCGTGCGGCGAATCTGAATGCAAGGGCGCTTCGGGGTGCGGGAGCCCGGAAGGCTCACAATCCCATGCGCTGTTCCTGCTCCTCCGCCGCGCCGGAGACGAAGTTTCGCTTCTCGGCAATCGATTTGGCCTGGGTAAACAGTGTCAGGTAATCCGGCCCCCCGGCTTTGGAGTCGGTTCCGCTCATGTTGAAACCGCCGAACGGATGCGCGCCCACCATCGCTCCCGTGCACTTGCGATTGAGGTAGAGATTCCCCACGTGAAACTCGTCGCGGGCACGATCCAGCTTTTCGCGCGACCCGGTATAGATGGCTCCGGTCAGGCCGTACTCGGTTGCGTTGGCGATGGCCAGGGCCTCTTCAAAGTTTGAAGATCGAATCACGGCCAGCACCGGACCGAAGATCTCCTCCTGTGCAATGCGTGCCGTGGGGGGAACATCCGCAATGAGGGTGGGAGCGACGAAATAGCCGCCACCGGGCGTGTCCAGCGCCGCTCCGCCGGTCAGCAGACGACCTTCGCTCTTGCCGATTTCGATGTAATCCAGCACGCGCTGGCGAGCCACTTCATTGATCACCGGACCGGCGTAGAAATTGTCGGCTGGATCGCCGCTGCGGAAGCTTTCGATGCGTTCCTTGAGACGATCGCAGAAGAGGTCATAGACCGAGGACTCCACGATCACGCGAGAGCAGGCGGAACATTTCTGGCCATTGAAGCCGAAGGCGGAAGCCGCAACGCCGTCGATGGCGGAGTCCAGGTCGCAATCCGCCTCCACGATGATGGAATCCTTCCCCCCCAATTCCAGGATGGTCCGCTTCAGGAAGTGCTGACCCGGTTGGGTGCGCGCCGCGCGCTCGTGAATCTCCAGGCCCACTTTCTTGGAGCCGGTGAACGCGATAAAGCGCACTTGTGGATTTTCGACAATGGCCCGACCCACCTCCGGCCCACCCTGCAGCAGGTTGACCACGCCGTCCGGCATGCCAGCCTCTTCCAGCAACGAAAGGAAGCGAGCCGCAATGGTCGGAGCATCCGGCGAAGGCTTGAGGACCACGGTGTTGCCGCACACGATGGAGGCTGCCGTCATGCCGGCCATGATCGCCAGGGGGAAGTTCCAGGGAGGGATGACCGCGCCCACGCCGAGGGGAACATAGCGCAACAGGTTGCGCTCACCGGGATACTGGATGGGCGTGGTCGCCGCCTCCAGACGCAGCGCCTCGCGGGCATAGAACTCCAGGAAGTCGATGCATTCACCGACGTCGGCATCGGCTTCGGCCCAGTTTTTTCCGACCTCCAGGGTGAGCCAGGCACAAAATTCGAGGTGGCGCTGACGGATGAGGTCCGCGGCGTGGAGCAGCAGGTCCACCCGTGCTTCAACCGTCTCGTGGCGCCAGCGCGCGAAGGCTTGCGTGGCTGCGTCGACCGCAGTGGCTGCTTCGGCGGCGCCGGCTTCGAAGTGCCTTCCAATCACCTCCGCGGGCTGAGCCGGATTCAAAGATTCGAAGGTTGTGCCGGTCTGTATCCGTCGCCCGCCGATCGTCAGATCGTAGGTGTGGCCGGTTTCGGCTCGTGCACGCGCCAGCGCATCCAGCATGCCGCGCTTCTTGTCGGCCGCGGTGAAGTCGGTAAAGGGCTCGTTGCGAAAGGCAGACAGACTGCCGGGCGCCGTTGTACTCATGGGAACCTCTCCAATCCGCGGATGCGGAAAGATGGATCTATTGTTCGGTAAGACGCTCTGTCGAGACGCTCATCTTGGCTGTCCGCTCCAACTTGTCCCAACTGAAGGAGCGGCCATCGATGGCCCGCTTGATGGTGCGGAGCAATACCCAGGAGAAGAGTTGACGATAGGTGAAACGCTGGATCCAGATGTGGACGAGCAGCCACGCATCGCCCTTGCTGGCGGGGTGCTTGCGTTCCAGCAGGAAGGCCAGTGCCGAAGCCGCGAAATCGATCACCAGAAATGCCAGAAAGAAGGTCAGGAGTTTGTAGAGATCGGCGGCACTGGTTGTCTCCGGATGGAAGTGCTTATCGACGAAGTAATGGATGACTCCGGCCACAAACATCAGATCGATCAGCGGCGACATCAGGGGCAGCAGTATCTGGAAGATCACGATGTTAGGCAGCGCGAACAGTCCCATTGCACGGCGGCGGGCGATGGCTCCGCGATGCTTGAAGACAGCCTGCAGTATCCCGAAGGACCAGCGAAACCGCTGCCGGGCCAGCCCGTTGGCGTTTACGGGAGCCTCGGTGAAGGCCAGGGCCTGATCTTCGTAGATGACGGCGTAGCCCTGCTCGAGCAGGCTCATGGTGAGATCGGCGTCCTCGGCCACCGTGTCGGGATGATAGCCGCCGCCGGCCTTGACGGCGGCTGTTCGCCAGGCTCCGATGGCGCCCGGCACCACCATCACAACGTCGAACAAATCCAACGCCCGGCGTTCGAAGTTCTGGCTCGTGATGTACTCCAGGGCCTGCCAGCGCGTCCACAGATTCACACGATTGCCGACCTTGGCATTGCCCGCCACGGCGCCGATATGCGGGTTGGCGAAATGGCACACCAGGCGTGCGATGGCGTCATGGGCAATGACGCCGTCCGCGTCGATGCCAACGTAGATGTCCTCGTCCGTGTAGGCGAGGGCATAGTTGAGCGCATCGGCCTTGCCGCCGTTGGGCTTTGTCAGCACTGTGACTCGCCCTTCGCCGATCTCGGCGGGGTAGCTTTCGCAGGCTACCGTGTAGGTGTCGTCCTTGGATCCGTCATCGATGACGATGATGCGGATGTTCTTGTAGGTGGACATCAGCACCGAGCGTATCGTTCGGGCGATGACTTTCTCCTCGTTATATGCCGGAATGAGCACGGCGACGCGCGGCTGGTAGTCCGGGCCTGAGAAGTCGCGACGCCTGCGGAACCGGTCAATGGTCGCGCACAAGCCAATGATGACCAGGCGCCCGCTCATGAGAACGTCGCCCACGAAGAAGAGGTAGATCACGAAGTGGTTGAAGAAGGAGATGAAGGAGAAGGCGACCGAGTCAATCTCCGCATAGTAGCGCTGGCGGCCCACCAGCGGGACCATGACCTGGGCCCGCGACTTGCCCACCAATTGCGAAACCGGAACGATGGCGTAGCCGTGCGCCCGCAGAGCCTTGATCAACTCAGGCAGAGCGGCCACGGTCGCGGAGCGATCGCCGCCGCCATCGTGCATCAGGATGACTGAGCCTTTCATCCAGGTCTTGGTGTTGGAGAGGTTGATCTGATCGAAGACGCTGGTGACAATCTCCTGGGGCGTCTTGCGTGGATGCTCGTCCCAATCATTGGTATCGATCTTGTCTCCCACAATCACATAGCCCAGGTTCTGAATGTGATAGATGGGCGCGGCCTGATCGTTGGTATCGGGTTCCTGATCGATGGAGTATGGTGGCCGGAAGTAAACCGGCTTGACGCCCAGCTTGGCCTCAAAGAGGCTCTCGGTAAGGTTCAACTGCAGATCGACGGATCGCTGCGAAACCTCGGAGATGTCGGGGTGCGTGAACGTGTGGTTCCCGATCTCATGGCCTTCCCGGAAGACGCGCTGCATAACGCCCACGTTGTCCTGAGCCACTTCGCCGATCATGAAGAAAGTGCCCTTCACGTTGTATCGCTTCAGGACATCGAGGATCTTCGGCGTCCACTCCGGATCGGGGCCGTCGTCAAAGCTGATGGCAACTTCTTTGGGCTGGTAGCCGTATTGCGAGATCGTATAGGGCAGCGGGTACGAGGTCATCGTCTCGTCGACGATGCTGAGATATTTCGCAGGGATCGTCTTGTCGTCGTCCATCTGGAGCGTGCGGCGCCCGCTCTGCGGCAGGCCGGTAACGCGGATGATGTCTCCGTCTCCCTCGGTATCGACGTCCTGGCCCGGGGCAACGTTGCTCAGAACCTTGAGCGGGTCGGTCGTGAGCGGGTGGTCCCATATCCTCCAGAGCGAATCGTCCTCCGAGCCCAGGCGCCACAAGGCGAAGGTCTGCAGGCCCAGGGCGCGGGCGACCCGCATCTCATTGAGCGCCGTGACCGCATCCAGGAACCACACCTGATGGCGTACCTTGGCGTCTACATCGTCGTAGGCGAAGTGGGGATTGAGCGACGCATCGTCGAGGTTGATCTGGGCTTCCGAGTCGGAGGCCTCCTGCCAGGCTTCCTGTGTCGAGAGCATGGTCGTGCTGAGCACGTCGGGACTGGGCTGCTGCGGCTGCGGCTGCGGCTGCGGCTTGGGCGCGGGCGGCCGGTGACCTCGGCGCGGAGGAGCCGGTGGTGGAGGCAACGGAAGGGTCCAGTCATAACCATAGCTGCCGATGGAGCAGATGATCTTCTCGCGCGCAACCACCTTCATCGCGTTGGTGAGATTCTTCTCGAACCAGTCCTGCCCGGCGACCGGCCCGGGCCCACTGTCGGTCTGGTGCTCGTCGTAATTCATCAACACCACACCGTCGGAGTGATCCGCAATAAACTTCAGCTCGGTCGGATCCTCCGCGACCGATACATTGACATAGAGCCTCAGATTACGCGCATGAAAGTCACTGTAGAGGGACTGGATCAGCTGGTCGTATCCCACCTCGGCGTCCGGTGCAAGAGCCTGGAAGTTAAGCGTGAGGCCGCCGTAGCGGGTATTAGCCGCCAGGAACTGATCTACCTGATGAACAAAGTTCGCGCGGGCCGGCTCGCTCAGTAGAAACGTTTCAACGCTTGGCGAGAAATTGCCATCGGTCAGGCTGTAATTATTCACCAGCGGGAAGATTTCCGTATCTTCCTTGGCGTCGGTGATAGCCCGGGTAATCTTGTTCTCCCGGTCCACGCCGTGAACCCCGGCAGCGTCCACAACCGCGAACGGCAGATTGTCGGAGCTGTATGCCGTCAGCGCCCCGTCGGGAGTAATGACGTGCAGCCAGTCGGGAAACAGGAGATCGATCTGTTTGACGTGTTCCTTGAACGACGCGAAGCTGGCCGGATCGAGATCGGTGTAGAAGGCCGCGCGCAGACCCTCGCCCTCATTCAGGACCACATCCGAAGGCTTGACATCCGTCTTGCGATGAGCGGAGTGGTTGAGCTTCTCTCTGGTTTTCAGGTCAGGCTTGGGCTGGTAGAGCGCCCGGTAGCGCTTGCTGGCTGAACTCAGGTCCAGCCCCTGCATTGGTTTCATCCGCAGCAATCCCACAATGAACAGCACACCTAAGACGGTGGCGAAGAGCGCCACTGAATCGAATATTCGCCGCAGCCGCTTCCAGCGTTTGCGCAGCGGGTCGTAAAAGACTGGTTTACTCATTGATGGGACACATCCCCCATGCTATTAACAGGCGTCCCCGGCGTCAACGCCGGGAGAGCTCTGGCTGGGTTGAGCGGATCGCTCGCGGTTATCATGCAGGGAAGTGATCCGCCGATTTGGTATCGAGCGTTCCGACCTCGCGGCGCTGCTGGGCGGCCTTGCTCTGCGCTTCCTTTTTGTCGCCAATCACCCGCGCTTTACGGGCGATACGCTGGTTTACGCCGATCTGGCCCACAATATGGTGGCGCACCATATCTTTGGCTTCACCGAGAACGTGATTCGCCCGACGCTGATCCGCCTGCCAGGGTACCCGCTCTTTCTGGCGCTCTGCTTCGCCCTCTTCGGCAATGCGAATTATCTCGCCGTGCTTTGGGTACAGGTCGCAATCGACCTGGTCAGCTGTATTCTGCTCAGCCGGCTCGCCAGTCGGCTGATGGGCCGTCGCGCCGGCCGGAGAGCGCTCTGGCTGGCAGTCCTTTGCCCGTTTACGGCAAACTACACCGCGGCGGCGCTGACCGAGACCTGCACGCTCTATGGTGTGGTGCTCGCGTTTTTTGCGTTTGAAAGATGGGAAACACGGAGTTCCTGGGACCGCGGCGGATTGAGTTGGGCGCTTCTCACCGGGGCGGCTTTGGCATTCTCCGTGCTACTGCGTCCCGATCAGGGGCTGCTGGCCGCCGCCATTCTGCCGGCGATGCTTTGGGTAGGTCTCAGCCGCCGTGGCGCACCCATGAAGCTGAGACTGCTGCCGGCGTTGCTGGCGGCGCTCCTCCTGGTGTCGCCGCTGGCGCTGTGGGGTCTCCGCAACTGGCGCGTCTTTCATGTCATCCAGCCTCTGGCGCCCCGCTATGCCAACGATCCGGGCGAGACGGTGCCCTTCGGTTTCCAGCGCTGGTATCGCACCTGGGCGATCGATTTCAAGGCGACCGTGGATATCTACTGGAACTACGACGGAAACTCGATGAAGCTCGGCGATCTTCCGGCGCGCGCCTTCGACGATCCCCGGCAGATGCTCCAGACCCGCGTCCTCTTTGCGCAGTACAACGACGAGGATTCGGCCACCCCGGCTTTCGATGAGGCCTTCGCCCGGCTCGCCGCGGAGCGTATCTCCGCCCATCCCTTCCGCTACTACGTGGTGATGCCTGTGGCAAGGGAGCTCGATATGTGGCTGCGGCCGCGCACAGAGCTCATGAAGATGCCCTTGGATTGGTGGGCGGTGCGCGAGCATCCCCGGCGTTCCCTGGCGGAGATCGCGTATGGCGCTCTGGACTTCGCCTATCTGATTGCCGCGCTGATCGGGATTTGGCGCTGGCGCAGAGCGAACTGGAGTGGCCGCCCGGCGCTGGCCTGGGCCATGCTGGGTTTCGTGCTCCTGCGCTGTCTACTGCTGCTCAACCTGGATAACTCCGAGCCACGCTACACACTGGAGTGCTTCCCGATCGTGATCCTGCTGGCGGCCTTCGCCCTGGATGGCCGCGTTCGCTCCTGAGAGTCAGGATCTCCGCAAGGCCGACGTCATGATGGTCACCATGGCTGCTACTTCCATTGCGCAATGGCGATGATGCTCCAAGTGACAAGACCTATGGCATACATGGCTCTCTTCAGCCTCAGCAGCGGCTTGCCTTCGAGTCTGTGATCCGCGGCAGCAAGGTTTTCTTTGTAGACGACCACAACTAAAGCGATCATCTGCACGCCGAGACAGCAATAAACCAGGAGGAAGTGTCGGCGCATGGGAGTCATCGTCTCAGGGTCGAGGGACGATGCGCCAGATGCCGGGTACGCGGCGGCGTTTGCCAGCGCCAGCGCCGCGTGTGTACGCTCTGATGTCAGCGCCGGCCTTCACCGGCGCAGCCGGAGTTCAGCCGTGCAGTGGAGCAGGCGCGAGTTTGTGCAACTAGGTGCGGCCTCAGCAGCCGCCATGGCGCTTGCGCCGCCAGCCGTCCAGGCATGGCCCAGCCCTCTGACGGGCCGGTACATTACCCACGTTTCCGTCGTGCGCGTCAACCAGATCGAGGTAACGCCCACGCGCAACATCGGCGCGGATGAGAGCCCACAGAACAGCGTCGCGCACATTCGGGCCCGGCGCGAAGCGTTCGCGCGTGGCTGCCCGGACGGCCGCATGACCTGGGCCATCAGCTGGCTTGCCCTGCGCGACACGCGGCAGGAGTACAAGGACGCGCGCCGCCTGCTGGTCGACTACCATCACCGCTACGGCGACGAGATCACCTTCATTCCCGGCGGCTACTTTGCCCCGATGTACAACACGCGCGAAGAGATTCGGGTCACGATCGACCAGGCGCTTGCCATCATCGCGCGAATGGCCGGCGGCGGCTATCGGCCGCTATGCCTGGTTGCGGGTTTTATGGACGCCGCGAACCAGAACGATCTCGTCAACGACCAGGGCATCCACGTCTGCCAGGGGCAGATCTGGAGCCAGCACGGCATCGACCACGGCGACGGCGACGGCGGCATCTGCTACCCCTATTACCCCAGCCGCCAGCACTACCTGAAGCCCGCGCAGGGTGCGGCCGACTTCATCGACTGCGTGTGCCTCGACGGCTGGACCTGCGACTTCCTCGCCGCGCGCCGCGAGGGCTTTACGGGCGGGTTTAACAGCCGCATGGGCGTAGGCCCCATTGAGACTGTCGGCGACCTGGGCGAGACGGAGGGTCGCTTGGAAATGATGGCGACCACCGCCATGCACTTCGACACAGGACACACCCTGAACGGCTTCGCCTGGGTCACCGGTATTTGGGAGGTCTCCATCGGTCACCACGATGACCTGGCGTGGTGGCTCACTGCCGTGCGCGCGCGCTGGCCGGACACGCAGGTGATGACAGAGGGCGAGTTCGGCATGTTATGGCGCGCGCACAACCCGGACAACTCGCACCTGAACTACCGCTTCGACGCGAAGGGCACCGGGGCGCCCGGCTCGGAGAAGAACCTGGAGCTCCGCTGGTACATGAACCAGCGGTTTCGACTGGCCCTGTTGCATGACTGGACCAGGAACACGCCGTGGCAGGCCATCGACTTCACGCGCTATGACCTGCCCGCGCAGGAGCCGACAGCCCTCGAGCGCGAGTGGAGCCTGGTAAACGTGCTCAACCAGAAGGGTCTGCGCCCGCAGGACACGCCGAAGCGGCTAAGCGCATTGCCGCACGACGCTCAGCAGATTATCTTCACGCGCTACCCCGAATTGCGCGCCCTTGCCTAAAGTTGCGCCGCCACGATGAGGCGATGGCCGCCTTCACTACAAGCCCAAAGAAATCTAAGGTCATTCCTCTCAGCAGTATTGCTGTAGATGTTCGCGGAGCTTCGGAGCTCAATGCCGCTTTTTCTCAAGAAAAACGGCTCTTCGTACACTTCAGAATCAGGCGCGATGATAGCAATACTGCCAGGGCAATCGCATTTGGAAGAGTGGCCGAACCGAGAGAGCTACTTTTCGATT
>CAXUIM010000002.1:37556-54465 GCA_964250885.1 uncultured Acidobacteriaceae bacterium | reverse complement strand
CTTCGGCCGCGGGGCTGGACCAGGAGCAGCCCAGCGATGAGTTTTACGGCGCGGCTCTGAAGCAGGCGGTGCAGTCGGGCCAGGTTCCCGCGGCGGAGCTGGATGACCATGTGCGGCGGGTTCTGTGGGCCGAGTTTGCCAGCGGAATCGTCGACAACCCGCAGAAGAGGAGCGTCGTCGATCCTCAGAAGGGCTTCGACGTTGCCCGCGGCATAGAGGAGCAGGGCGCCGTCTTATTGCGCAACGCGGCTCAGCCGGGTGGGGGCGGGCCGGTGCTGCCGCTGAGCGATACTGTGCGCTCGGTCGCGGTGATCGGAATGCACGCGGATACCGGCATGATCTCCGGCGGCGGATCGGCGCAGGTTGACCCGCCCGGGCAAAGCGCGGGCCGGTTCTGGCGCTCGCAGGTCTGGTTTCCCACCTCGCCGCTCGAGGCGATTCGTGCCAAGGCGCCGTCCGCCCGAATCAGTTTCAGCTCCGGGGAGGACATTTCTCAGGCCGTGGCGCAGGCCCATCAGGCTGACGTTGCCGTGGTGTTTGTCTGGCAGTGGGAATCCGAAGGCGGAGACCTGCCCAATCTGTCCCTGCCCGGGAATCAGGACCAGCTGATTGCGGCCGTGGCGGCGGCCAATCCGAAGACCATTGTGGTGCTGGAGACCGGGACGGCGGTGACGATGCCGTGGCTGGACCGGACCGCTGCCGTGCTGGAGGCCTGGTATGGCGGCGTAAAGGGCGCCGATGCGGTGGCCAACCTGCTCTTCGGAACGGTGAACCCCAGCGGGAAGCTGCCGATGACCTTTCCGGTGAGCGAGAGCGAACTGCCGCGCAAAACGGTGGCCCAGCCGCCCCCGCCCGTCACCAACGGTGTGCTGAGCTTCAGCGTCGACTACAACATCGAGGGCGCGGCAGTCGGGTACAAGTGGTACGAAGAGAAAAAGGAGCCTGTGCTCTTTCCCTTTGGCTTCGGTCTTTCCTACACCACCTTCAGCTACTCGGCACTGACGGTCGCGCCGGGCGCATCCCAGGTCCGGTTCACGGTGAGCAATACCGGCAAACGCCCGGGTGCGGAAATTGCGCAGGTGTATGTGCGTCTGCCAGAATCCGCGGGCGAGCCGTGGAAACGGCTGGTAGGCTGGCAAAGAGTATCTCTGGAGCCGGGACAAAGCCGCATCGTGAGCGTGGAAATGGAACCGCTTGCCATGGAGATTTGGGATGAGGCAGCCCACAAATGGATGCGGCCAGCGGGCTCCTATCTCGTGATGGCTGGAAGCTCATCCACGGATCTGCCGCTGACCGCGAAATTCTAGAGATCGCGCCCGGGCTCATGGCAGCGGGCGTGTGGAAGGCGTTAGGCCGCCTTTTCGATCTTCTTCTGGACGACGACCTGATCGGCTTGCGGACCCTTCGGTCCTTGAACCACGTCGAAGGTCACGGCGTCTCCTTCTTTGAGAGACTTATACCCGTCCAGTTGAATGGAACTGTAGTGCACGAACACGTCGTTACCGCCGTCGCGTCCCAGGAAGCCGAAACCCTTTGCATTGTTGAACCATTTAACCGTACCTGCGTACTGTGACATGGGAACCTCCTATTTCGGAAACTTGAGTTGAGGGTTAGGAAACGGCTGAACATTCCTGCCGTTTGCAGCTTTCTGCGGAATTGAGGAGTTTGTCGACGACGAAAGCGAGGCGTTCCGGTCCTTCAAGGACGTTCAGAACCTCACCTGGACCACAATCGGCGTAGCCATACTTACCGGAGATCAGAATCAGGCTGGGAATGGATAAAGTGGAATCGGCAAGCGCAAGGGCGTGGGCGGCATCCTCCTGATTGAGCGAGTGGCAGAGGATGAGCAGGCGAATCGGTTCAGCGCGGAGACTTCGTTCCACTTCCTCTAAGTCAACAGAGATTCGCACAGAGTAGCCATGGCGGCTCAGAAGTAATTTCCGCGTCTGGAGTAGAACCAGATCCTGACCGAAAATCATCACGGCCGGAGCTGCAGTGGCCGCAGGATCCAGAAGTCGCTTCGCGGCATTTTGACTCGACGCAGCGTCCAAAATCCCTCCTTGCGGAGCAACGGTTCGATAAACATTTGCTTTACGGAACTCTATGGAATATCTGGACATCTCCACCCTATTTGCTTAATCTATGCAGTCGAACGGGAGATGTCTGTTCGGTGGCTTACCTATTAGCGAGCGCCTGTCAATGTGAAATTTGGTGTCGCTAAAGGAAGCTTCCCAATATGGAACGTATATCGAATAGTCCGCAACAGCGGTGGGCACGAAATCGAGTTTCCCGGCAAACGGATTATCAACCTGGTGTTTGTGGAAGAGGGCTTGGTTTCGCTCACCACAACCTTCACGGATGGCACTCAGGTCGAAGACTTTGCCTAGAGCACTTCTCCGGTCGCCGTGATGCGGATCGATCGTGCGAGTGCCGTTGTCGTCGTGGGGAAACGGCCCTCCAACCATCTGCAGGAGAAACATTAATGGGCGCCTGCGGGCCCTTTGCCGGCCTTGACCTTTTTGAAGAACCAGACCACAACAACAGCCGCGAGGCAGAGCAGCGACAGCCAGCGGAACACGTCAACGAAGGCCCAGTTGAGCGCCTGCCGGGTGAGCTGCTGGTACAGGTCCAGCCGGGCCGCCGGCAGCGCATTGGCTTTGCCGAAATAACCGGTCAGCGCCTGCTGGGTGCTGCGCAGGCTATTCTGATAGGCCGCTCCCGACTGGGGCATGTAGTTGGTGAGATCGTTCTGATGCGCGTCGGAGCGGCGGGTCAGCAGCGTTGTGGCGATCGATATGCCGATGGAGCCGCCCACGTTGCGCATCAGGTTGAACAGACCGCTGGCGTTGCCGATCTGATCGTTGCGCAGCGTGCCGTAGGCCGCCGTATTGATGGGTACGAACACAAAACTCAGACCGAAGCCGGTGATGAGGATCGGGAGAAAGAGCGTAGTCGGCGAGACCTGCAGGGTGATCGAGCCGAAGTAGAGCGTGGTCAGCCCGAAGACGAGGAAGCCAAAGGTTAACAGATAGCGCGGATCGACCTTGTTCGAAAGATATCCGATGACGGGCATGCCACATATGGCTCCCAGGCCGCGCGGAGCGACCACCAGACCCGCGGTGAACGCGGTATAGCCAAGCAGCTCCTGGTAGAAGAGCGGAAGAACTGTGATGGTGGAGTAGATCCCGATGCCGAACAGGAAGATGAGAATGCAGCCGATCAGATAGTTGCGGTCCTTCAGGACGTTCAGGTCGACCAGAGGTTGCTTGCCCCAGAAGGACTGGTAGATGAAGACGACGAAGCCGATCACCATGGCCAGGCAAGCCCAGCGCAGCCAGACGGCGCCGAACCAGTCCACCTCCTGGCCCTTATCCAGAATCACCTGCAGACAGCCGGTCCAGACGACCAGCGAGCCGAACCCGATATTGTCAAAGCGCGAGACCTTGGCATCCTTGATGTAACTGGGGTCCTTGACGTAGGTATTGATCATGTACAGCGCCAGAATGCCGATCGGGATGTTGATGTAGAACGCATAGCGCCAGGAGTAGGTGTCGGTGAGCCAGCCGCCCAGGGTGGGACCGAGCACCGGCGCCACAACCACTCCAAAGGCGAATACAGCCATGGCCGCCCCACGTTTCGCGGGCGGGAAGCTTTCCAGCAGAATGGCCTGCGACAGGGGCTGCAGCGCGCCGCCGCCAGCACCCTGGATGACGCGGAACAGAAGCATCAAGCCGAGGGTCGGAGCGGCGCCGCAGGCAAAGCTGGCGACCGTGAAGATGCCCACGCAGGACATCAGGAAGCGCTTGCGGCCAAACCGGAGAGAGAACCAGTTGGAGGCGGGCAGCACGATCGCGTTGGAGACCAGGTAACTGGTCAGCACCCACGTGGCCTCATCATTTGTGGCCGAAAGCGACCCGGCGATATAGGGCAGCGCGACGGAGGCGATGGAGGTATCCAGCACCTCCATAAACGTGGCCAGCATGACCGCGGCGGCGATCAGCCACGGGTTGACCCCCTCCGCAGCCTGCTGCGAGGTATCGGAAGGCGCGGTAGCGGAAGCGGCGGCCATGCGGGAGCGTGCATCTCCTGTCAACTATCGGGTATAGCTTCTAGAGCATTTGTCCTGTTGCCGTGAAGCGGATCAATCGTGCAAGTGCCGTTTTCTTAGGAAAACGGCCATGGACCCGAAGCTGCTTCGTACGTGCAGAGAGATGCTCTAACGCAAAAGAGCCTGTCGGAGCTCAAGCGAGTCGTGCGCACACATTCCCCGACACCCGGGCAACCCGGCCTTCCGCGCTGCGGTCCCGGTTTGCTGCAGCTGCCGCTTAAGTTTTCGGAGGCTGCTGTTTTGCAATCTGCAGCTTTGGATGCGAACGGCGCCGGGAGGATGCGGAGAAAGACCTGTCCCGTGGCGATCGCGGCTGGGGGACCTTTGCGATGGCGGGCGTTTGCGACTGGGGCGCCTTGCGATGACGGGCTTCGCGGCGGCTGCATCGCCAAAGGGCCGCGAAGCGAATGACAGGAGCGGATGAGCAGGAGAATCACTCTTCGTGCGTGGGTGCTGGACTTGGCACGAAATGCGTGTCTGCCAGACGGCCAACGAACAGGAATTCAGGTTCTCCTCCGCAGGAGACTTTTCTGGAAAAATTTTAGGGCAGAGGCTGATGCATCGGGAAGCGGTTCTTGCGGCGCAGGAACGGAAGCTCCAGCAGGTGATAGGAGAGCCAGGCGGCCAGCAGGCTCAAAGGAAAGGCGATCAGCAGGCGCACCGTCTGGTAGGAATCGCCCGCGATGGAGTGGGTCAGGCGAGTCGCCAGGTAGTCAAAGATCGGCTGCAGCAGGATATGGAAGATATAAAAGCCATAGCTGACGCGACCCAGCCAGCCCAGGGGAGCCAGGGAGAAGACGTGGCGGGGTGTCCCGGGACGCAGCAGAATGGGAATCAGAGCGGCGCAGGCCAGACTTATGCCGGGAAGCCCCACCATGTACTGCATGGGGGCAGTCAGGGTCAGAGACTTCGACAGGAAGCTGGAGATGAGGAAGAGGATCAGGCCGGCCTGGAACGCGGTGTCAGCGTGCCGAAAGACCAGGCGGCGGGAGGCGGCAACTCGGCCCGGCCGGCTGCTACGTAGCGCCAGGGCAAGCGCGGCTCCCAGCGCCAGACCGCTGCCGTGCGTCAGCAGGAAGCTGTCAAAGATGTGTGTGTCACGAATCGAGGTCAGGAAAGGCAGACCCCAGACGGTGATCCGAAATACCGCGCAGACGGCGAAGATGCATAGACTGAGCCGCATGGCCCCGCGGCGGTTCCGGACGGTGAGCAGAAGAAGCGGCCAGATCAGGTAAAACTGCTCTTCAACCGCCAAAGTCCAGAGGTGGTAGAGAGGCAGAGGCGAGGGATTGAGACGCAGCGCCCAGTCGGACAGAAACGGCAGGTCCTGCAGGAAGAAGGCAAACAGTGCAAAGGGCTTCAGGTCTACAAAAGTAGCGCCCCGCGCCATGGACAGAAGCGTGCACGCCAGCACAACGGTGTAGTACAGCGGAAGGATGCGGAGGGCGCGGCGGGCGTAGAAGTTGCGCAGCCAATGGGGCTGTTCGAAAGAGTCCCACAGCGACCCCGTGATCAGAAAACCGGAGAGCGCAAAGAAAAGAACGACGCCGGTCCAGCCGGCCTGGGTAAGGTACCCCAGGGCCCGCAGTAGCAGATTTCCGGATTGCAGGCCCCCTCCGTAGTGAAAGATGAAGACCAGGAGGACCGCCAGGCCACGCAGCCCGTCCAGTGCCCGGTCTCGGGGCGCGGCCAGTTTACGCGGCGCGGGAACGCCACTGGACACCAAGGCGGCGGTGCGTCTCAGGAGGGCCACTTTGGCCAAGCCTAGAGAGTGTTGTCTTCCGAGTCAACCGTTTCCTGCGGTGTACCCGGGCTTGGCCGCGGCGCTGCGATGAGGCTGCCAATCGAGCCGGACCGGAGGGGTTGCCGGGCTCCAAAGCGGCCGCTGAAGCGGCATGGCCGCGGGCCGTGACCCCAACCACTCCAGCCAGCGCCCATCCAGCGCCCAGCCTGCGCCCAGCATGCGCCCATCCTGCGCCCAGCATGCGCCCAGCTAGCGCCCATCGGGGAACGGGCCGGGCCGCGGAGGGGTCCCCATCTGGGGCTCTGCTCAATGCATCCCTTCGGCGACTCCCTTCATCATATTAGTTGACAGTAAGTCACTCAGGTGCGAACCTGAATGCAGTCGAGAGAGTTAGAGCTGCGGCTCACAAAGGATAAGACGATGGCAAAGATTATCGGTATTGACTTGGGAACCACCAATAGCTGCGTCGCGGTGATGGAGGGCGGCGAGCCAAAGGTGATTCCGAATGAAGAAGGTGGCCGGACGACTCCTTCGATCGTGGCGTTTACCAAGGGCGGCGAGCGCTTGGTGGGACAGGTGGCAAAGCGGCAGGCGATTACCAATCCGGAAAACACAATCTATTCGATCAAGCGGTTCATGGGCCGGCGCCTGAATGAAGTGGGCGCCGAAATGAAGATGGTGCCGTACAAGGTTGTGGCCAAGGGCGACAACGTGGCGGTGCTGGCGCAGGGCAAGGAATACACCGCGCCCGAAGTCTCGGCCATGATCCTGCAGAAGCTGAAAAAGGCCGCGGAGGACTACCTCGGGACCAGCGTCAGCGAGGCGGTGATCACGGTGCCGGCGTACTTCAACGACGCTCAGCGGCAGGCCACCAAGGATGCCGGCAAGATTGCCGGTCTGGATGTGAAGCGTATCGTCAATGAGCCCACGGCGGCCGCTCTGGCGTACGGACTGGACAAGAAGAAGGACGAGACGATTGCCGTCTACGACTTTGGCGGCGGCACATTTGATATCTCCATCCTGGAGGTAGGCGATGGCGTGATTGAGGTCAAATCGACGAACGGGGATACCCACTTGGGCGGCGATAATCTCGACCAGCGCATTGTGGATTGGCTGATCTCGGAATTCAAGAGCGAGAGCGGTCTGGACCTGACCTCGAAGGGCAACGAGATGGCCCTGCAGCGGCTGAAGGATGCGGCCGAGCGCGCCAAGATCGAGCTTTCGACGGCGCAGGAGACTGAAATCAACCTCCCGTTCATCACCGCGGATGCCAGCGGACCGAAGCACCTGGTGCGCACGCTGAGCCGGGCGAAGCTGGAGTCGCTGGTCGACGACCTGCTGCAGAAGTCGGTTGGACCCTGCAAGCAGGCAATGAAGGATGCGGGTGTCGACGCCAGCAAGATCGACGAGGTGGTTCTGGTGGGTGGACAGACCCGTATGCCGGCGATTCAGAAGCTGGTCAAGGACCTGTTCGGCAAGGAGCCGCATAAGGGTGTGAACCCGGATGAGGTCGTTGCAATTGGCGCGGCGGTTCAGGCTGGCGTGCTGGCGGGCGAGGTGAAGGATCTGCTGCTGCTGGATGTGACGCCCCTGACGCTCAGCATCGAGACCATGGGCGGCGTGGCCACGGGGATGATCCCGCGCAACACCACCATACCGACCAAGAAGACGGAGACGTTTTCGACGGCGGCCGATAGCCAGACTGAAGTTGAGGTGCATGTGCTTCAGGGCGAGCGCCCGATGGCGAACCAGAACCGCACGCTCGGCAAGTTCAAACTGAGCGGAATTCCGATGGCTCCGCGTGGCGTGCCGCAGATCGAGGTCACCTTCGATATCGATGCGAACGGCATTCTCAACGTGACGGCCAAGGATAACGCGACCGGCAAGGACCAGAAGATCACGATCACCAGCTCCTCGGGTCTGAGCAAGGACGAGGTGGAGCGCATGGCCAAGGATGCCGAGGCGCACGCGGCCGAAGACAAGGAAGCCAAGGACAAGATCGAGTCCCGCAATCAGCTTGATTCCATGGTCTACAACGTGGAGAAGATGCTGAAGGACGGCGGAGACAAGGTCGCGGCGGCGGACAAGAACGACGTTGAGACGGCGCTGGCGGATGCCAAGTCGACCCTGACGGGCGACCCCGGCGTGACCGAGATGACGGCTGCGCGCGAGCGGTTGACCACGGCAAGCCACAAGCTGGCCGAGGCGCTGTACAAATCCAATGCGGCTGGCGGCCCGCCCACTGACGGCGATGCGGCCGCGGCGGGAACGGCGGATGCACCCAAGCAGGACGAGGGCGTCATCGATGCCGAGTACGTCGACGCGGAGAAATAACGACTCGCCTCTTCAGAACGCCCAGCAGGAAACGAGGAGGAGCTTCGGCTCCTCCTCATTGCTATCCAGCGGTAAGGGTGCTCCCAAATGTGGGTTAGAGCAACGGGCGCATCTCCGCGGTACATTGCGGGTTAATTTCTTTGAATCCGGTGGGTGTGGGATTCGCGTTTATTACAAGAGGGGTGCTCTATGACAGATAACGGCGCGAACGGCGGAGCGGATGAGAGACGCGACAGGGTTTGGCCCGGGGCGGTGCAGTGGAGCCTGGGGATTGGCAGTGAACACCGCAGCGATATCGTGTGGCGCTGCACAGCCTTGCGGGCGGGCAAGTTGTACAGCCGGAGCCTGTTCGGAACGCGCGAGGAAGCCGAGCAGTTCGCTCTGCGGATGCGTGAGAATGAACCGGACCAGGTGTTCAGCGTGGAGTCGATTAAGGCAAGCACGGTCTGGAACTAGACCGGCTCGTATCGCCTCGCGCGGATCGCATGGAGCAAGTCCCGGCGAGTCTCCCCTGGCAAAAAGGGGAACAGAAGTTTGACCCAGTGCCGAGATCGCGCGCCGCATTGGGTGGTGCGAACCGGGGCAACGAACAACTCGGCGTACGTGTTGCGATAGGCTTGCAGAGGGAGCCGGCTGCACAGTGTGCGGCCTGACGGTTCTAAGCGAAAGTCCACGGGAGAACAGCTGCAGTGCCTGAAGGCAACGAGATTCATCGCTGGGCTGAACGGCATACTCAGGCGTTCGTAGGCCGGAAGATGCACGTCGAGGCGCCCAACCAGCGCTTCCGCGAGGCGGATATGCTGGACGGCCGCCGGCTGGAGCGGATCCTGGCCAAGGGCAAGCACCTGGGATACAGCTTCGGCAAAGACCGCATTCTGCACGTTCATCTGGGGCGCTATGGCGACTGGACCGAGGGCCAGATGCCGCTGGCCGAGGTGAAGGGCGCGCTCCGGTTGCGCCTGTGGCCGGTTGGAGCGAAGCCGCGGAAGAATGCCGCCGAGCCCAGCGCCCGGCACGCCTGGTACTCGGCCGATGATGGATCCAATCCAACCCCTCCAGAGGCGGTGGATTGGCTGGAGCTGCGCGGGCCCAGCGACTGCAGCCTGTGGACCGACGCCCAGTGGCAGAAGCTGCTGGGCCGGCTCGGACCGGATCCTCTGGGCGGCGAAGAGCTGACCTCTGAAGATCCGGCGCCCGCGTTTGAGAGGATCGCCAAAGCGAAGACCCCGATCTCCGTCCTTCTGATGCAGCAGGATGTGATCGCCGGAATCGGAAACATCTATCGGGCCGAGCTCCTGTTTCGAGAGCGGCTTAGTCCGTTCCTGGAGGGGCGCGCGGTTCCGCTGAAGCGGGTGCAGGCGATCTGGAAGGATGCGGCTCCCCTGATGCGGGCGGGCATGGTGGATCGGCGGATTGTGACCACCCGGCCCAGGGACCGGCCGCACAAAAGGGGCAGAGCCTTGAAGGAAGAGGTGCACTACGTCTACCGGCGGCACGGTAAGCCATGCTTCCTCTGCGGCACGCGGATCCTGAAGAAAGAGATTGCAGGGCGGTCACTGTACTGGTGTCCGGTCTGCCAGGCTTCTCCGTCTAACAACGACTCGCCGGAGATCTCCTGAAGCGGCAGAGCTCCGGTGCGGCAGCGATCTTGAGCGGCAGCGGCTGCTGAAGGCTGCCGGCGGCTTTCGGCCGGTTATTCAGCCGATGCGGCCAGACAGCGGCATGAGTCGGGGATTGGCATCTCGAATGAAGGTATCCCGCTCCATCGATGGGGAGATCGGCTCTACTCAGGCGAAGCCAGGTGGAGTAAGTTGAGAATTGAGACCTATGGCGACACAGACTAAGGACTATTACGGCACGTTGGGCGTCAAGAAGACGGCGACCGCGGAGGATATTCGCAAGGCTTTTCGCAAACTGGCGCGCAAGTATCACCCGGACGTGAATCCGGGAGACAAAAAGGCCGAGGAAAAGTTCAAAGAGATCTCCGAAGCCAACGATGTGTTGAGCGACGACAAGAAGCGGAAGATCTTTGACCAGCTCGGGTTTTACTCCGACAACATCGATGCCGCGACCGCGGACGCCTACGCGCGTGGCGGCGGGGCGCCAGGGCGAGGTCCCGGCGGGCCCTCGGGGGCCCACGGGCAGCAAGGCGTTCCGTTTGATTTCGGTGGCTTCGATTTCTCCGGGTTCCAGGCCGGCAGCGGCGGCCGTGCGCCCCGCGAGCCGGAGGGCTTCGGGGGAAGCTTCAAAGACATCTTCAGTGGCATGTTCAGCGGCGGCCGGCAACCGCGCGGGCCGCAGCCCGGCACCGATGTGGAGTACCAGGTAGAGATTGACTTCTGGACGTCGGTCCGCGGTGGCGTGACCCGGCTCGAGATCCAGCGCCAGGAGCAGTGCTCCACCTGCAAGGGCAAGGGCGTCATGGGCGGCAGCATGGAGTGCCCGGAGTGCCATGGATCCGGCCAGGTAACCCAGATGGGGGGACGCATGAAGTTCAACATCCAGTGTCCGCGCTGCGGTGGTTCGGGTAAGGTGCAGAATGCTTGTCCCACCTGCGACGGAGCGGGTGTGGTGACCCGCAGGGAGCCGCTGGAGTTCCGCATCAAGCCGGGAACACGGGATGGACAGCGAATCCGGCTGGCGGGTAAGGGAAATGCAGGCACCGAGGGAGCCCCTGCGGGAGACCTGTACCTGATCATCAAGGTGGGCGCACACAGGCTGTTTCAACGCGTCGGTGACGATATCCACATCTCCGTTCCGGTGACGGTGATGGAGGCCGCTCTGGGCGCCAAGATCGATGTACCCACGATCGATGGAGCAACCGCCCAGGCGGGGCGCGCGCAATTGAAGATTCCACCCGGCACCCAGACCGGACAGAAGCTGCGCATGCGCGAGAAGGGTGTATCCAGCGCGACGCGCGAGGGTCACCGCGGCGATCAGATCGTGGAGGTCCGGATCGTCGTGCCGAAGGTTCAGGATGAACGTTCCAAGGAGATTCTGCGGGAGCTGCAGAGGCTGAATCCCGAAGACCCCAGAGAAGATCTGCTGGCCGGCGTATAGGCGAGCTCTTGACCCGCTTTGCAGTACTCGGCGGGAGCACGCTGAGAGACAAGGTGACATGCCTGAAGGCGACACAATCTATCGCGCGGCGCGGACGCTGCAGAAGGCGATCGGCGGCAAGCTGGTCACTGGGTTCGAGACCGGGCTGGCCAAGCTGGCCAGCTGGAATGACGATCAGCCGGTAGTGGGGCGCACGTTGGAGCGGGTGGAGGCACGGGGTAAATGGTGCCTCATCTTCTTCTCGGGAGATCTCATCCTGGTGACGCACATGCTGATGAGCGGCTCGTGGCACGTCTATCGAACCGGTGAGAAATGGTGGAATGGGCGCAGCCGTATGCGCGCCGCGATTACCTGCGGGGATTGGCAGGCGGTGGCGTTCAACGTTCCGGTAGCGGAGTTTCACACCGAGCGCAGCCTGGCGCGGGAGTCGCAGGTGCCCCGGCTGGGTCCGGACGTATTGTCGGGCGCGTTCACGGTAGAGAAGGGCGTGGCCGCGCTGCGGGAGTACGGGGCCGCGCATCCCGATGCCGAGATCGCCGTGGTCCTGCTGATGCAGCATGTTCTGGCGGGTCTGGGCAACGTCTACAAGAGCGAGGTCGCGTTCGCCGCGGGGGTCAATCCGTTTCGCCAGATGCGCACGGTTACGGGGCGCGAATTTGAGGCCATGGCCACCTTCGCGCAGCGCTACATGGAGGCCAATGTCACCGACGGCGCGGGCGATGGCATTGTTACCTATGCGGGCAACCGGCGCACCACGCATGCCATGGATGCGAGCCACCGCCTGTGGGTTTACGGCCGGCAGGGCCAGGAGTGCCGGCGCTGTGGAGCGGCGATCGCGATGCGCAAGCAGGGCACGCAGGTGCGTTCTACCTACTGGTGCCCGGCGTGCCAGCCCTGGATTGCGGCGGACGGACAAAGTGAAGCGGCGCCGGTGGGCCGCACACAGACGCGTTCCGGTCTTCAAAGGCGCGTCAGCTGCTGAGCTGGTGAATTGGTAGCTCTTGCGTCTCGATTAGGGTTCGAACCTGCCTGAGAGACCTGGATCCCGCAGGAGGCGCGGGCGCGATCGAATCAGCTTCCGGCCCGCGGGGAGCGCCGCCAGGGCCGCTCCGCCACCGCGTAAATAACGGGACCGGCCAGACCCACTGCGGTTGCAAATAATAAGGCGTTGAGGCCCAGGACGCGCTCGTCGCGCGCGGCCCAGATGGCGAACAGGATCAACAGGGTGGGGCCGACTCCGCAGGCAATCGCCCCCGCAAAGCCGCCCGGAACGCGGAAAGGGCGCTCCAGCGAGGGCTCGCGCCGGCGAAGCACCACCAGAGCCACGAACTCCAGCACCAGAGAGGCTCCGTACAAAACCAGGTCCATGGAGATGAGCCGCTCAAAGGTGAAGCGCAGGGCCAGGGCCCAGATCAGCGCACAGAGAATCACGCTGACATAGGGAACGCTCTTGCGATTCTGGCGCAGCAGGATTTGTGGCAGCAGGTGGTCCTCGGCCATGGCGAACGGAATGCGGCTATAGCTCATCATGAGCGGGTTGAACATGCCGGCGCCATTGATCATGCCGCCCGCCACGACCGCAAGCGCCAGAAAAGGGCCCACCAGGATGCGGGCGGCGTCGCTCCAGGCGCCGGTTGAGAATTGCGTGGGGCTGAGGCCCGCGAGCCCGACCGCCAGCAGCGGCAGAATGTACGTGACCGCGACCAGGACAGCGGCGGACAGCATGGCCCGTGGATAGTTGCGCTGCGGATTCTCGACCTCCTGCGCAATGGTGCTCGCGTTATCCCAGCCCATGTAGTTCCACAGTGTGACTGAAATCGCGCCGGCGAGATCCGGGGCGGCTACCGGGTGCAGGAGGGCGCCGGAGCCGTGGCCGTGCCACTTCCACAGTGCGACGGCCAGGAGCAGCACGAAGGGCGAGAGCAGCACACAGAAGAGAACCACCGAGCCAAAGCCGACGGCCTTGGCGCCGGTCAGGTTCCACAGTGCACAGCCGAAGACCACCGCCAGCGCCCAGAAAGTTCCACGATACCCGGACGTCCAGGTGGGCGCGACCCGGGTGAGGTAGAGAACGAAGATGGTTGGGTAAATGGCCATGTCGAAGACGCTGGCCGCAAATGAGAGCCAGGCCTCCTGGAAGCCCCAGAATCGGCCCAGCGCGCGGTGCACCCAGACGTAGAAGCCGCCTTCGGCCGGCACGCTGCTGGCCAGTTCGCCGACCATGAGGGAGGTGGGCAGGCTCCAGAAGATGGGAATGACAGCGAGTAGGAGAAGTGCGCGGCCGTATCCGGCCATGCCGATGATGTCTTCGGTGCCGTAGGGACCGCCGGACACCATGAAGTAGGTGGCGGCGATCAGCGGCAGCAGGCGGAGCTGGTTCTGTCGAGCGGAGAACCCTCTGGGGTGCGGTATGGGGACGCTCCTTGGCTTGTACGCACTTTTGGGTATTTCTCCTGTTCCTGTGCGGCGGACACAGTGTACAAGAGCACTTCTCCGGTTGGTGTGGAGTCAACGATGGTTCCGCAAAACTGCGAAAGGCCTGCAGATTGGGGAGGAGTGTTCTTTGCAACTATGGCGAAGCGGAGTCTCACGTTATAATCGACAGCGAACCCGCTGGAGAGTTGGCCGAGTGGCTGAAGGCGGCGGTTTGCTAAACCGTTATAGGACCAAAAGTTCTATCGGGGGTTCGAATCCCCCACTCTCCGCCATTAGTTTCAATCACCTACATCAGGTGTTCGGGCGGAATCGGGCAGCTCGCGGATGGAGTCTAAATCTGAGCGAAGGGAACACCCTCGCCCTACCAGCCGCTTGAGGATCCGTACCAGCGGAGAGTTACGCTGCCCGGCCGCGAGTACGGAAACTTCCCCATCGCTGTGACTTCATCTCGCTCTTAAATCAGGCCCCAAGGCAATCAGGCCCCAAGGTAATCAAGCCCCAAGGCCTCTTGCTTTCGCCCAGGCAAATAGAGGGGGCATCTCACCTTGCGTGGCCTTTAACGGGAAATGAGCCCGTCACCTCCGAAGAAATGACAGGCTCAAGTTGAAAAACTACTTAAGTTGAGCAGAAGTGCAGCTTATGGAGGCCGCCCCGGATGTGGCCGCGGCAAAACTCGCACTTGTGGAGTACTCTTTCCCACCCCACTGCCCAATGTTGGGACGGTTGGCCCCCAGGCAGTTGTTTAGATAGGTATTGCCAATCCCGTTTTGGGTGTCATTCTGTCCGCCCGCGTCAGCCGCAAGCGTGGAACTTCCAGAAGCAGGCTGATAGCCCCAGTTGCCGGTCCAGGTGTTATCCACCATACGAGTGGCTGCAATCATGGTCTCAGAAGGCAGCGTGCCCAGCTTAGTACTCAAAGTATACGTACCGGCCTGTCCGGTACCTGTACCGAGCGCTTCAATAGATGTATTTGCGGGTATACCTGCCCCAGAAATGATCTGCCCCGGCTCCAGGTATCCTGCATTCACGTTCCCGGTCACGTTCAGCGTACTCCCAGAAATCGATGCTGTAAAACGCTGCTGGCTAGCTTCACCGCCGGCCTCGCCCTGCACCTGATAATTGGTCCCGTTGTTCGTGGAAGTATTGTTTGAAACCTGCACTTTCCAGCTACGCCGATACTGGAGAATTCCTATGCCCACATTGTTAGCGACATAGTTGCCGGTAACCTGATGCGTACCACTAGTTCCAGCCCATTCAATCATGATTCCAAAACCCTGGTTATCTTCCACATCATTATCAGATACAAGCATGCCGGTTCCCACTGTGTCCATGTGGATACCGTAACCTGTGTTGTTACCCACTCCTCCAGAACCTATACCATTATCATAAACGTGATTATCAATCACCATGACGTTGGTTTGCCGGTGCGACGCCGCGGTTCCGTCACTTACTACACGGATTCCAGCATGATACGACTGCGTGCTAGTTACATTATTGAACACCTGGTTTGACTGGAAGAGAACCATGCTTCCAGGGCAGGCGTCCAATATGCCACCAAGAGGGTTGTAGGAAGCCACTGAATTCATCACCACGAGAGTTGAACAAGTTGCCGGAGCAGATCCCTCGAAGTTGATTCCTATGCCAGCGCTGTAATCGAACGTGTCATTGTCGAAAGTAAGATTGGATGTCTGCCAAACCTGGACCGCATCATCCGTAGCCGCGGTGAAATGCAGATTGTTGAAAGTAGAGTAACTTGCACCATTGATCCCCATCGCGTACATGTTAGTGCCTCCACCACTGATGATCGGGAGCGCTCCAGAACCATATGCGTCGTAGGTGATCGGCTTGTCGGAAGTTCCTGATTTGGTTGGACCGAACCCATAGGTGGTATTCACATAAAACGTTTCGCCACGAGCAAAATATACTGTGTCTCCAGGGTTTAAAGCAGCCTCCGCTACTTTCGTATAGGTGCGCCAAGGCGCTGCCTGTGTACCCGGATTTGAGTCGACGCCCGAATTGGAAACATAATAAGTAGCTCCAAACGCAGGTGTAGCGAAGACGAGTAATGCCGCGGATATTCTGTACATTAATTTGGCCCTTTCAGAGTCGTAATCCTGCCCCAGCTAATTAGCGTGCTGAAACTCAAGCAGGCGGGATTAGTTGTTGGTGCACTAATAAGTAACAGTAAGCTAGCTCCTGCAATCTCCAGCAGGACATTGACAGCATGGCGAAGGCGTCACAAATTACTCCAGCGTTAGATCCCAGGAGCGGACCATAGGTGAGCAGCGTTTGGAATCGCCGCTTTCACCACTGCGAGTGTTTATGACTACCATGGTGACTGCTACTGCAATCAGACGGGCCTGTTGCAGCAGTCGCCGCAAATCGCCGGAGATACCGCTGGCAACAGTAGGTTGCAAATTTTATGTTTCCTGATGTTGCGTTGCAAAGGCAAACGCGTTTGTATTCGGTAGAACGGTGGATAGAATCCGAACTGCAGCTTACAGTCCGAAGCACCTGGTCTACAGAATGGCGACAGGCAGGCTATAACTCAACCAGCCCTATCACGATGCCAAAATGTCACACTCAGAACTGCCACCAAGATATCATTCATCGCGTCACCAATCAACCATTCACTTGGGTTTGGGATGAGTTAGCAGAGTAACAATTGACGTTCTAGTAACATGTTTTTTTTGGGAATACTGTCATCGCGTTACGGACGTTATGACATAAGTTGAACTGTTGACTTCAATGGATGAAATATGAGCGTTGTGAAGCGTTCAGATTTGCAGTGCCGAGGTCTGCCGTGTTTGTGCATCGCCAGCGCGATTACCATGTAACCGTTGGCAACTGAATGAAATCCGAACGCCTCCTGCCGTAGTAATCGACGACGATATGAATGCACCAGGGCTGCGGAGCTATTGGAGGTTAGCTTGCCTGAACTGCCTGCCTCCGAATAGCCCAGTGGCAATGAGAGATCTCCGATCTAACCCAAAAACCCAAAGACCAGATCGATTTGAAGTTGAGAATTGAGCCCTTCGATGTTCTCTGGAATGGAGCCTGGAGATGGAGGCGTGGACACATCGAAGAAAGAGATTCTGCGAGTGGTGCGGGAGACGGAGCCCGCGGACCACGGTAGTCGAGGTCTGTCGCAAGCGTCGGATCAGTAATCTTAACCTCTTGAAGAAGAAGTATGCCGGCCTGTGACTGCAGAAGTTTCGCCATTCGCG
>CAXUIM010000002.1:13499-37456 GCA_964250885.1 uncultured Acidobacteriaceae bacterium | reverse complement strand
ACCTCTTGAAGAAGAAGTATGCCGGCCTGTGACTGCAGAAGTTTCGCCATTCGCGGCGGCTGCGCGAAGAGAATGCCAACCTGAAGCGATTGGTTGCCGATCCGAGGCTGGATCGACCATCCTGCGGGAGATCGTCACGAAAGAACTCGAACTCTTCCGCAGAATCTTTCCCCTGCGAAGGCTCGACACTCTCTTCCGCGGCTTCCTCTACTTCGCTCTTTAGCGTAGAAGCAATCAAATTGTTAACACGCCCGGGCGTCCGCCAGATCCCAAATCGACTGTTATGCCCCGGTCCGAAATTGAGAATCCCCGTAACGGTGATGAACAGGGAGGTCTGCAGAGCGCACAGGCCTTAAAAAACCCGAATCTTGGCGATAGATTTCTGGCAACTGCCTCCTCCGCCAGATCTTTTCCGCCGCTGTCTCCGTGGGCACGATACCGGAGACGAACGGCGAGAATCCAGCAGAAGATTTCCACCAAGTCAGGTCACTTGCTTTGATCGATGATCGACTTCAGTTCGGCCATCGTGTGTTGAATCTCGTCGTCTGAAGTGTAGAAGTGTGGGGCGATGCGGATTCCGGCAGCGGGGCGATAGTCCACAAGGATCTGCCGCCGGCCCAGTTCCGCAGTCACCTCCCGACCATGCGGCACATCAAGGATGATTGTTCCACCTCTCGATTCCGGATTGCGCGGGCTGCGAACCGCGATGCCGGCCTCATCCGCCAGGTCGATCAGCATCTGAGTCTGCCGCCTGGACTTCGCGCGTATGGCTTCGACTCCGATCTCATGGACAATCTCGTACCCGGACCGCGCGGAGTACATCGCGGGAACGTTGGGCGTACCGTTCAAGAAGCGATGCATATCCGGTGCGTACGTGATGGGACCTGCAACGAACTCGAACGGATGCGCGTGAGCGGCCCACCCGGTGGCGGCCGGCTTCAAATTCGGGTCAAGATCGGGACGAACATACAGATAACCGGCGCCGGGGCCGCCCAGGAGCCACTTGACGGATCCCCCTGTAGCGAAGTCAACATCCAGCGCCGTGACATCAAGAGGAACGATGCCCGCGGATTGGTACAGGTCCACAACAACGTAGGCGCCAACCTCATGCGCTCGCCTGGTGACCGCGTTGAGATCCTGCAGATACGAGCTGCGGAACGCCACGTGCGAGATGCTGACAAGCTGTGTTCGCTCATCGATCGCCTCGAGCAGGCTCTCCAAGGGAAGGGTCATACCATCAGTCGAGGGCACGGAACAGATCTCAGCTCCCTGCCGTTGCAGACCGTAGTAGATGTAGTCGTTGGAGGGGAAATTCAGGCCATCGGTAACGAGCTTGTTGCGGGGTCCACTCCAATCGAAGCAGGAGGTCACAATCCACTGGCAGATAGAGACGTTTTGATGCATCGCGACGCGGCCCTTCGCAGCCCCGATGATGGAGCCGATGAGATCGCCGCAGGTAAGAGGCATCTCCCACCAGCCTTCCTCCCAGGCACGAATGCCTCGCGACGCCCAGGTATCGGTGAACTCCCGGAGCGCAGCCTCGGTCCGTTTCGGCATTGGCCCCAGGGAATGGCTGATCATGTAAGTCGTATGTTCCAGGATCGGGAACTCCATCCTCCAAGACAGCAACGGATCGGCTTTATCCTGCACCTTGCTCTCATTCGCTGGAATCGCACTCGGCGTACTCATCATCGCAAGCTCTCCTCTGGGATGGATGTTGCCGTTCCTGCCGCGCGGGTACGCTGGATGCCGTAAGCCAGGCAGAGCAGGGTGGAGAAAGGTATTCCGTAGATCAGGGTAGGCCGGAATGCCTTCGTGAACAATGTTGTCAACAGAGCAGCGGCCATCAATAACGCTCCGAGCAGGCTGGTGTAGGGATAGCCCCACATCCGGAAGACCAGAGCGTGGCCCTTGTACTGGCGGCGGAAGCGCAAATGCGTGACGAAGATCATGAACCAGGTGAACATCGGACCGAACATGGAGAGGGCGAGCATGAGCAGGAACGACCGCTCGTGATAACGGATATTAAGCAGCACCGCAAGGCAGATGCCGAGCGTGGAGACCAGAAGAGCCGGAACAGGTACACCGTTTGATGTGAGGCGTCCCAGCGCACGAGGTGCAAAGCCGGCGCGTGAGAGCGAGAACAGCATCCGCGATGTGATGTAGAGCTGGCTGTTCATCGCAGAAAGCGCGGCGATCAAGATGATGAAATTGACCACGCCGGCGGCGTTCGCTATCCCTGTGCGTTTCATCACAACGACAAACGGCGACTGCGCGGCTCCGGATGCCAGCGTCATCCAGGGAACAATGGCGAGAATCAGGGCGAGGGTCAGAATATAGAAGAGCGCCAGACGAAGCATGGTGGAGCGAAAGGCGCGCACGATCGCTCGCTGCGGGTTTTTCGCTTCACCCGCCGCGACCGCGATCATCTCGATGGAAAAGTAGCTGAACAGCGAGACAAGCACCGCCACCCACATTCCCCACACACCTTTGGGCAGGAAGCCGCCGTAGGCCGTGTAGTTCCTAAGCCCAACCAGTGCGCCGGCGGGAAGGCGATGAGACGCTGTAAGCACAACCCACAGCCCAAGGCAAAGGAAGACACAAATGGCGGCGATCTTCAGGGCGGAGAACCCATACTCAATGGCCCCGAAAAACCGAACGTTGAAGACATTTACCGCGACCAGCAGGATGGAAAAACACGAGATCCACACCCAGCCCGGAACAGCAGGGAACCAGAATCCCATGTAGACCGCGATTGCCGTAACCTCTGTCCCGAGCGCAAGCACGACACCGGCCCAGTAGACGACGCGCAGCATAAAGCCAGCGAGTGGAGAGATGTAAAACTCTGCCCAGGCGCCGAATGAACCTGCAGTCGGATGCGCCACAGTCATCTCGGCCATGCAGCCCATCAGCAGCAGGGTAATCACCGCGCCAATGGCGTAACTCAGCAACACGGAAGGACCGGCGAAGCCGATGGCGAAACCCGAACCCAGAAAGAGCCCGGTTCCGATCGCTCCACCAATGGCGATCATCGAGAGCTGACCCGCCGACAGACTGCGCCGCAGTCCCAGCTCGCGCTGTGCGATCGGCTCGAACTCCGCGAGTGGCGCCATGGTTCTTCCAATGTACGCTGGGAGGAATGGATCTTCTTTCGCGTCCCGTGTTGGCGGCCAATCACCGCATCCCTTATGGTCCCGACGCCTCACAGTTTGGGGACCTGTGGCTGCCCGGCGCTGACGCTCAAAGGCCGTTTCCTCTGGTGGTGTTTTTCCATGGCGGGTGGTGGAAGTCAGAGTACGACCTCGGCTATGCCGGGTACATGTGCGCCGCGCTGAAAGAAGCCGGCATCGCCACGTGGTCGGTCGAGTACAGGCGGGTGGGAAAGACAGGCGGAGGCTGGCCCACTACCTTTCAGGATGCCGCAGCCGGTTTTGATACGATCGCGACGCTCGCAAGGAGTTATCCTCTGGATCTATCCCGGGTGATCGTAATGGGCCATTCCGCTGGAGGGCATCTCGCCTTCTGGATCGCCGGCAGACCTCGTATCCCGACTGATAGCGAGATCTTCAGACCGTTGAACGTTTCTTTATTGGCAGCTGTAGCACTCGCCGGGGCCGTCGATCTTCGGCTCACCATCGAACTCGCGCAAGGTTCGACCTTTGCCCACGACCGGGAGGAAGTATACCGGTTGCTGGGCGGCAACCCGCAGGAAGTGCCGGAACGATATAGAGCCGCAAATCCGGGAGATCTGCTTCCGTTTCAAGTTCCACAAATGCTGCTTCAAGGGAGCGAGGACGATCAGATTCCACCTGAACTCCCAGTCCGATGGGCGGCGATGGCGAAGCTCTCAGGCTGCCAAGCCTGCTGCACCATAATTCCTGGAGCGAATCATTTCGACGTCGTGGACCCGGAGAGCGGCGCGTGGACAACAGCGCTACGACAGATCCAGGCGCTGCTCGGGATGGAGCTTGCCTGACTCTGTGCAGGTCGTCCGGGTCGCGTCGGAGGTGCTGCCGATTACAGCGTTGATAGCGCCTGAAGCGCTTCATAAAACATACGGCCTGGACACCGTGGCGATATGCGAAATCGTGGTGAACAGGTGCTAACGGCGGGGATAGTTGCCGAAGGTGCGTGGAGCCGCGGCTATGCTCGGCCCAAGATGGAACTGGAATGACATCATCGTTGGCGCCCCGCATTGAACCCAGGATTATTCTGGGTACGGGAGGCGTTCTTGCCACGTTGGATCGAAGCGCTCGGCCGAGACACCCTCGCACGGCTCGGCCTAGTCGCGCTGGTATGCTTTGTCTCATTGCCCAGCCTGCGCTCGGGCAATATCG
The DNA here is from genome assembly GCA_964250885.1 of uncultured Acidobacteriaceae bacterium. Taxonomy (GTDB): domain Bacteria; phylum Acidobacteriota; class Terriglobia; order Terriglobales; family Acidobacteriaceae; genus Granulicella. The sequence continues at coordinate 33,119 of CAXUIM010000002.1, read as the reverse complement.
ACGACCTCGACTCAGCCCACCATCTGCTCGACGGCTACTTCTTTCACGACCTCGCCAGCGCCCATCCGGTGATGCATCTGGAAGGCTGGACTCTCGCCTACTACAAACAATATCCCGCGCTGGGGTTCATCTTTTGGCCGCCTCTGTTTCCTGCGGTGCTGGGGCTGTTCTGCGTGGCCGGCGGCGACCATGTGTTGACCGCGCGCGTCTGCCTGCTGTGTTTCGGTTGTCTCTTCGCGCTGGCGTTCTTCGCGCTTCTGCGGCGGCAGATGCCGGTGTGGCTGGCGTTCTGCGCAGCTGCATCCGCGCTTACGGTGCCGGGCATGGTGTGGTCGTTCGAGCAGATCATGCTGGAGCTTCCCACGCTGGCCGTCATGTGCGTGGCCCTGCTCGCTTACCTGCAGGTGCGCGACCACGCAGAGGAACCAACCAGCGTGGCGCGCGCCCTGGGCTGCGCCCTGGCGCTTGCGGCGGTGATCTATACCAAACAGCCCGCCTACTTTCTCTACGGTGCGGTCGCGCTGGACGCACTTTTCGTGCCCCGGCTTGTGCGCAAGCGCGAGACCTGGATCCTGGCCGCGGCCATGGTGGTGCTTTGCCTGCCGCTCGTGCTGTTCACGGTGAAGTTCGGACACGCAGACCTGGCGCAGTCGGTGGGCAATAATACCCAGCTGATCATGAAGGACTACCGCGCGCTGCCGCGGTGGTCGGTCGCCGCGTGGACGTTCTATCCCCGGCTCGCGCCGACGCGGCTCAATCCAGTCGTGCTGGTGCTGGGTTGCATGGCGCTGGGACTCGCCGTCGTGTCGCGGACATTCCGGCGCGCGAACATACTTTGGCTGGGATGGTTCGGGCTGGCCTACCTGACCTTCAGCTTCTATGACAACCGGCTTGCGCGTCACAGCACATTCTGGTGGCCGGCGTGGATCGCCTTGGCGGCCGCGTGCCTGCAGTGCGTGCTGGTGCGGCTTGAGTCCAGGCTGCCGAGCCGCGCGTGGGCGGGCGCGCTTCCGGTGCTGTTCCTGCTGCCGATTCCGTGGCAGGTGCTGCGCTCACGGCAGCAGGACTATTCAGACTTTCGTGGCCAGCGGCCGATCGTCGCCGGGCTCTTCGCTGACGGCGACCCGGGCAACGTGTTGCTGTTCGGCCCCGACAAGCAGACGTTCATCGCGCTGATCCGCGAGTACGACGGTCAGCGCCGGGTCCACGTGCTGCGCGGAGAATCACTGCTCGCCACCGGCCGCTCACTGGCGGACGTCTGCCGCGACTACCAGATCAGCCGTGTGCTGGTTGAACTTGCTCCGGCAGGCTCTGACGAGCCGCGCAGCGAATCCATGTCCGCCGCGGCGGGCTTCCAGCGGCTGCCGGACGCGCAGTTCCGGCGTCGCGGCGCGGCTGTCCGTGTGCTCGAATACCGCTACACCGGACCGTTTGCTCCGCAGCCAGCCCCTGTGCCCTTGTCCCACCGGCTAATATAAGGATTGCTTGTACAGGACCCGTCCCCTTGCGCCTCCGCACGCTTTATCTCTTAGCTGTCTTGATGCTGATCTATGGAGTCGAAAGCGCCTGGGGCGCTGATACGCCACTCGCGACGGTTCCGGCGGAGATTGCTTCGAACCATTTTCTGGTCACCATCGACGGGCAGCAGACTCCTGTGCTGCACGCCGCGCTGAATTTATATTTCCTCAATTTCGAGGCTCACAAGCACACCAAGATCTCGGTAACGGCGCCGACCGATGACTTCTGGGCTGCCGGGGTTGAGGTGCAGCCCTGGCGTCTCGGCATCCGGCCGCATCGCCAGGGTCGTGTCATCACGTTTACCCTTGATGGCCCGGCAAAGATTGCCATCTCGCGTCCCGGCGACTTCCTTGCCCAGGCCGAGATGCTGTACCTGTTTGCGAATGCACCGTTGAAGAAGCCACCGGTCGCCGCGCAGCCGGGTCTGCGCTACATCGGTCCAGGCGCGCATACGGAGAACATCGACGCGCAGACGGGCGACTCCATCTATCTCGCGCCCGGAGCGGTGGTCTTTGGCTCGCTCAACATCTGGGGCGTTGACCATGTAAGGGTGTTTGGACCCGGTGTCATTGTCTATGACGGGCCGCAGAACCCGGCCAACGACGATGGCTGGATGCACAAGCGGAACTGGCATTGCATCGTTATGGATAACGCGCATGATATCTCTATCTCGGATATAACCTGCGTGGTGCGCAGCCGCACCTGGCAGATCCAGATGAAGGATTCGCGGCACATCGTCTACGACAACATCAAGGTGATCGGCGCGAACGCCGGCAACGCGAACGCGGACGGCATGGACTGGCTGGGAGGCGGCGACACCGTCGTCCGCAACAGCTTCTTCCGCGCGGCGGATGACGTCTTTGCGCTGCAGTCAAGCTGGGAAGGCTACGGGGCGGAAGCATTTGCCGTGCAAGGCTCGCCCGTGACCAACATCTCGGTGGAGAACAGCGTTCTTTCCACCAGCATCTCCAACATCGTGCGTGTGGCGTGGCCGCGGAAGAACTTCGAAGGCGGTAACTTCAGCATGCGGAACTCCGACGTGCTGCACATGGGTCTGGGCGGCTGTGGCGTGCCGTTCGCCCTGATGGAGCTTTGGGCAGATCCGGCTGGCCGCGGGCAGAGCGCCGGCTACAACTTCGAAGACATACGAATGGACGACTGGTATTCGCTGGTCGACGTGCGCCAACCGACGCCTGTGCGCGATATTCACTTTACCGACATCGCCGGGCTCACTCTGCCTTCGCTTGTGCCCTCCGTGTTGCAGGGGGATGTGGCCGGCGTGACGCTCGACAACGTAGTGCTTGCGGGAAGTACTGTCCAAGCCGCGGCGGATGTCCCCATTGAGACCGCGGATGGGGCTGTGCAGGCCACTGTGTCCAACACCGGGCCAAAGGTGCAGGTGATGGCTCCGCGCGGTTGGCTACGCCCACAGCAAAAGCTTCATTTCGAGGCAAAGCCTGAGGACGCCTCGGCGAAGTTGCACTATACCTGGAGCTTTGGTGATGGAACGAGCAAAAGCGGCCGCAAAGTCAAGCATCGCTTCCCCGACACCGATGGCACCCTGCTGGACGGCTCCGGTCTGTACCGTGTGCTGCTGCACGTATCGAGCGACAGTGGGCGTCAGACATGGATGAACGTGCCAACAGTGATTCGCACCAATCAGAACCCGGTGATCCGTATGGGTGCGGCCGGTGTCCCGGGTGCGATGTACCGGCTCACGACCTCCGCCGCGAACGATGATGCCGGGCCGGCAACCGCGCCGGTTGACGGCTCGACAACCGGGACCGTACGCTCCCTTTCCCTGGCGGAGACCCCGCACCCGGCGGAGCATTATTCACTGGCGTTCACGGCAGATCTTGACGTGCCCGAAGACGGAGGATATGTGTTCACGGTCATCGCCAACGATGCGAGTTCCATTGCGCTCGATGGTAAGGCGCTTGGCGTCGGTCCTGCTCCCTTTGCGCAGGTTTGTGGGTCAGCCGGCAACGCGGCACGGCCGCTTACCGTCACGGCGGAGTTGAGCAAAGGTCTGCACCATCTCGAGGTGAGCGAGACGCATGGCGTGGGCGTGGATACTTTCAGGTGCTCTGGCAGCCGCCCGGCCTGCCGATGGGCCCAATCCCAGCCGAGCGTCTCTCGCACCAATGAGCGCATCGCAGCTGGGCTTGATCAACAACGCGGCGGCGGTGCGTTGTTGGTTGAGTCCGGTCTGATTGACTGGCCTGTCTTTGTTTGAATCGAAGCTTGGACTTGGGTTTATGTCCTGGCGTGAAGCCGTGTCTTGCTATGCTGTCCTCCGCGGCGAGCCGGAAGCCAACGCCAGGACCATGTCCGCGCCCATTCCCTGTTCGCGCAGCGTGCGGATCGCCAGCGCGTCATGCCGCTTGGCCAAGCGTACACCGCGCCCGTCGCGCAGCAGCTCTGTATGGAACCACCGCGGCGACACCCACCCGAGAGCGGCCGCCACCAGCATCTGTCGTGCCGCGGACTTCAACAGATCGCGGCCGCGCACCACTTCCGTAATGCTCATCGCGTGGTCATCCACCACACAGGCGAGCTGGTAGGAGGGCAGGCCGTCCTTGCGCCACAGCAGGAAGTCGCCGAAGTCGGCGACTGCGGGGCCGGCGCCAGCCACAAAGCGCTGTGGTCCCAGGTTGCCATCCACAAACGTGACCGGCTCGCCGTCGGGGACGCGAAAGCGATAGTTGACCGCGGGCCGGAAACCCGTTGCGGTCGCATGCAGGCGGCAGGTTCCGGGATACACCGGCTCATCGTCCGCATCCTCATGCGGCGCGCTCACGGCTTGCTGCAGATCGCGCCGCGAGCACGTGCAGGGATAGGCCCGGCCGGCTGCAATCAGCCGCTCCAGAGCCGAGCGATAGATCGGCAGGCGCTCCGACTGAGTCCACACCGGCGGCTCCCACGCGAGGCCGAGCCAGGCGAGGTCCTCCAGCATGGCGGCGGCAAAGCGGGGCCTGGCGCGGTCGCGGTCCAGGTCTTCGTTGCGCAGCAGGAGGGTGCCGTTTGCGGCTCGTGCGCGTTGCCAGGCCGCATAGAACGTAGCCGCGTGCCCAAGATGGAGCAGGCCCGTAGGCGAAGGCGCGAGACGGCCAATATACTCAGCCATAACAAGTCTGCTCTCCATGCTACAGCCGCGTGCCCCAGGGTTACTGCGGATCCGGCGGGAACCGCAGGCCGGAGAAGATGATGGCTCAATACATTGCACTGCTGCGCGCGGTAAACGTGGGAGGAACGGGCACGCTGGCCATGAGGGACCTGACCGCCCTCTGCGGCAAGCTGGGCTTCGCAAAGGCGCGAACCTACATTCAGAGCGGAAACGTACTCTTTGAGAGCGGGTTGAAGGAAGACGCGGTACGCCACGAATTGGAAAGATCGCTGCACGTGAAGATGGGTAAGAAGATCGATGTGATGGTCCGCACGCCGGCAGAGATGCGTGCGATCCTCGACGCGAACCCCTTTCCTGACAAGGAGCCTGCCAAGATAGCGGTGGTCTTCCTGACGTCCGCGCTTCCTGTTGAAGAGTTGCAGGGGCTGGCCGGGCCTGCGGGCGAGCAGGTGCGTGCCGGCAGCCGAGAGCTCTACGTGTACTACCCGGAGGGAATGGGCCGGTCGAAATTGAAGCTGCCGCTGGGCGGAACACCCGCCACGATCCGCAACATGAACACCGTAGCGAAGCTGATCGCACTGGCAGGGAACTAGGCTTCATTCCTGAATTGGAGTGGTCGCGAGCGCTGATGCTGGCAGGATTTCAGCCAGGCAGTTGCAGAGCTCGGCTGGGTCCCTTGTCTCCAGAGTGCGTGGGGACGTTCGTGGGCTTCGCTTGTGCGGCGGGGAGCCGTCGGTGCTTGTTGGCTCCGGCCACAGGCTGCGAAGATGGTACTGGTGCACAGAATGCAAAATCAACCGCCTGCGGTAGGCATCGACTTCGGAACGACCAACAGTTCCGTTGCGCGCGTGGCGGCCGACGGAACCGTCCAGCTCGCATCGTTTCCCACTCGCGCGGGCGACACGTTTTCCTATCGTTCGGTGCTGTATCTGGATCAGATGCGAGAGCCGAGCGGGACCCGGCGAACGCGTTCCTGGACCGGACCGGCCGCGATCGAGAACTATCTCGCTGCGGAAGAGAAGGGTCGTCTCATCCAGTCGCTCAAGTCGTATCTGCCGAACCGCACGCTGACCGGAACGGAAATCTTCGGCCGGCGCCAGACATTCGAGGGTCTGGTCGCCCGCATCCTCGCCGACCTGCGCGAGCATGCGGAACGTCAATTCGGTGTGCCCATCCGTCATGCCACGGTGGGACGCCCGGTCCGGTTCGTAGGCGCGGAGACTGACCAGGACGATGCGTATGCCGTATCACGGTTGCGCGACGCCTTCAGCCTTGCCGGCTTTGAACACGTGGACTTTGAGATGGAGCCGGTCGCGGCCGCGTACTCCTACGAGTCCACTCTGGAGCGCGACGAGCTGATTCTCATCGGCGACTTCGGTGGCGGCACCAGCGACTTCTCACTGCTTCGTGTGGGACCGGGGGTGCGTCAACGCGGACGGACCACGCAGGACCTGCTCGGCAACCGCGGCGTGGGTCTTGCCGGCGATGCGTTCGATGCGCGCATTGTGCGCAAGCTCGTCTCGCCCGCTCTGGGGTCCGACTCCTTTGCGCGCATACCGAATAAGCTGTTACCGGCCGCGCCGGCGTGGATCTACGCCAACCTGGAACGCTGGCATTACCTGTCTTTTCTTCGCACCCGCGAAGTGACGGAAATCCTGAGCAGGGCTCGAATCACGGCGCTGGAACCGGAGAAGATCGAAGCGCTCATCACGTTGATCGAAGAAGATCTCGGCTACCAGCTGCACCAGGCTGTCCAGCGTGTGAAGTTTGAGTTGTCGCATTCGCAGAACGCGGAGTTTCACTTCCGGGATGGAAGCATGGACCTGCGTATCGCAGTGACGCGCAGCGACTTCGAAACGTGGATTCGCGAGGAGTTGAATGCGATTCAGCTCTGTGTTGACGCTCTGCTGCAGACTTCAGGCATTCGGCCGGAGGCTGTGGACCGCGTCTTCCTCACGGGCGGAAGCTCCTTCGTGCCCGCTGTGCGCCGCATCTTCCAAACCCGCTTTGGCGAAGATCGCATTCGCGGCGGCCATGAGTTTACTTCGGTCGCCTATGGGCTGGCGCTGTCCGCGAAGGAGACGCTGTCGCGAAATCGCTGCCGCAGCGGCTGAAGCTCGACAGCTGGGCCGCCGGTCTGCAGCTTCGCCAGCTTCTGCAACGCGTTCGTCATCGCATTACAAGATGCGTTTATGATGCGCTTAGAGTCAGCCCGGCGGGGCGGATCTCCTTATCCTTTTGGAGAAAAGAATTTCAGACACTGTTCCGCCTTGCGACCAAGGGCGGAAGACTCGCGACGCGCTCCAGTTCTCTGAAGGATTCGCCTCAAGACTTGAAGTGTGCCCAATCTATGAACGAGCCGATCATACGAGCAGAACAGGTCGAGAAGTACTACGCTCAACCCAGCGAGAACCGCATCCAGGTCATCTCGCCCACCAATCTCGCCATCGCGGCCGGGCAGATCGTTGCGCTGCTGGGCCCGTCGGGCTCAGGAAAATCGACGCTGCTGCGTATTCTCACGGGGCTTTCGGCTCCCTCGGCCGGACAGGTGTATTGGCATGAGAAGCCGATCGCTGCTGCCGATGTGAATGTATCGATCGTGTTTCAGAGCTTTGCCTTATTCCCGTGGCTCACCGTGCGGGAGAACGTTGAGGCGCCGCTGCAGGCCCGCGGAATGGAAGCGGAAGAACGCAAGCGGCGCACCTTATCCATTCTGGATACGGTGGGCCTGGATGGTTTCCAGACGGCGTATCCGAAGGAGCTTTCGGGCGGGATGCGCCAGCGAGTCGGTTTCGCGCGCGCTCTTGTCGTGGAGCCGGAAGTCCTGTTTATGGACGAACCGTTCTCGGCCCTCGATGTCTTGACGGCTGAAAACCTGCGCAGTGAGCTGCTGCAGCTTTGGCAAAAGAAAATTATTCCCACCAAGGCCATCTTCCTGGTCACACACAATATCGAAGAGGCGGTGCTGCTCGCGGATCGCATCATCGTTCTTGGCCGGAACCCGGGCAGGATACGGACGGATTTCAACGTGAGTCTTGCCCATCCGCGCGACCGCAAGGGATCGACGTTCTATCAACTGGTGGATTACATCTACAAGGTGCTGACGCAGCCCGAGGCACAGCCACCGGAGCTGCCACAACCGGCGAAGGGGCAGGCCAGGGAAGACCATGACCGTGTGCAGTACCAGATGCTTCCGCATGCCCGTCCGGGGGGCGTGGCGGGACTGCTGGAGTTTGTGGAAGATCATGGAGGCAAGTACGACATGTATCAGCTGGCCGACGACCTCTCTCTGGAAGTCGACCATCTGCTCCCAATCGTGGATGCGGCGCAACTATTGGGATTCATGACCGTCAACGAGGGCGCTGCCGCTATCACTCCACTGGGCACCGAGTATGCCAACTCGGAGATCCTGCGCCAGAAGGAGCTCTTTCGCGAGTCGGCGACCGAGCGTGTTCTTCTGCTGCGCCAGATCACGCGCGCCATCGAATCGAAGAGTGACCACACCGTGCCCGAAGAGTTCTTCCATGACATGCTGGACGAGCAGTTCACCGAAGAGGAGACTCTGCGCCAGATCGAAACCGCCGTGAGCTGGGGCCGGTTTGCCGAGCTCTTCGACTTCGATGCCTCGCGGCGACGCTTTGTGGAGACTGAAAAACTCGATCCCGAAGTGGAGACCGTGGCGGAGACCCGCGAGTGATCCAGTTCCCCGGAAGCCTGAGCTCGATTCGCGGACGGGAGACGCTCGCACGCGCGGCAGCCATCAAGCGCACTTGGCCGCTGGTGGTGGACCTATGCGTTGCAGCCATCGGTCTTGCCTGCTTCTACGCCGTGATTCGCATTGCCCACTACTGGATGGGACACGCCGAGCCGGAGATCGTCATCTCTCTGAGCGGCCGCGCTCTCCCGCTCTATGCCTTCTATTCGGTCGTGCGCATCGGCCTCGCCTACATATTGAGCTTGCTATTCGCCGTCGGTTACGGATATGTGGCGGCTCACAGCCAGCGGCTGGAGCCATTCCTGGTGGCTGCTCTGGACATCGGCCAATCGATCCCGGTGCTCAGTTTCTTGCCGGGTGTGATGCTCGCCATGGTGGCGCTCTTTCCCACCCGGCAGATCGGTGTGGAGATGGGAGCCATACTGCTCATCTTTACTGGCGAAGTCTGGAACATGGCCTTCAGCTTCTATACATCCATCAAGAGCATTCCGCGCGAATTGAGTGAAGCCGCAAAGATCTATGGCTTCTCCCGCTGGCAGCGGCTGTGGCAGCTGGAGCTTCCGTATGGAGCGATTGGCCTGGTCTGGAACTCCATGGTATCGGTGGCGGGTGGCTGGTTCTTCCTGATGGCGTGCGAGATGTTCGTGCTGGGAACACGAGATTTCCGTCTGCCCGGACTCGGCTCTTACCTGCAGACCGCAGCCAGCAATGATGATTTCCGCGCGATCACGCTGGGTCTGGCTGTCATGATCGGGATCATCGTGGCGACCGACCAACTGATCTGGCGACCGGCCATTGCATGGAGCGACAAATTCAAGTTTGAGCAGGTGGAGAGCGGCGCCCGCATCCGCTCGCCTTTGCTGCATCTGCTTACGCAATCCCAAGGGCTGCGGACGCTCCGCCGCCACACCCTTATGCCGATCTCCGAGAGCATCTACCGCTCCCAGGCGCAGCGACAGAAGCGGCGCTTGAGCCGTGCGCGTGAAAGCTCACCGGGGAGCAGCCATGCGTGGCTTGGATGGATCGCTCTGCTGGTGGTGTCAGGCGGCGTGATCTATGTTGCTGGCGATGCTTTGACTCTGCTGCGGCAGGTAACGGGACCGCAGCTCGCGGCCATTCTGCGTGGAGCTGCAGCGACCTTTCTGCGCGTAAACGTGTCGCTGCTGCTCGCGGCCGCGTGGACCATTCCTGCCGGCGTCGCCATAGGCTTCAATCCGCGGCTGGCGCGCATCGCCCAACCTCTGGCTCAGATCGCTGCCTCCGTGCCGGCGACGGCGCTGTTTCCTGTCATCCTGCTGGCGCTCATCCGCGTCGGCGGCGGCATGGGAACTGCCGCGATTCTTCTCATGTTGATCGGCACCCAGTGGTACATCCTGTTCAACGTTATTGCCGGTGCGATGGCGATCCCGTCCGATCTTCGGGAAGTGGCGCGGCTGTTCCACTTCACGGCGGTACAGCGCTGGCGCACGGTGATCCTGCCGGGCATCTTTCCTTTCCTCATCACCGGGATGGTGACGGCCTCGGGCGGAGCGTGGAATGCCAGCATCATCGCCGAATACTTTCACCTCAAGAACCAGACGATGCAGACAGTCGGCCTGGGAGCGCAGATCAGCGCGGCGACAGATCATGGCCAATTCCAGTTGCTCTTATTAGCGACCATCGTCATGGCGCTGCTGGTGGTAACGATCAACCGGCTGGTGTGGCGTCCGCTCTATCACCTTTCGGAGACCCGCTACCGCATGGATGTGTAGCGCGGTATTGCTGTCCTTGCGGCCAATCTGAAAGGTACAGTGCCGTTTTTCTTGAGAGAAAAAACCGCGTTGAGACCTGATGCCCTGGGTACACCTACAGCAATACTGCTCTGGTTCCGCGAGGGCAGGCTCAACGCGACTTATGCTTCTGCCCGAACACCTCGGCCATCTTCGCCACTCCGCGTTGAATGGCTCGCTTATCGAAGGCGGCCAGGCCGAACAGCAGACCCGGCGCAGTCGGCCGCAACGCGTATCGGGAGAGCGGCGCTACGTCCAGACCCGCCGACTTCATACGTTCGCTCCACACTCGATCGTTCCACTTATCCGGCAGCATGCCGGCAAGGTTCATCCCGCGCCCGGAGATCGGAAAGCGCAGAGGGAGCCCGGAACGTTTTACCTGTTCCAGGAACAGGTTCTGGCGTTCCGCATAGGCCCGCCGGCAACGGCGTAGGTGTGCGTAGAACGCTCCGCTCTCCAGAAAGCTGCTCAAGGTGGCTTGATCGATCAGGGGACCGTAGTCGTCGACAATCGACTTCAGACGCGTGAACCGCTCCACCAGCTCCGGCGGAAGCACCACATAGCCGAGCCGCAGTGCGGGAAAGAGAGTCTTGCTGAACGAGCCGATGTAGATCACGCGGTGGTGCTCATCCAGACTTTGCAGACTTGGCTGCGGAGAGCTGGTGTAACGGAACTCCGCATCATAGTCGTCTTCCACGATCCACGAACCGGCTTCGCGTGCTGCCTCCAGCAGAGAGAGACGCCGAGCCAGCGACATACACATGCCGAGCGGGAACTGATGTGAGGGCGTCAGGTAGATGAGGCTCGCCGTTCCGGAGCCGGCCTCCGGCAGCCGCATCCCCTCCTGATCCACGGGCGCGGCGATCACCTCCGCACCCGCCTGCCGCCACGCATTGCGCGCCCCCGGATAGCCGGGATCTTCCATGAAGACACGCTGCTTCGGTTTCAGGAGAAGATGTGCCAGCAGGAACAACGCCTGTTGCGATCCGCTGGTAATGGCAACCTGCTGCCATTGGCAATGCACGCCGCGGCTGTCCCGCAGGTATATCGCCACGTTGCGGCGTAGCTCGTCGAGTCCGATGGGGAAGCTCGACTGATAGTGCAGAAGGCTGGTGCCTCGTTTGAGAGCGCGAGTTCTATGCCGGTTCCAGGTTTGCAGCGAGAAGAGACTCACGTCCGGCTGAGTCGGACGGAAGGGAACAGGATCCCGTGGCCGGGCCGGCGTAAACGACCGTTCGCGCGGGGTGTTCCTGGCGCCTACGGGCAAAGTCCGGAACGCCTGCGCCGCACTGCAGACCTGAAAGCCGCTACGCAGACGGGCTTCCAGATAACCTTGGCCCACCAGCATTTCGTATGCTGCCACCACGGTGTTGCGCGAGATGCCGAGATCGGTGGCCATCTCGCGGGTAGAAGGAAGGCGCTCGCCCGCAAGCAGATCGCCTTGCCGAATCAGCTGCTTTATCTGGCCCGATAACTGGCTCTGCAGAGAGGGAGATTTTTTTGGATCGAGTTCTAACCGGCCCAACAGAGTCATTTACGTCACCTCGCTGGCACCATCGCGAATGCAACATCTGGCCCTTTACTCAGTCCAGCGTTCATACTACTGTAAAGGACATCACAGGCAAGTTCTCTGTTTCAGGACCTTCGTTCAACATCGCGATCAGGTTCACGCGTCTCCGTCTTTGCGCCCCGATGGGCTGACACGGCAACCGGATTATTGGCCCGACTGGTAGAGATCGAAAACTTAAAGCCGGTCGCCACGGAAGACGAAGTTGTCGGACCCTGTTCTCAGCACCGCAGACGCAGACTTTTTGAAGGAGTGCCGTCCATGTTTGTCCGTCCATGCTGGCGACCGGCATCCCCGCAGGATGCGGTTTCGCTGATCGACGAGCATCCCTGGGCCTTGTTGGTCAGCAACGGAAGCGATGGCCCGTTCGCGACCAACCTGCCGCTGCTGATCGATCCGGCGAGCCGCGAGCCTGGAGCGCCGCTGGTCCTGTCGGGTCACCTGGCGCGAGCCAACGAGCACGCACAGCAATTGGCGCACACGGAAGAATCGTTTCTCGCGATCTTTGAGGGCCCCTGGAGCTATATCACCGCGAGCTGGTATCCGGACCGCAATATGCCGTCCACCTACTACTACACCGCCGTTCATTGCCACGGCGGCATTGAAGTTCAGGCAGAGCCGGAGCTCGATGCGTCTCTGGAAGATCTGACCCAACGAATGGAGTCCAGCTATCCGAACGGCTGGCGGACCAGCGACATTCCCCGTTCGGAGATTACGCGCCGCTTTGCCGCGATTGCCGGCTTTCGCATGCAGGTCACGCGGATGGAAGCCAAATTCAAACTCGGCCAGGATGAGCCCTTACGCGACGCCCTCGCCGTCGCCGATGAATTGGAACATCGCGGTTCGGGTGCGCTGGCTGCATTGATTCGCAAGCACAATCTTTCGCGCGCTCTATAGCGCACCGGCACGTCGCTCCCCGCACGCACTCCCGGGAGACCAAGCTGTCCCTGAAAAGATCAAGACATTGAGCCTGGAAACGTGGGCCGCAGTTCATCCCCATCACCGAAGGAGTCCCTATGAAACGACGCAGACTCAATCGCTTAGCCCTGCTCGTACTGCTTGTCTCCGCGCCTCTCCACAGGGCCAGGGCGCAGAGCGACACCGGTAGCATCAACGGCCAGATTACCGACAACGGCGGAGCCCTGGTGCCGGGCGCAATCGTCACCATCACCGATCTCGGCACCAACGGCGCAATCAAAACCAGGAGCGGGCCCAAAGGACAATACAGCTTTTCAACCCTGCGCGCGAGCCGCTACAAGATAACGGTGGACGCACCCGGCTTCAAAGAGACGGTGCTGCCCAATATCGATCTCCACACTCAGGACATGCTCTCTGAAAATGTATCTCTCTCGATCGGATCGTCCAGTGAGACGGTCGACGTCAACGCCGGTGGAAGCGAAGAGATCGAAACCTCCGCCGCGGTCGCGACAACCGTCAATCGGGAGTTCATTGAGAATATGCCGCTCAATGGACGCAGCTTTCAGGCGCTGATCGCGCTCACTCCCGGCAACGTAACGGCCAAGACCTACTACACCGCATCCGGCCAGTTCAGCATTGATGGCCAGCGCAGCGATGCCAACTACTTTTCCATCGATGGTGTCAGCGCCAACGTGGGCATCACGCAGGGAAGCAACGTTTATCTCGGATCCGCCGGTGCCGGAGCCGCTCCTGCAACCAGCAATAATGGTGGATATAACAACCTGGTCTCGATCGACGACATGCAGGAGTACAAGATTCAGACCAACTCCTTCGACGCCGAGTACGGCCGGACCCCCGGCGCGCAGCTTTCCATCGTAACCCGCAGCGGGACCAACCGCTTCCACGGCACAGCCTTCGAATATCTGCGGAACGACGTCTTCGACGCCAACACCTGGTTCAACAACGATGAAGGTCTGCCGCGTGAAGCAGAGAAGCAGAACGATTTTGGCGGCGTCGTGGGCGGTCCGATCTTTCGAGATAAGCTCTTCTTCTTCGCTTCTTATGAGGGCCTTCGCCTGCGTGTCCCGGAGACGAAGACCAACATTGTCCCCACAAGCTATGCTCGCAGCCGGGCCAATTCGGCCGTTCTGCCGCTGCTCCAGGCCTATCCGCTTCCGTCGAACGGCTATGATGTGTCTCCCTCGGCTGGTCAGGATGTGACCGCAGATTACACTGGCCAGTTCTTTGCGACCTTTTCAAACCTATCCACTCTTAATGCCACCAGCCTTCGACTCGACTACAGCCCCATACCCAAGCTGAACCTGTTCATTCGTGGTGATGACGCTCCTTCCAACGGAGCGCAGTACGGAGCCTTCGACTACTACGCGACCTCGACCTACAGCAGCACCATTGCCAATGTGAACACCATCACCGCGGGTGCGACCTACATCCTGACCTCCAGCCTGGTCGATGACTTTCGCTTCAATATCAGCCATTCCAAAGGAGCGACTACGGTCAAGCCAATCTCCTTCGGGGGAGACACGCCTCCCAGTTCCAGCTATCTCTTCCAATCCGATCCGACCTACTCGATTGATAGTTCCGTATTCGCGCTCTATTTCAACGACAGCACAACCGGCTACTATGTGGGTGACGATGCCACGAACCATCAGCGCCAGCTGAACTACGTCGACACGCTGAGCTGGAGCAAGGGGCGGCACAATCTGAAGTTCGGCGCCGATATCCGCCATCTCACCCCCACCAATGGATACCGCCCGTGGGACATCGGCTACGACTTCGCCAACGTACAGACACTGGTAGACACTCAGGTTCCCGATTACGCCGTCGTCGACACCACCGATACTTCGGAGCTGCGGCCGGTGTTCAACAATCTATCGTTCTTTGCCCAGGACTCTTGGCAGATGACGCCGCGCCTGACTCTCAATTATGGTTTGCGGTGGGACTACGATCCTCCTCCCGGAGAAGACTCTGGCCATCCCTTCTACACCGCCATCAACCTGAACGATCCGCCCAATGCGGCGCTCGCTCCCAAGGGAACACCGCTGTGGGATCCGAGTAAGCACAACTTTGCTCCCCGCCTCGGCTTCGCGTACGTCCTTCACAAGGATCCCGGATATGAGACCGTGCTGCGTGGCGGCGGCGGTATCTTCTACGGGCTGGGGAACCAGCAGGGCGGCCAGGGTACTCTTGGCTTTCCCTACTCACGTTCCGACTATCTATACGGCGCGCCAGGAACGTACCCCCTCAGCGTGGCCACGGCGGCCCCGATACCCTTCACGCTCAATCCGCCCTACAGCTTTGTCTTCGCATTCGATCCCCACCTGCGCGATCCACGAACCTACATGTGGAACGGATCCCTGCAGCAGAACCTAGGAGACAATCGCACCCTGCAGATCACGTATGCCGGCAACCTGGGACGGGATCTGCTGCGCAACGAGATGCTCACTCCGGCCATGGGCGCCAACGCCGACTTCGACTATCTCGACGTCACCACCAACAACGACTACTCCAATTACAATTCGCTGCAGTTGGAGTATAAGCAGCATCTCTGGCATCACCTGCAGATCCTGGCCACCTACACCTGGGCCCACGCGCTCGACAACGGCTCCGGCGTGGCTCTGCCGATTCCGTATCACACGGTGTACAACCCCAACCTGGACTACGGCGACTCCGACTTCGACGTGCGCAACACCTTCAGCAACGCAATCACATACGAGCTGCCCAAGCTGAACCACGGCGAATCGTTCGTGAAGTATGCGGCCAACGGTTGGGCCTTCGACAGCCTGTTCCGCTCCAACTCTGCCGATCCGCTCACCGTCACGACCGGAATCTACTCTTTCGGCCTGGTCTATAACAGCACCGCGATCAACCAGCGTCCCAACGTGGTGCCGGGCCAACCGTTCTACATCCACGGCGACTATCCCGGAGGACGCGCCATCAATCCCGCGGCGTTCAGCGCCCCCGCAACCACCTTCACCCAGGGCGATCTCGCCCGTAACGCAGTCCGCGGCTTCGATGTCTGGCAGGAAGACATCGCGCTGCGCCGTGAATTTCCCATCCACGACGAAATCAGCCTGCTCTTCCGCGCCGAGGCTTTCAACGTCTTCAATCATCCGCTGTTCGGCGATGTGGGTGTCAACGATGGGCGCAACATCCTCTACAGCGGATCCACGCTCGCCGCCGACGGAACAACCATCACCGGAACCACACCAAATCCCTACTTCGGCATCTCTTCTGAGACTCTCGCTTCCAGCCTTGGAGGCGGAGGCGCCGATGGCGGTTTCAGCAGCCTGTACCAGATCGGTGCGCCCCGTTCGCTGCAGTTTGCTCTCAAACTGCAGTTCTGAAGACTGGCGAGCGCAGGAGGCTCAGCGCCACCTGCGCTCGCGATGTTCAGGAAGTCGTATACGTGGCCTTCGCGTCACGATAGCATTTCTCCTGCACCTGCCGGAGATTCGCTGCATAAGGATCGACAACCGCAAAGGATCTCGATGCTCTGCTCCTCCGTCTCACTTCTTCCGGTTTTCGCCCGCACGGTGAGGACTGCTCGCGACGGATCGCTGCACAAGACGCTGCTGCTGGCCGTGGCTTGCTGCACACTCTGGCCCGCGCTGGCACGTGCGCAGAAGACCGTGATAACACCCGCGGACATTGTGAACCTGAAGAAGGTGGAGGGACCGGTTGTCTCGCCCGATGGCACGCTTGTGGCGTACACCGTCGATACGCCCGTACCCGCCGGCACTCATCGCAATGCCCACATCTGGCTGGCGCCGACAGGGAGTGCCGGCCCGGCGCGCCCGTTCGCCTACAGCGGCGCCGCGGAAGACTCGCCGGCGTGGTCTCCGGACGGATCTCACCTCGCCTTCCTTTCCAACCGCCCCAACCCGCTGGCCGGGAAGGACTCGCCCTTCCACTTCTCCCTGGCTCCGGGAACCCATCGCGTCGACATCCCCACCGCCGCGGACGGCGTGGTCGAGAAAGAAACGAAATGTACCAAGGACTGCAAGGCGGACAAGGATGAAAAGCCCGAGGTGGATCCTGATTCCATGCAGCTCTGGTGGATCTCGCTCAATGGCGGGGAAGCCGAACCCCTGACCTATCTTCCTGGCGGGATACGCTCTTTTCAGTGGTCGCCCGACGGCAAGTCCATCGCCTTCATCCGCACCGACACCGACTCGCCCGAGGAGCGTGCTCGAAAGGCGGCTAAGAACGATCAGACCCTCGTCGACCGAGACTACAAGTACGATCGGCTCTGGATCTACGACCTGGGCCTTCGACAGGCGCGTCTGCTCACCAGCTCCGATCTCAACTTCGACTCCGTGGACTGGTCCCCGGACGGCGCAACCCTGGTCGCCCGTATCTCGCCCACACCGCGAATCGACGACTACTGGCGCGTCTCCAAGGTGATACTGTTCGACACCCGCACGGGTGCGGTCACGCGCACGCTCGAGGAGCACTCCGGATACGCGACCCCAACGTTCTCTCATGACGGTCGTCGCATCGCGTTTTCCCGCTTCACGCCGCGCAGCATCACCGATGAGCACTTCGTAAAGACGCTCTCCGATGGATCCGAAGTCAAGCTGGAGTCGAAGCTTTCCGGCACCATACGGGAGATGCACTGGCTCGGTGACAGCACCCACCTGCTGGTTTCGCAGATCGTCGCCACACATTCTGAACTCAGCGATTTCGACACGTCTACCCTGAGTTCGTCTCCGATCAACGGTCTGCCGGTCTCCAACGAGTCCTTCGATGTCGCGCGCGATGGCCGGTCCTTCGCCTTCCTGGGCGACTCCCCGACCGAACCCCCGGACCCGTATGCGTGGCGCAACGGCCAGGTGCGGGCTGTCGCCATCGCCAACCCGCAGGTGTCCGGCTGGAGCATCGGAACGCAGCGCGAGATCTCGTGGACCAACCCCAACGATCGCCGCACCATTTACGGAGTAGTCGTCCTGCCGCCCGGCTATAAGTCTGGCAAGCGTTACAAGACGATCGTGCATATCCACGGCGGCCCGGAAGAGGCCTGGACAGTCGGGTTCAATGGCGACTGGTATAACTACGCCACGATGCTGGCCTCGCATGGTTACGTCGTGCTGCTGCCCGATCCGCGTGGATCGGAAGGTCAGGGGCCGGCTTTCACCGAGGCGAACTACCAGGACTGGGGTGGCGGCGATTTCGCCGATGTGATGGCTGGCGTTGACTTCCTCATCGGGCAGGGAATCAGCGATCCCAACCGCCTCTTCATTGGTGGCTGGAGCTTCGGCGGGTTCATGACCGCGTGGGCCGCCACCCACACCGACCGCTTCAAAGCGGCCATGGTGGGCGCCGGCATTAGCGACGTGTTCAGCATGGCGACCACCACGGATATCTCGCCCCGATATCTGCGGAGCTATATGGGTGAGCTCCAGGCCAACACGGCGATCTATGATCGCGAGTCGCCGGTACGCTACGTCCAGAACTGCCACACACCGGTGCTGATTCTGCATGGAGAGGCGGACCCGCGCGTTCCTACCTCGCAGGGCAGGGAGTTCTTCAACGCGCTGCGCTTTCTCAAGAAAGACGTACAGATGGTCACCTACCCCCGGGAACCGCACATCTTCAAGGAGCAGGGGCATCAGATCGACTCACTCACCCGTATTCTGGCGTGGTACGACACTCATGCGGGTGGCTAGCCTTTCTCCTCGATGGCGTGGCGATTCTGGATTTCCCGACGCGGCGCCAACAGGAGAGCCGCTGGGGGCCATTTCTAACAGCCCAGGGGAGCGGACCTGGTGAACAAGCCCATATTCCCCAGCTAAGGATGGGCGAGAAATAGGGCTCCCCCGCAGCGGAACAGGGAAATATCTCCGTGTCTCTTCTTCAAATCGCCATTCACAACCCGCGCAAGCTCTTCCTGCGCAGAGTGATCTTCCAGATTCACCTCTGGGCCGGCATTGCGCTCTCTCTGTACGTTGTGGTCATCGCTCTTACCGGCTCTGTTCTGGTATTTGAGAACGAACTGACCGCGACCACTCTTCCTCCTCGCCTCTCGCCGTTCGACCCCTCCCACACCGCCACAATCAGCAGAGTGATGCAGGTTTTCACAGCAGCATATCCCGGTGCTCACGTTACGCAGATCCTTACTCCCTGGAAGACAATTCCTGCGTTCCAGTTACAGGCCGTCAGCGCAACCGGCGCCCGGTTCGATGTGGTTGCCGACCCTGTCACCGCCTCAATCCATGCGCAGCCCCTCAACTGGGTTACCTGGACCCATGACCTGCACGTCTATCTTCTGCTCGGCAGCGCCCACGGGGAGCAGGTCAATGCCGTCGGCGCTGCCATCCTGTTGCTGCTCGCCATGACTGGCGTTCTCCTGTGGTGGCAGGGCCTCAGCCGGTGGACCCGCGCCCTCCGGATCGACCTGAGCCGAAGTTGGCGGCGCATCAACTTCGACACGCATCACGCCCTCGGCATCTGGACGCTTATCATCGTCCTCTGGTGGTCTGTCTCGGGGATCTACTTCGGCTTTTATCAAGAGTTTGGCGCAATGGTCAATGCGGTCTCGCCGTTGCGGGGAATGCTGTCGCCCCCGCTGCCCTCAGCGCTTTCCATGGCGAAGCAGCGGGCGCCGCTGGATGCCATTGTCCGGGCCGCCGAGGCGGCGTCTCCGCGGGGTCGCCTCTTCGGCTTGAGCGATCCATCTCTGCAGGGCCCGGTCGTATACGCTCAGATGGATCTTCGGGCGCCGGCAGACTTCTCTCACCGCGATCTGCTGACCATCGACAGCACCAACGCCCGGGTCCTCACAATATGGCACTATGGACAGAACCATACCGTGGGCGACTGGATCATGTGGTCCATGCACCCTTTGCACTATGGGACGTTATGGGGCATGCCCATCAAGATCGCCTGGGCTCTGCTGGGATTGGCGCTGGCGGTTCTCACCCTGACTGGAATGGTGATGTACTGGAACCGGTATCTCCGCCATCGGCTGTAACTTCACGCCCTGAGG
>CAXUIM010000002.1:10951-13399 GCA_964250885.1 uncultured Acidobacteriaceae bacterium | reverse complement strand
CGATCCGGTTCAACAGGCAGGGCGTATTGGAAGTGAAGTGAGCGCGGTGCAGGAGAATCCGTCCACCTACGCTTTGAAACTCCAGAAGATCGATGTGCAGTCGATTGGATTGTGAAGTTTTGCAGCAGCGGGATCGAAAGTAAAGTTTTTAGATACTGGAGCCGATGAAATAGTTGCACAGGATTCCCGAAATAAGGCGTATGCTGGCAGAGGCTTTCGTGGCTTCCTGGAACACGCTGAGAAAAGGAAAGATTCTAATGACATACTGCGGGATCTTCGTAGTGGGCTGCTGGGTTGGTTTGATGGCAGGATCGCTTCTTTTCGGGCTCGCCAGATTGTTCTCGCGAGAACGGATTTCACGCGCTGTTCAGGAAGGCCTTTATGGAGCGGAAAGCTCGACCACGCCCAGACAGATGACGCATCCGCTGAGCCGGGTGCTGTAAGCGGCCCAGCAAATCAACCGCTTCAAAATTTCCAGAGTGCGCCGTCCAGATCGACGGCGCCCATCGGAATATTCCTTCCAGCCTTCAGACACCTTTCATGGCGAAGGCGGCGGTGTGCAGAAGAATCGCCAGGTCTAGGAAAAATCCCCGGTTTTCGATGTAGTAGAGGTCGTATTCCAGACTTTCGTGGATTGCGAACTTCCGGTCCGCGCTGAGTTGCCACATGCCAGTCAGCCCCTGCTGGACCTTGCATCGTTGCTTCTGCTGGGGCG
This sequence comes from uncultured Acidobacteriaceae bacterium, assembly GCA_964250885.1. Classification (GTDB taxonomy): domain Bacteria; phylum Acidobacteriota; class Terriglobia; order Terriglobales; family Acidobacteriaceae; genus Granulicella. The sequence continues at coordinate 12,684 of CAXUIM010000002.1, read as the reverse complement.
TGTATTGCGACACGACGTACGGCATCTCCGGCCGCGGGCCGACCAGCGACATCTGCCCCAGAACCACATTGATGAGCTGGGGAAGCTCGTCGAGGCTGGTTTTCCGGAGGAACTGACCAGCCGAAGTGATCCGCGGATCGGACGACTCCTGGGGCGAGGCGCCATATTTGGGAGCGGTCACATACATGCTGCGAAATTTGTACATCTTGAACGGCTTCTCATCGCGCCCGATCCGCTCCTGCTGAAAGAACACCGGCCCCTTCGAACTGAGCTTGATCCAGACAGCGGCCACGATCCAGAGGGGCAGGGTCGCGACGATCATGAAAATGGCGACTACCAGATCCAGAAGCCGCTTCGCGAACTCATACCCCAGGCTGATCTCTTTCTCGCCGCTGAATGAGGTGATGAACAGTCCATCCATCTCCCGGAGGTTGACGGGATTTCCAAAGATCGCTGCGTGAGCGGATCCAACGAACGATAAGGGGGCGTTGTGCTGCCAGGAAAGCGCGGCAATCTCAGACAGGCGATGCGGCGAGAGGGTTGGATCGGCAACAAAGATCTCGGATATGTTCAAACGCTTAAGTAACGGGCCATCGAGCTGACCCCGATACACCATGGCATGGTCTCTGAACCGATAGTCGTGGCTGTAAACCACCCGCGTGTCGTCGGACGGGCGTTCCTCGAAGAACCCGACCGGTGAGAGCTGTAAGTCCGGTGAATTGAGCAGGTAGGAGAAGATGCGACGCGCCTCCGGCCCGGCTCCCAGGATCAATACCTGCCGTTGATGGGCGTGCTTGACCTTCCATCGGGCAAACATCCGCCGTACCGCATGCTTTTCAAGCAGCACGAAGAGGGTGATGAAGGCCCAACCCAACACCAGCAGACCGCGCGGCACCACCATCTTGCTGAAGAACGACTCCACCGACAGCAGCAGGAGGCAAAAGGAAGAAACGCGGAGAATCCGAGAGGTGTCCCGGATCTGGAGGAGATTGTGCTCGTAGCTGTAGAGCGAATGGATTCTTCCGAAGAGGATGAACGCAATGGTGTACTGAAGTGAGAAAGAGAAGATCTTTAGAGGTTCGCTGCCGACGCGCGCGCCACCCCAGAGGTTGTGCAGCAGTAGAGCGACTCCCAAGCCGGCGCAGATCGCAAGGAAATCCAAAACAAACGCGATCGGTGTGCAATAGCTGAGGAAGGTTCGCCGTGTTCGCTTCTTTGAATGTGCGCCCGCGATTTGCTCCGGCGCGGGAACGATTACAACTTGATTCGCTTGCCCACCAAATCCGTCATTCATAATGCCCTCAGAAGTCGCTGTTCTCACATCGAACCGGCATGAATTGAAACGGCAGGTCGCGCCCGAAAGCATACCAAGGCGCAGACTCGGCCGCCATTCAAGGAATGCTGGCGCAGAAATTCAGCAATGATTCTCGGGAGTGCGATCGACGACTGGCGGCATGCTTGTTTCGATCCGAGCCGCCTTACGAGCACCCAAAACCGACACTCTTCCCAGGGTTAGCGATCTTTGGTCGTTACCCGGGATGCAAATGAGGTCGCCGTGAACATTGCCGACCACTAGCCTGGCTCCTGTTATAGCGAGTTTAGTCGTCGCATGGGTGAGATCGTTGGACCGATCCAACGAATTCTGAACAGACAGCTGAAACAAGTCTCATACTGGGAAGAAAGTGTACCGGCGTTCATTGCGGTCCTCCAAAGGACTCTTATTTTGTGTTGCT
>CAXUIM010000002.1:0-10851 GCA_964250885.1 uncultured Acidobacteriaceae bacterium | reverse complement strand
GAAAGTGTACCGGCGTTCATTGCGGTCCTCCAAAGGACTCTTATTTTGTGTTGCTAGGACTTCAGAATACTGTTCTAACCTTAGCACGGTAGATGCACGAGAGGCCAGGAAATTTCGGGAGAATCTTCCATGGGCAAGAAAACCCTAATTTACTCACCATTTTAGGCCTCTTCGATGCGCGCAAGCTGACGAAGTCGTCTATCGCATATCGAATATCGCATATCGCAATCCATATCTGAGCAAACCTTAATGTCCGCTCTATGCTGAGACGATGCTAAATCGAGGCAGGATTACAGGCGACTTGCTGTGGATTTTGAGCGAAACTCAGGGGACCAGATGGGCTATCGCCAGAATGCCCAGCCGTCGGTTACCAGCTGTCGGTTAACAGTCGAGAGCAGATGTGCCGCAAATTCTTGCGGGGAAGGATTGATGTTGAAGCTGGCCGCAGCCAGCTTCAAAATCAGCGCAGAGAGGCTGGCGAAGTTTGTTCCGCGTTACCGAACCGGCGCGGCCGGAGCCCTTGGCGGACCCAAGTTCGCGACCGAATCGGTTATGTCAGCCGGCGACTTCGGGAACCGGAGGCGCGCTTGAGTTGCTTCGCGACCGGCGCCCCCCAGAAGACGGATAACTTCGAGGTCAAGACGGGTCAGCCGATTCACGCAGCCTGCGGAGATTCGCCGGTCATCAACCGGCTGCAGTGGCGCGCGATCTGCAGATCTTCCTGGCTCCCGACGACGCAGACACGCACTGGACTCGCCGCGGAGGAGATCGTAGGAGCGGCCGCCTCGTTTCCCGAAGCATCGAGCTGAATGCCGAGAAATCCGAGCCGCTCGCAGATTTGCGCGCGAACGGCAGCACTATGCTCTCCAATTCCACCCGCAAAGACCAGCAGGTCGAGTCCGTTCAGCACGGCCGCATAGGCGCCCACCGTCTTGGATACAGCCGTGCAGAAGATGTCCACAGCCAGTCGCGCCGGCGCGTTTCCTTTCTCTGCCATGGCCTGCAGCCGGCGCATGTCGGGGGTTCCCCCTGAGATCGCTTTCAGGCCGGCTTCATGATTCAGCAGCGGCTCCAGTGAGTCGGCACTGGCTCCCCTGGAGCGCAACAGGTAGAGCAGAACCCCGGGGTCCAGGTCCCCGCTGCGGGTCGCCATCGGGATTCCGCCAGTCGGGGTCAGCCCCATCGTGGTATCGACCGATTCGCCGTTCTTGACCGCCGCCAGGCTCGCACCGCTGCCGAGGTGCGCCATCACCACGCGGGCAGGCAGCCGCGCCCCGAAGTGCTGCACGATCGACTCGTAGGACAGACCGTGAAAACCGTAGCGACGAATGCCCTCGTCGAAGAGCGCGCGGGGCAACGGAAACATTGCCGCCGATTCCGGAAGCGTGCGATGGAAGGCGGTGTCGAAGCAGGCAAACTGGGGCGTTCCGGGATAGGCGCGCCCGGCTTCTTCAATCAGTTCCAGCGCCATCGGTATGTGCAGCGGTGCGAAGTGAACGCACTGCCGCAGTTGCTGTAGCACCTCCACCGTGATGCGTTGATGCTGCGTCAGATAGGGGCCCCCATGCACGATCCGGTGACCCACGGCGCCGGGCGCCGCGTCCGTCTTCTCTCTTATGCAGGCCATTGCTTCCCGCAGCGCACTCTTCTGCGTGGGCCGGGTCAACGTTGCCGAGTGCAGCATCTTACCCGTGCCATCGCGCAGCGTCAGCGTGCCTTGCTCCTGCCCAATTCCATCCGCGAGCCCCTCCACAAGCAGAGTTTCGCCGGCTCCGCTGTCGCGGTACAGTCCCAGCTTCAGTGAGGAAGAGCCTGTGTTGATCGTGAGAATCGGCAGTTGCATGTGCTTCCTGTCTGCTTCGGATACCACCTCCGCGAACAACCCGGTGGCGGTGCGATTTCACTCAGCAGCAAGGATCCTTTTCAGATTCCGAGCTCCTGCATGCATCCTATGTGAGGACGCTATGCGGCCGCGCGTTGGCCGATCTCAAAATGCAGGAGCAAATGTTCTATGGCTTCTTCGACGGCTTCCGCCCCCAACGTTGCCTCACAGTCTGACGCTTCGACTCCGGCGTTGGCGCTGGACGAACTGCGAAAGCTGGATGCCTACTGGCGAGCGTGCAACTATCTCTGTGCCGGGATGATCTATCTGCGCGACAACCCCCTGCTGCGGCGCCCGCTGCGGGCTGAGGACTTCAAGAATCGCCTGCTCGGCCACTGGGGTTCGGACCCGGGTCAAACCTTCACCTGGGTGCACCTGAACCGCGTGATCCGGAAGTACGACCTCGACATGATCTATATCGCGGGCCCCGGACACGGCGCGCCCGCAACTCTGTCCAACTGCTACCTCGAGGGAACTTATTCCGAGATATACCCCGAGAAGAGCGAGGACGAAGCCGGCTTGCTCAACCTCTTTCGCGCCTTCTCCTTTCCCGGCCAGCTGGGCAGTCACTGCACGCCGGAGGTGCCCGGCTCCATCCACGAAGGCGGCGAGCTGGGCTACAGCCTCTCCCATGCATTCGGCGCCGCCTTCGACAATCCGGACCTGATCGTAAGCGTGGTGGTAGGCGACGGCGAAGCCGAGACCGGCCCCCTGGCGACGGCATGGCACTCCAACAAGTTCCTTAACCCCATCCGCGATGGCGCCGTCCTGCCCGTCCTGCACCTGAACGGCTATAAGATCGCCAATCCCACGGTGCTCTCCCGCATCACGTCCGAGGAGCTGGAGCATCTCTTCAGGGGCTATGGATGGACGCCACACGTGGTGGAGGGCGACGATCCCGCGGTTATGCATCCTGCTATGGCGGCGACGGTGGAGGCCTGCATCGCGCAGATCCGCTCTATTCAGCAGGAGGCGCGGAGTAGCGGACGCGCGGAGCGGCCGCGCTGGCCCATGATCATCCTGCGCTCGCCCAAGGGTTGGACCGGGCCCAAAGAGGTGGACGGGCACAAGGTGGAAAACTTCTGGCGCGCGCATCAGGTGCCGGTGCTGGATGTGAAGACCATTCCGGAGCACCTGCGGATTGTCGAGGAGTGGCTGCGGAGCTATAAGCCGGAAGAGCTCTTTGATGCCCAAGGCACGCTGATTCCCGAGCTGCGGGAGCTGCCGCCCAAGGGCGATCGCCGGATGAGCGCCAATCCCCACGCCAATGGGGGAACCCTGCGCAAGCCGCTGGATCTGCCTGACTTCCGCGACTATGCCATCCCGATCGAGAGCCCCGGCACGAAGGAAGTCTCTCCCACGGCGACTCTCGGCAAGTTCCTGCGCGATGTGATGCGGCGCAACATGACGAGCTTCCGGGTCTTCAGTCCCGATGAGAACGCCTCTAATCGCCTGGAGGACATCTACGCGGCCAGCCTGAAGACGTGGATGGCACAGATCAAACCGGAGGACGCCGACGGCACCGACATCGCCCCGGACGGCCGCGTGATGGAGATGCTCAGCGAGCACACGCTGGAAGGCTGGCTGGAAGGGTACATTCTGACCGGGCGCCATGGGCTCTTCGACAGCTATGAGGCGTTCGTCCACATCATCGACTCCATGTACAACCAGCACGCCAAGTGGCTGGAGAAATCGAAGCTGGAGCTGGACTGGCGCGCACCGATTTCATCACTCAACATTCTGATCTCCTCGCTCGTCTGGCGGCAGGACCACAACGGATTTTCGCATGAGGATCCGGGCTTTCTGGACGTCGTCAGCAACAAGAGCGCGGAGATCACACGCATCTACCTTCCGCCGGACGCAAATTGTCTTCTCAGCGTCGCAGACCACTGCCTGCGCAGCAAGGACTACGTGAACGTGATCGTCTCCGACAAGCAGCCCCACCTGGTATATCTCGATCGGGAACAGGCCGTGATTCATTGCACCAAGGGCATCGGTATCTGGGATTGGGCAAGCACGGACAAGGACGGAGCCCCCGACGTGGTGGTCGCCAGCGCCGGAGACATCATGACACAGGAGGCGCTGGCCGCCGTAGCGATTCTGCGCGACCGTTTTCCCGATCTGAAGATCCGTTTTGTCAACGTGGTCGATCTGTACCGTCTTCAGCCCGCGACGGAACACCCACACGGGCTCTCCGATCGCGACTTCGATTCGCTCTTCACACCGGACAAGCCGGTGATCTTCAACTTCCACGGATATCCCTGGCTGATTCATAAGTTCACCTATCGCCGCACCAATCACGCCAACATCCACGTGCGCGGGTACAAGGAGAAGGGCAACATCAACACACCGCTGGAGCTGGCGATCCGGAATCAGGTGGATCGCTTCGATCTGGCAATCGACGTCATCGATCGGGTTCCCAGACTGCAGGAGTCCGGAGCGCACGTTAAAGAGTGGCTCAAAGGGCAGATCATCGAAAGCATCAACTACGCCTACAGCGAAGGAATCGATAAACCGGAGATTACTGGATGGAAGTGGCCGTCGCCGCGGTAGAGGCTTCGGCTGTTGCCGGCAGAGAGTGGGAGCTTCGGATCCGGATGTTAGGATCCTGGAGCGCGCCGGATCATCAGATCTACAGCTGAATCCGGATCCCAAACCGGTCCGGAGTTTTCATACCGTCAAGGCCCCACTGCTCGCAATCCCGGGTCCGAAGCGTTAAACTTAGGTGTTAGCAGGATTTCGATGCCCTCATCTACCAGATCGCTGGAGTGGAGGCGTACGGTGAGATCCTCCCGAGGAGCTTAGCCTTGCAATCCGTCAATGGCACCATCCAGTTGATTCGCCTGCGCGAACAGCGAGGAAACGCCAGCCCTAACAGTTCTGACCCTAGCAGTTCTGACCCTGGCAACTTCGTCAGCACCGCGACCTGTTCGTCCACGCTCGCGGAAGCGCCTTGGGTCTTCGACGCGGAGACCCCCAGCTACGGTCCGGGGGCGTCCATGTGGGACGTGCTGCCGGCGGCAGCCCCGCGTCAGAGCGGCCTGCCCCATGAGTATCGCCAGGCCTCTCCGGCGGAGCTCGATCTGCGCATCCGCGCCGCGAAACACGCGCTGGGCGAGCGGTTGGTGATGCTCGGCCACTTCTACCAGCGTGACGAAGTTGTCCAATACGCCGACTTCGTGGGCGATTCGTTCCAGCTGGCGCAGGCCGCCAAGTCCCGGCCCAAGGCCGAGGCGATCGTCTTCTGCGGCGTCCACTTCATGGCCGAAACGGCGGATATGCTCTCGCGTCCGGAGCAGGCTGTCATCCTCCCCAATCTCGCGGCCGGCTGTTCCATGGCCGATATGGCGGATGTGGATTCCGTCTCCGACTGCTGGGAGCAGCTCGAGAACCTCTTCGCTGTGACTCCGCCGGCGCACGGGCGGGCAGCCGTCATCCCGGTGACCTACATGAACTCGTCGGCGGCGCTCAAGGCGTTCTGCGGGGAGCATGGCGGCATCGTGTGCACTTCGTCGAATGCGGCCCAGGTGTTGCAGTGGGCGTTCGAGCGCGGTCAGCGCGTTCTGTTCTTCCCCGATCAGCATCTGGGGCGCAATACCGCCCGGGCCATGGGCATTCCGCTGGAGCAGATGCCGGTATGGGATCCAGAGCAGGCGCTGGGCGGAAATGACGAGCGGAGCCTGCGCGAGGCGCGCGTCATTCTGTGGCATGGGTTCTGCTCGGTCCACAAGCGCTTCACGGTCGAACAGATTGCAGCCGCCCGTTCGCGTCATCCGGGCGTGCGGGTCATCGTGCACCCCGAGTGCCCCATGGCCGTTGTGGACGCGGCCGATGAGTCTGGCTCGACGGACTACATCTGCAAGGCCATCGAGGCCGCGCCGGCCGGCAGCGTCTTCGCCATCGGCACGGAGATCAACCTGGTGCAGCGGCTGGCCAACCAGCATCCCGAGCACACCATCTCTTGCCTGGACTCGATCATCTGCCCCTGCTCCACGATGTATCGCATCCACCCCAGCTATCTGGCCTGGGTTCTCGAGGCGCTGGAGCGCGGCGAAGTGCTCAACCGGATCACAGTGCCCGAAGCGATCGCCGCGCCCGCGCGGATTGCGCTGGAACGCATGCTGAGCCTCAAACCGGATGCTCGTCCGGCGAGCGCCGCATGAAGCACTTCATCGTTGTCGGCAGTGGGATCGCCGGGCTTATCGCGGCACTGGAACTGAGCCGCCGGCACACCGTCACGCTGGTGACCAAGGCGCAACTGGCGGACAGCAACACGCGCTGGGCGCAGGGCGGCATCGCGGCGGCGATGTTCCAGGACGACAGCGTCGCCCATCATGTGAACGATACGCTGCGCGCCGGCGCCGGTCTTTGCCATCTCGACGCGGTCGAGGTGCTCTGTTCGGAAGGCCCGGCCCGCATCCACGATCTGATCCGCCTGGGGGTCGCCTTCGACCGGCGTGACGGAGAACTGGCCCGCGGCCTCGAGGCCGCCCACTCCCGGGCTCGCGTGCTGCATGCCGGCGGCGATGCCACCGGGCTCAGCATTGAGATGGCCCTGGTACGCGCCGTGCGCCAGGCCAGCATCAACGTGCTGGAACATACCTTTGCCTGCGATCTGCTGCTCGACGGAAATAGCAATCAGGAACGCGTGATTGGCCTGGAGATTCTCAATGCAGCCGGGGAGCGGGAGCCGCTCTATGCCGATGCCGTAATCCTGGCCAGCGGGGGCGCCGGTCAGCTCTTTCTGCACACCACCAATCCGTCGGTGGCCACCGGAGATGGAGTCGCGATGGCGCTGCGGGCGGGCGCGCAATTGGCCGATGTGGAGTTCTACCAATTCCACCCCACGGCGCTGGCCCTGCCGGGCACATTTCTGATCTCCGAAGCGGTGCGCGGCGATGGTGCGGTTCTGCTCGATGCGCACGGCCATCGCTTCATGCAGGCGCTGCATCCGGACGCGGAACTGGCGCCCCGGGACGTCGTGGCACGCGGCATTGCCCTGCAGATGACCGCGCAGGAGGGCCAGCCCGTTCTGCTGGATGCCACCATGCTGGGCGCGGAGTTTTTGCGGACGCGCTTTCCGACCATCGACGCTGCCTGCCGCAGCCGTGGACTGGACTGGTCGACGCAACCCATACCCGTCACCCCGGCCGCGCATTACTGGATGGGCGGGGTGCGCACCGACGTCTGGGGACGCACCAGCATCCCCGGCCTGTGTGCGGTGGGCGAAGTGGCGTGCACCGGGGTGCACGGAGCCAACCGGCTGGCCTCCAATTCGCTGCTCGAAAGCCTGGTGTTCGCCTGGCGCTGCGCCCACTCGCTCACGGACGCGCCGGCTGGCGAGCAGACATTCGTCGAGCCGTACTCCAGCGAGCGAGTAACGTCTCTGGATGCGAGTCTGGAGCCGGTTCACAACGCCACACCGCTGGCGCGCGAGAGCTTGCGCCGGCTTATGTGGGCGGACGTGGGAATCGAGCGCAACGGCCCAGGCCTGCAGAGCGTGCAGGATCAGCTCGCCGGTTGGTCCAGCCCCGGCGGCAGCGTCGAGGCCATGGAGACGGCAAACCTTCTTTCGCTGGCCAGGGTCATGGTGGCCGCCGCGCTGGCCCGCGAGGAATCGCGCGGAGCCCACTTTCGCCGCGACTTCCCGGAGACCTCGGCGGCATTCCAGCATTCACTGATCTACGTTTCTCAAAGACCGGTTTTCCAGGGCGAGGTTTCCGCGGGCCAGGCCGCACAGGCGGTCATTGCGTGCTGATGAAGCCAGATGCCGAGTCCGTCAGGCGGCTGGTTCAGATGGCGCTGCTGGAAGATGCTCCGTGGGGCGACCTCACGTCCCAGATGCTGGTTCCGGCTGCGGCCCAGGCCACGGCACGTCTGGTCGCCCGCCAACCTGGCGTGCTGAGTGGCGCGGATGTGTTTACCGCGGCCATGTCCCTGACCGACCCGGCCATTACAACGCGCTTCCTCCTGGACGACGGCGACAGCTTCTCCCGTGGCGATGTTCTCGCCACGGTGCAGGGGCCGGCCCGCGGCATCCTGCAGGCCGAGCGGGTTGCGCTGAATTTCGCGCAGCGAATGTGCGGCATCGCCACGCTCACGGCACGCTACGTCGAGCAGACAACCGGGACCCGGGCTCGGATCGTAGACACACGTAAGACCACGCCCGGACTGCGCCTGCTGGAGCGCTACGCCGTCCGTTGCGGTGGTGGGCGCAATCATCGCTTCTCCTTATCCGACGCCGTCATGGCCAAGGACAATCACCTCGAGATCCTGGCCCACCCGGAGAACCCGGCGGCGGACCCGACGCAAACGATCACGCAGGCACTGCGTGCCGTGCGCGATCGCCTCCCTCACACGGCTTCGTTCGAGGTGGAGGTCGACCGCGCGGACCAGATCGAGGCTGTCCTCGCGGCCGGCGTGGACACCATCATGCTCGACAACTTCAGCACCGAAGCGCTGCGTGCCGGCGTGCAGCAGATTGCCGGACGAGCGCGGGTCGAGGCCAGCGGCGGCATTACACTCGAGCGCATCCGCGAGATCGCTGCAACCGGGGTCGATATCATCTCGGTGGGAGCGCTGACGCACAGCGTGCCGGCACTCGATCTGGGCCTGGATTTTGAGCCGTTCAGCACTACCTCGCACCGAGAGGGTCAGGCAGCTTAGGTTTAAGCGAAACTGCTCCCGGATTTGTGCCAATCATAACGAAAGAAACGGCACCCCTGCACTGCTTGAGCCGGATTTCCTGTGCCGAATTATATCTTCGTTTCAGCAAGCTACCAGCGAAGAGGAGATCCGTGATAAAGGCGAGTCACTCTTCACAGGCTGCAGAGATTCCCGTACTTTTTGAATCTCCGCAGATAGTTCTGAAGCAACAACTCTACTCTCGAGGATGACCGGGATGCCATCTGGTATAAGATTCGCGACTTGCCGGAAAGCAGTCATAGCACCATAAGATAACCCGTCATGCTGACTGGCGCTATTAACCTCGCTGACGTGCACTTGAACCAAACGAGAGCCAAAGGCCTGAAGCATGAGATACGCCTCTGTCATCGACGCATCGCACTGGCGCGCATGACCTATATCGAAGCACAATGAGGCTTCGGGCAGGTACTCGAAGACTCGCGCCAGTTCTTTCGCAGTGCGCCCTATGCCCTTCCTTCGATCCATATTCTCGATTGCAAGACGCCTTCCGAAGATCGCCCAGCACTGCCAATCGAAAACGGCATCTGGATGCAGGATGATGTTCCAATGATCTGGTACGTGCGTGTACAGCAAATTGGCTAGACAAAGTTCTTCTGCTTGAGAGAACCGGCTTGGAGCATGGAATGATATATAGGAGAATCGGGACAGATCGAGGGAGGGTATCGCTTGGAGTAGCTCATCCACTTCAGAGAGACGAAGCGCTGATAGTTCAATGCACTCCGTTTCAAGAGATTTCAACATTGAAAGTGCTGCTCTGAAATCACCACGGGTCAGTGCCCCGCTGGAAAATCCGACAGGCCTCATCAGAACACTCCATATTCGATAGTCATGCGCCCGAGCAAAGTCTGAGTCGTCAGGAAGATCTTGGATATCGCATCACGGAACTCGTGGCTTACCTCCCGGCCTTTCTCGGCGACTGAGTCCTTCCCAAGCATCTCCACCGGTAAGCGATCGAGATGCTCTCTTATCGTCCTTTCTTGCGCATCTCGCGTTTCATCGGAAAGCATGCCAAGAAAATTATCGTAAGCGGTAAAAAGCCTGGTGTTCGCGATCACATCCGGCGAATGGCGCAACAGGACCGACGCCACATTTTCCAGAGGAGATCTGGCGAGTTTGCTCCGAAGGAGATCAATGACGCTTTGAACAGACTGGCTTTTGTAGAAGACCGATCGTTCCTCGTCGGACTGAAAATGAAGGTGGCATTCAAAACAGGAGATCATACCCGAGAGAAAGACGAGTTTGCGAGACATTCGAAGTTTAAGATTCCGCAGGGCGAATCCTTCATTTTGACGATTGCGCTGCTTATAAGCGAAATCCACGGCCATTATTCGCCAGTATCGCGCCACATCGTTGAATAAGAAGCGAGGCACCTTGTAAGTTCCTGACCCGAACCAAAGGCCGCGATCCTCAGCAAGGTAACGATACAGAATGTTGTTAAGCACACGGCCATACGCCTCCTCTCGTCCCAAGCACGCAAATTCAAGCAAAAGGAGCATACGGAGCGTGGTGTTGGAGTTCGTGTCGTCTTGGCCTCCGATGTGGTGCACAATGTCGTGACTTGAGGAAATGGTGCCAAACACGCCTTCTCTGCCCGGCTGCTTGCGTCCAAGCTCCTCCAATTTCCTACGAATCTGGTGCGCGGTGTCCAGGTGCTCCGGCGCAGAGACGCCGTCTAGCAAGAGTGTTCAATCTATGTCGCTACCGGGGATGAACTCTTCCCTAGCAAGGGAACCGACGACGGCGATACTCGAATCAGAAATAGTGAATTCAGAGAGTTTGCTGCTGAGAAACGAGTGTTCCTTATCTGTGACCTCTCGAGCATTACGGATATGCCGCCAAGTGGTTCCCGCTTGCCTTTCGAGCACATCGATAGCTGATTCTGACATTCCGGCCATGAACTCCTCTTGGTTAGCAAGTGTACCGCCCACCGCCATGTCCAGTGTTCCACAACCAGAGCACGGGGCAGAAATCACATTGCGCAATGAGCCCGACTTCCTTCATGAGCAACCGCGCTCATGCAGGCCTAAAGTCAGAGTTCAACCTGCACGGCAACAGGAAGGCCTCAGTCGCCCAGGAACATCGCCGGAGGCTTTTCGTGGTTCCCATGTACTATCAATGGCGTCAGAATCTAAAGTTGCCCGAACGGCCGTTTGAATCACCGGCCAAATGCCTGGCTCGGAATTCCCCGGGCGCATCCCACAGACTGCAAGGATGGAAGAACATGGATGAGCAAAAGACAACGCTTCACATGGGAATGGTGGGAG
>CAXUIM010000001.1:42649-62683 GCA_964250885.1 uncultured Acidobacteriaceae bacterium | reverse complement strand
CTGTCGCGGTCTCCGCGGCCTGAGCAAGACGTTCCAATGCACGGAGCGGGTCTCGCTGCGTCTGGAAAGAACTTCACCAATTTCCTCAACCACATCAACCTGGCATCCGAACCTGAACGTCTCGAGTGGAATCTTGGTGTGATCACCAGCACGCAGCGCGGCTTCAGTTCTAAGCATTCTCCTATGGCTGCGCACGTACCGACCGTGCAAGCGCCTGCAGCTACCAACCCGCAGTTGCAAGCACCTGAAGCCGCCCAGCAGGGGCCAGCCTCCCCTTTCCTTCGAAGAGCTCTATGCGATACTGGAGGGGCTTCGAGCGCAGTCCTTCCCGGACGGCCGTCGAGGCCTCGGGCAACGTGCGGCTTAGGGGAGCAGCCTCCCTGGGCGGCAACGATAGTAGAACAACGCCGGGATGGCGGAACTGGCAGACGCAGCGGACTCAAAATCCGCCGAGGGCAACCTCGTGGGGGTTCGACCCCCCCTCCCGGCACCAATGAATCGATGCTTTACAAAATCAACACATCTTCGGATGCGTTTTCTATGCCCAGACTGTGCCCAAAGTCGAAAAGCTCCACGGAGACGTAATGGAGGAAGGATGCAGAATTCTGTAGGATTCCAAAAGATAAAGCTTTCATTCATTTTGCGTCCCTCAGCCCGACGATAGAGGTGAGCGGACGCGCGGCGGAATGGGAGTGCGTCCTCCCATGAGTCAGGGCAACAGACGACTGGCGGCGCCAAGAGAGGTGAAAGCAAGATGAAAGAGCAAGTAGTCTGGGGCATTCACGCCGGTAGAACGGGAGACGCCGATTCTCTTTTCCTGAAGAACAGTGTTGTAGCAATCGGCTGGCACGAAATGGGCGATCTTTCAAAAATTACCTGCAATCGTGAAACCTACAAGACTCGTGTGACAAACGTGTTTCCGAATGCGAACCGGGTGCCATTCCTGGTATGGCGGGGCAACTGTTCCGGTTTGTGGTGATCTCGTCCTCTATCCGTCGAAATTCGACCGTGAAGTTCACTTCGGACGGATCGAAGGTGAGTATTTCTATGATCCTCAGGGTTCTCCGTCCTACCCCAACAGGCGAGCCGTTAAATGGCTTAAGAGCGTTCCCCGCACGAAATTCACACAGGGTGCTCTGTATGAACTCGGGGCGGCCATGAGTCTATTTCAAGTCAAGAATTATCCTGAAGAATATCGTGCAATCCTCTCAGGGAGTTCTGTGGCAGAACCAGTGGATGAAGACGAGACCGTAGCTGTAATTGCCGAAGAAATCTAGGGAAGTACGCGAGACTTCATATTGAAAACTCTGGCGCAGGAGGTCAAGGGACACCCGTTTTCGCATTTCGTCGCAAATCTTTTGAGACCTATGGGCTATCGCACCCGTGTGTCGCCGGAAGGCCCAGATGGCGGGATCGACATTATTGCCCACAAGGACGAACTTGGATTCGAACCTCCGATCATCAAAGTGCAGGCCAAGAGTGGCGACAAGGGAAACGTGGGTGAACCCGTCGTCTCGGCGCTCTATGGAAAACTTGTTCAAAGCGAGTTTGGCATGGTCGTAACCCTTGGTGGGTTCACGGCGCAGGCCATCAACTTTGCCAAAGGAAAGAGCAATCTTCGTTTGATAAGCGGCAAAGAACTCGTCGATCTAATCTTGTCCCGTTACGAGCTTCTCGATTCCGGTTATAAAGGGATGCTGCCTCTTCGGCGCGTTTATGTGCCAGAGCCTCTAGGCTCCAAGCAGCAGTGAGGCATATTGTTGTGACACCTGAGTAGAAGGGACCAGCCTAAAATGTCGATTACGCCCGAAGGCGGCCGGTCAGAGTCGCCCCTACAAGGGCGACGGGATTCAATGGCAGCGCGATTGGGCCATACATCTGCAATGCAGGTTTCTGAAAAGTGGATCGTCGGCCTGCTCCTGTTGGTGGCCCTGTTGACATTTTTCTTTCCGTTGGCAACAGTTCAACTACCGATTCTTGGCAACCAGGAAATGAGTGGTTACGATCTCGTCACCAAAGGACGAGAATTCAACCGCGAGTTGACAGCAGTAAAGCCCCAAAACCTCGGCGAGGGAATCTCAGCGCCAGCTCAGTCCGAACCCAATGAATTCGCTGCTGTTTCGCATTCATCAATACCCATCTCATTTCAGCTTATTTCGCTTATTCCAATCGAAATAATCCTTGGTTTCGGATGCGCCTTTATCGCTCTCTTATGTTGTCTGGGATCATTTGGGCTGACTCCGACTAAGGCGTTTTGTTCCGTCGGGGCAATCGCCTCGATTGCTGCTCTCCTCCATCTCGTCATTGCAAATTCCGACTTGCATACGTGGTTTCGCGAGCAGATGATGGCCCGTTCGTCCGCTCTCGCCAATAACCCATTCGCTGGCCTTGCTCAGCAAATTGAGACTCTAGCTGTAAATTCTGTTCAGCTTAAGCCCGGTTCTGGACTCTTCGTGGAAGTAGTGGCACTTTCACTGGCGGCGGTAATTCTTCTTTCACGGGTACTGTCATCGTCCCCAGCCATAGGGGCAGTGATGGAGCCGTATGAGAGTCAATATAACGGACACAGAAGAACATTCGGACTCATCCTACTTCTCTTGGCGATGGTCGCCGCTGGTGCAGTTATTAGTCACTATGTCGCCACCTCTCCGCTACAGCCCAACGCATTCGCAGGCGATTTCTCCGCAAGCAAAGCCCTTACTGTTTTGTTTGGGAATTATGATGCGGCTAGCAAGTCGGCCTCAGTAATCGTATCCGATCAATCAGCGCAACAATCGCGAGGTACGTCAACACTAATCTTGGACAAATCTTTTGCGCAAGGTGCTGAACAGAAGCACCTAATCGTCGTTTCAACGGCCATATCCGGAGAAGACTGTCATGCTTGTGACGCCGGGATTGGCGCGTACCTATTTGTCAGGAGAGGAGACGGTTGGATCGCCGAGATCGTAGACAAAGAAATAGGCCGCTTCGGCGCTTTGGGAACGGCGGGGAAAGCAAGAGCAATCGAGTTTGGTCCGGGACTATATGGGTTTTCCCTAACGCTAGAGGACGGGCACCAAGGCGAGACGGATGCATCAGAGCTGTTTGCGGCACCCGTCGATGGCCATTTCCGTCCGGTGCTTTCGTTGGGCATCGAATCGGATAACCTCGGAGATTGCGGGAGCACAGATCCTGAGATGATCTTGGGACACGAACCGTGTGTTCAAAGCAAATCAGCGATTCGCTTTCTTAAATCAGTTCACCAGGGATTTTTCGATATCGCGGTGAATGAATCTGGAACGAAAAATACAGATAACGGCGTCATTCCGACCAATGGACGGAAAATATATCTCTTTTCCGAAGACAAGTATATTCAGCAGCAGACAGTGCCAAGCCCTTGACCGTGTGTATGAATCGCAATACCCAATGGCGGTCAACGTTCAGCTCGCTTCAAGCTTTTTCAGTGCATCGGCAATGTCCGTCTGCGAGACGATTGCATATCGCTCAAATACGCTGCGAGTGCGCCAGCCGCCGATCTTCATAATGACGCCTTCGGCGACCCCGGCACGACGCAGATTACGAGCCGCAGTCCGGCGCAGATCGTGGAAGAGAAGCCCCGGCACACCAGCAGACTTAGAGGCGTTCGCCCACGTCTCACGGAAGTCTCTCACAGCCTTTCCATCAGGGCGCGTAAGCACGGCTGATTCTGCCGACTTCCCAGCGACACATTGAGTCAGCAGCGCATGAAATATTCGCGGTCATCGTGACCTCGCGGCCATCCTTGTTCTTGGTGGTGCCCGGTTCCAAGCGAATTGTCCGTGCGGCGATGTCGATTTGCCCACCTTGAGGTTGATGAGTTCGCTGATTCTCCACCCGTATGTCCGGCCCATCTCGACTATCGTTTGGAACCAGAGATCGGGGCAGTATGCGATCAGCTTCGTGTACTGTGCGTCTTCGAGGAAGCCGGTACGGATGTTGTCTTCAGTTAGCTTGGGAAACTTAGGCAGACGGAAGACCTTCGGCGGTGTGGCGAACATACCGATTCGGAACATTCGCTTAAGCGCAGCCATCTCGCGATTGATGGTCGCATTCGAGGCGTGTTCACTCTGGCGATGGTCAACGTATTTCGCTACCAGATCGCTTGTGACTTCCATGACCCGGCGCGCCCCGAAGAAAGGCTCGATATGCAGTCTCCAGCGGGTCTGTACATCATCGGTCGTCTTCCGCCCATTGATGCGGTAATCACGGAAGAGATCGTCGGCCAACTCGCCCACGGTGATGCGCTCATGCGTCGGCCCGACGAAGGTATTGGTACTGATTTCAGCCAGACGCTTGCCCAGGATTACTTCTCGGCCTTCGATCAGATGGTTGGCGGCGACCGAGAGGCGTTTCATTCTGGAGGTCGCTCACGCCGGCCTCCGCTGGACCGTGTCAACGCACTCCTGTCGTTCGTCTATGCGCACTTGCGCCATGACATCGAATCGGCTCTGGAAAGCGTCGGCCTTGACCCCGCAGTTGGTTTCCTCCATACCGACCGTCCAGGGCGTCCGAGTCTTGCTCTCGATTTGATGGAGGAACTCCGCGCTGCACTGGCTGATCGTCTGGTGCTGACGCTCATCAACCGGCGTCAGGTACAGGGATCGGGCTTTACGGAGCAGGACGGGGGAGGCATTCGGGTGGACAACGACATTCGCAAACAAGTTGTCTCTGCTTGGCAGCTTCGGAAACAGGACGAGATTGAGCACCCCTATCTGAAGGAGCGGATTCCGCTCAGACTTGTGCCGTATGTGCAGGCGCTGCTCCTCGCAGGTCATGTACGTGGAGGCCTCGACGCCTATCCCGCGTCCTTCAGGAGGTGATTCGATCATGATGCTTCTTGTTAGCTACGACGTAAGCACCCGCGACGACGCGGGAGCGTCACCGTTCCGAAGAGTTCCGGAAATTCCTCGACACCATCGAGAAGAATGTGCCGGAAAAACCGGATGTTCATCTCATCCTGGATAACTACGGCACCCACAAAACGAAGTTGATTCGCGACTGGCTGGCCAAACGGCCGCGCTTCCATCTTCACTTCACACCCACCTCGGCCTCATGGCTCAATCTGGTCGAGCGCTGGTTCGCGATGCTTACCGAGCGCCAACTCCGCCGCGGTGTTCATCGCTCCTCCAAGGAACTCAAAGCTGCCATCGACGCCTTCATCCAACACCACAACCGCGACCCGAAACCCTTCGTCTGGCACAAAACCGCAGACCAAATCCTCGATTCGGTTGCCAGATTTTGTAAGAGAACTTTAGACTCAGGACACTAGCGAGGAATTCAAGATCGCCAATCGTGACTTGGGAACTGTGGAGAGCATCGGGCGGCCATGGACAGATGCGGTTGAGGTTGGACGATGAGCGCAGAGTTGATTTGAAACCCGCAACGCCACCCTCATCCTGACCACGGGTATGCCGTAACAAGCTTCTCAAGCCAGGCCCAGACTGCGGAGCGTGTGTTGGTCAACGTAGACACGGAGCCTGCTGCAAAGGATCTGCTCAACAGCCGCATGGCATACGTCTCGATCTCGCACGGTCAATGGGACGCGCAAATTTTCACGGACAACTTGGAGAAGCTGCCACAGGCATTAGGAAATGATGTTTCGCAGCAGAGCGCCCTTAATCCGGAACAGGCTATCGCCTTACCTCAGCCGAAGATTGCGACGCCGCGGTTTAAGCCTCTGGACCATCACTTCGGCGATCGATTCGGGTGCAATCGTTTCAGTCCGCCTCTCCCGGAATCCTCAAACTTGCCCACTTGAGCAAGTCTGCGTGGCTTCGGGTCAGGGGACCAGCATCGGCGCCACGGCGCACACCCGCAAGAGAGTCGGTCGGTCAGAGCGTGCTCCTGTTGCAGTGGCTCTGACGACCGCCGTTCCCCACTGGGGGACAGCCACCAAGGCCTGAGGCTTCGCTGTACAGCTGCAGGAGAAATGCCCTCCAGCCTTGTCCTGCAAGGCTATAATGAGATACTATTCTCAGTAGCTGGTCTGGGGGGATAGGCAAGGACGGCCAAAACCCCCGAGGCTGGCAACTGAGTGCCTGCCAGCCGCTGTTCTTGTAGCAATGAGGCGGTAGGGGGAAGTAGGTCTTTGCCTCGGAAGTGCTTACGCATCAAAGCTCTGGGGTGCGCGAGCGACGGGTCGCCAGCAGGCAGAGACCTCTCAACGCTCCAAGAGGTCCTTTTAGAAACGGCGTGCCAGTTGCGGCGATTGTGACGCAACGGTTCGACTTCAGCCCGTCTCGCGTCATACTATAAAAGGCTCAGGCATTTTCCTACCCAAAGGAACTTTCTGCCAAAGCGGCTTCAAATCGGAATAGTCGGCCACGCATATCCAATCTGGCTGCGTGCAGTCGGCTTGGCGTGCGTGGTACTGCTCTCCGTCATAAGCGGCGTGCAGGCCGCACATGTTCATGGCGATTTTCTGCCGCACCACGCAGCACAGCTGGGCGCTCCGGCTGACGCGTCACAGATCCCGGAAGATTCCTGCCCGTTGTGCATGGCAATGCATACGGCGCTTCCCGCTATTGCAAGTGTCACCCTAGTCACTCTGTCCGTAGACAAACTCAAGCAGGACATCTTTGTTGACCGCGTGCCGAAGATTGATTGGCACTTTCCGACGTTCAGCAGACCCCCGCCTCCCGCACGAAACATCTAGACCGAACGTGTTCCGATGATCGTCGCGCATTGATCTTGCGCCGATGCCGCTTTGCCGACGCGATTTATCGGCGGAAGAGCCTGCTGATGCACGCTTTTTGTGCATCCGGACCTGCATTTGAGGCCGCCGAAAGCAGTCCGCTCCGGTGAGAGCGTTTCAACAGAATTAGGGGTACATCTCATGCAAAGATTCTTTCTTCCTCTGGCGGGGATCGCAGCCGCGCTCGGCGTCGTCCTGGCGCTCGCGGCCGGGACCGCCTCTGGCCAGAGTACGTCCGGAAGTTTGAGCGGTACGGTGACAGATACGACCGGGGCCGCGATTCCCGGCGCCACGGTGACGATCACCAATCCGGTTAGCGGATATGCGCGCACCCAGACCGCGAATTCGGCGGGGCAGTTCCAATTCTCCAATCTTCCATTCAATGAGTACCGGGTCTCGGTGGTCGAAGCCGGTTTCCAGACGGCGGTCAAGCCTGTGTCGGTGAACTCATCGGTGGGGGTGACGCTGCCGGTTGCGCTTGCGGTCGCGGCATCGTCTACGACGGTGACGGTGGAGGCGTCAGGAGACATTACGCAGAACAGTCCGACCTTTCATACCGATATCGATCGAGGCGCGTTTACGAAGCTGCCGCTGGAAAGCCAGTCCTCATCGTTGAGTTCGCTTGTGACCCTGTCTTCGCCGGGCGTGGCGGCGGATTCCAACGGTCTGTTTCACGGTTTGGGAGACCACGCATCGAACTCCTTCTCGATCGATGGGCAGCCAATCACAGATCAGCAGAGCAAGGTATTTTCCAACCAGATTCCGTCGGGTGCGGTCCAGTCGCTTGAGGTCATCGCGGGAGCGCCGCCGGCTGAGTACGGCGGCAAGACCAGCCTGGTGATCGATGTGACCACCCGTTCGGGTCAAGGCGTAACGACTCCGACGGGATCGGTCAGCACGTCCTATGGGACCTTTGGATCGGCGACAGGCTCGTTCGACATAGCCTATGGCGGCAAGAACTGGGGCAATTTCTTCGAACTCGACGGTCTGAACACGGGGCGCTTCCTGGATTCGCCGGAGTTTGCCGTCTTCCACGACAAGGGAAACGAATTCAATATCTTCGACCGCATTGACCGGCAGATCACGCCGAAGGACCTCTTCCATCTCAATCTGGTCCTCAGCCGCTCGTGGTTCCAGACACCCAACGCCTACGACAACCTCAACGTTCAGAACGTCATCAGCGGCGGAACCTCCGCGAGTCCGGTTTTCGGCGATGCCGGGAATACAGATCAACGTTCCAAGATCCTCACGTACGACGTATCTCCGTCCATCACCCACACGATCAATGACTTTTCAGTGTTCAACCTTGGAGTCTATGTACGCCGCGATGGGTATAACTACTATCCCAGCGACGACCCGCTGGCCGATCTCGGTCCGGTCACTCTGCAGAATGAGACCATCTCCCAGGCGCGCTCGCTCACCAATGCCGGAGTTCACGCCGACATATCCTATGTGAAAGGTGTCAACAACATTAAACTGGGTGGCATGTACTCGCAGACCTTCCTGCGCGAGAACGACACGCTGGGAATCGTCAACAACACCTTCAACTCCCCTTGCGTAAATGACATAACCGGCGACTCGCTGCCCGGCTATACTTTCTCGACCTGCCCCGGGGGCGCGCTCGACCAGAACGCGAATTACCTCCCGGTGCTTGCACCGTACGATCTGACCCGCGGTGGAGGGCTGTACGATTTCGATGGTCACACCGACGTCAAGGAACTTGGGCTGTACCTTGAGGACCAGATCAAGACAGGGAACTGGCTCTTCAATGTCGGCATCCGCGGCGATCTCTACAATGGGCTGACCATTGCACGGCAGGCCGAGCCGCGGCTGGGGCTCTCCTATGACGTGAAGCAGAGCGCGACCATTCTGCGCCTCTCCTATGCACGCACCTTGGAGTCACCATTCAATGAGAACCTGGTGCTCTCGAGCCAGGGCTGCGGCAACGCTGTGCTGGCGCCTCTGCTGGCCTGCAGTGCAGGAGTGGGAACCACTCTCCAGCCCGGTTTCCGCAACGAGTTCCATGCGGGGTTTCAGCAGGCCGCCGGCAAGCACTTTGTCGTCTCCGGTGAGTACATCTGGAAGTACACCCACAATGCCTTCGACTTCAGCGTTCTCGGCAACACGCCGATAACCTTCCCAATCGACTGGCACAGTTCCAAGATCCCGGGCTACGCCCTGCACGCCGATGTGCCGACGTGGCACGGCGTGACGGCATTTGTGGTGGCGTCTTCAGTGGCCGCGCGCTTTTATCCGCCGCAGGTCGCGGGCGCTGGAGCCACGGGCGGGGCCGAATCGGGAACCCTCTATCCCTTCCGCATCGACCACGACGAGAAGTTCAATGAGACCACCAACGTGCAGTATCAGATTCCCGGCAGGCACAGCCCCTGGTTCAGCTTGAACTGGCGCTATGACAGCGGTCTGGTGGCCGGATCCACACCCTGCTACGACCCGGCGTCGAACGATCCGAACACATCCTGCCCGAACAGCACGGCCACGCTGGACGGTCAACCCGCGGTGGCGCTGGTCGACAACAATATACCTTCGACGAAGAACCCAGTGACAGGGAACCCGGTCTACCTTCCCTTGACGGCTGATGAAGAGTTTCAGGCGGGCTTCACCTGCAACGGCGACAAGGCCACGCCGACTCACCAGATCGGCGTTGAGCCAGGAGGGCCGGGCACACCGTATGAGTGCCTTGCCTCACAGTTCACCTCCAAACTGGTCAGCATCCCGGCTCCGGGTACGGGCAGCAACGACCACAACCCACCTCGCATCCAGCCGCGCGACCTTTTTGACGCATCCATAGGCCAGGACAATCTGTTTGACGGCGACAAGTACAAATGGAGCCTGCGGTTCACCGGCGTCAACATCACGAACAAGTATGCGCTGTACAACTTCCTCTCTACCTTCAGCGGAACGCATTATGTAGCGCCACGGGCACTGAACGCGGAGGTAGCCTTCCACTTCTGAAGCAATCACAGGGTGACCGTGCCCTCGGGAGAAAGTGTGCAGGGTGGCTTTGCTTGTAGAGAGCCACTTGAGGTCCACAGCCCCGGGTACAACAACCCTGATATTGCTCTACGCATGGGAACAGACGCGGCAGGTAGAGGATGTCCTCTGCCTGCCGCGTGTCTTCAAAACAACAGGAGAAGTCCTTAACTACCCGGCTGTTTGATACAGTGGTTGGCGCTCACAGCCCAGTCAAGCGAAGGCTCTTCCGGCTTTCCAGGGCACGGAACTCGCTTCTTTGGTCGAGCGGCGATGTTTCACTTCAGTCGATCGATCTCGCACCCCAGGCGGTTGTCTTCCTGCTGCTTGCGTTGCGGAGAATCGATTCACTTACATTCCGCGCATACACCGTAAACGAAAAAGTCATGACCCGTTACACGGAAGCCCCGCGGAAGCTTCGGCTTGACCTGGACAGAGCACCCCTGCATCTCGAACATCTTGCCGCACCCATTACAGTGGAAGTGATGGTGATGTTCCTTCCCAGCAACTTCGTAACGAGTGGACTCGCCAGGAATCGCGACCGGAGCCAGCCACCTGTCTTCCACCAGCGCGCCGATGTTTCGATACACGGTGGCGATGCTGATCCCCTCGACCTGCTGCTGAGCGTACGCAAGTGTCTCTTCTGGTGAGAGCGGTCGATCTGCCCCGATGAAGGCTTCACGAATTGCTTCCTTCTGTCGTGTTTTCCGTAACTGTACCGCCAAGATTCCTCCAGCGTCCGAACAATCGAATGCAGACCCCTCACCTGCTCGATCCTGGACGTCTACATTCTAACGCTGACGATGTCGCAGTATCGCTCCGCATGCAAATGTACATGTGCCGTTTCCCTGAGGAAAACGGCGGGTAACCTTGAGGTTTTCGCTGCACGCCTGCAGGAGAATGCTTCAGGGCGCCGTTCCAAATTGGGCTTCGCAACTGGCGTAAGCTCCCATCGTACACGTCATGAATATGCGGCCCGGAGATATGCTCAATTCGAATAGCGTTGGGCCGATGCAACCGAGTTGCGACACTTGCGGCGATCGCGGCAGAGCGATGAACCGAAAGTGCGTGTTGCTGCACTGGAGCGGTATCAGGAATGAGGTTTGCCGGCATCGTTCGCTCTTCAAGCTGGGCCCAAGGGTTGGCTTGTGCCGCCGTTGGGCTTGAGATCATCCATCTCGCGCTTCTCCTCTTCCTGAGGAATCCCGTCGTAATCGTGAGCTGTCTCCAGATCTTATTTCCCATGCTGGCTGTGGTGGCCTGCCTGCGGAACCGATATATTTCGCGTAGCTCCCGTGACCGGCGTGCCTGGGCCCTTCTCACCATTGCCTTCGTCCTTTGGACGATAGCGCAGGTCTGCTACTACGTTGAGCTGTATCTGCTGCCACCGGACAGCGCCTTCCGCTCCGTGGACGATGTGCTCTGGTTGTTCTTCGCGGTTCCCCTGCTTCTGGTGCTCAGTGGATCGCTGGAAGGGAAGTTGAACTGGGTTAGCTGGATGGATCAGGTTCAGGCGTTCCTGTTCTACCTGGTCGTGATGGTCATGGTCTATTCACGGCCATCGATTCTGACCTTCGACAAGGCCTATAGCATCCAGAACCTCGCTCTGCTCCTTTCCTGCGCGCTTCGCTATTCGGCGGCGGCAACGGACCATGAGAAACGATTCTTCGGGAGGCTGGAGGTCTATCTGCTGGCGTACTCCTGCTGTTCGGCCCTTGGGGGTGCGCTGGCGCATCGCGGATGGGCTCCGGGCGGTATGGTCGACCTGTTCTGGACGGGGCCGCTCTGCCTGTTCTGCGTCCTGACATTCCTGGGCGAAACGGATAGCCGCCTCAATTCCAAGAAGAGACTGCGGCCCCGGGATGAGTTCACAAGATATCTGCACGATCTGAGTGCTCTGGGGCTGGCGGTTCTTTCCATGGGAGCCTCCATCTACCTGACGCTGCACTGGACCCTGCGTGGCTCCGTGTGCCTGGTGTGCTCTTTTGCACTCTTCGCTCTCCGGACATGCTGGCGGGAGCGGGAGCTGCACCGGGCAAACGAGCGATTGCACGAGAGTGTGCTCCAGGATGCCCTGACTGGCCTCGGGAACCGAGCCTGCCTGCGTCAACACCTGGGGCAGCTGCTGACGGGAGCGGCTAAGTCGCATCACCATGCTGTGGCGGCTCTGTTCGTCGACCTTGATCGCTTCAAAGCGATCAACGACAGTCTGGGGCATGAGGTGGGCGACAGAGTGATCACGGAAGTGGCTTCCCGCATCCGGGCGGCTTGTCAAAGTGGCGCTGTCGTTTGCCGTCTCGGCGGAGACGAGTTCGTGGTTGTGCTGGAGGGCGATCTGGCGCACAGGGCGGAGCACGCCGCAACCACAATTCTGAACGAAATCCGGGCGCCCCTGTGGTTGGACTCCAAGATGCTGCAGCTGTCCGGCAGCATCGGCGTAGCGATCACCAGAGGGGACGATGAACCGGACACCCTTCTGCGCAAAGCGGATCACGCCATGTATCGCGCCAAGAGACTAGGCAAGAATCGCGTCGAAGTCTGCGACGCCGCGCTCCACTCCGACGCGCACGCGGGCTACATGCTCGAAGCGGAACTGCGGGAGTGTCTGGAGCGGGAGGAGATCGGCATATGTCTGCAGCCGATCTACTCCCTGGAGAAAAATGACGTCTGCGGTTTCGAAGCTTTGGCCCGGTGGCCTCACCCGCGGATGGGAACAATCCACCCAGGCGAGTTCATACCGCTTGCTGAAGAGACGGGTATGATCGTCGAGTTGGGACGCCAGGTTCTTGCTCGCGCCTGCCGTGCCGTTACGCTTTGGAACCGGACCTGGAATACACATCTGTCGGTCAGCGTGAACATATCGGCTCGGCAGTTCTCGGATGCGGACCTGATTCCCTCGCTGCTGCAAATCCTCGCCGGCGCCGAGATGGATCCACATCTGTTGCACCTGGAGATCACTGAATCTGTCCTGCTGGTGGGAGAGGACGCCGTGGCCAAGGTACTGATCGAAGCGCAGCGCTGCGGCATGCAGATCTCCCTGGACGATTTCGGTACCGGCTACTCGTCGTTGAGTCATCTCCTCAGTTTTCCCACCGACGAAGTCAAGATTGATCGCTCCTTTGTGCGCGGGTTGCACCAGGACGTGCGCCGTGCTGAACTTGTGCGGACGGTGATTCAGCTGGGCCGTTCCCTGCATAAGCGAGTGGTTGCAGAGGGAGTGGAGACCGACGAGGAACTCCAGGCTCTGCAGGAGATGGGTTGCAAATACGCTCAGGGGGACCTCTTCGCCAAGTCATTCCCGGTGGAGACGCTGATGGCCCTGGCTCCCTTCGCCATCGCGAACCCTCCACGTGCGAGTGGACGGCGCAAGTACGGCCTCGTCTGACAGGGCGCGCTCTCAATCAAACTTTCTGAGGCTCTGGAGCGGGCTAACGGTGTTGGTTCCGTGGCTCCAACGACATCATCAGGGACGCCGTGCGCAGCGAGATTCCCTAATCGCATCAGCGCGCTCGGACATTTCGCTCTGCTCCGATTGGAACGGCTCTCAGAGTTTGTTGAAATCGGCTTTTGTGGCTTCGCTAGCTTCGCGAAACCCGCTTTGATTGCGGGTTTCGTACTTGCCTCGCGGACATCCGAGGTGCTTTTTCAACAAGCTTCTAAAGGCTGGTGGCGCTCGTAGAACCTGTGTGGAGGAATTTGTGCAGCTTGATGGCAGGGAACACTCTTCGTACCCGTGGCGTTCCTGTGTTGAAGTAGTCGACCGTTTCTCTCCACTCGGCCGCACGAGCGCCGCCGTTGTGCTCGGCATCGCCAAGTACGAGGACGGAGCGAGCGCGCAGCATCAGTTCGCCGGAGACTTCTGCAAGAACGCCATTCTTCTTGTCGATATGGTCAAGGCTCCGCAGCCAACCATTGCAACGCATTAGAAAATCGTGGGAATACCATCCCAGCAGGCAGCGCGCTAATGGGGAGGCAGGAAGGTGATCCCACGCGACGTGACCGTTGACGCTTTCGACGCTGCGCCGAAAACCCGGAAAGATGACGTTCGTATCGTGCATGAGAAAACCGTAGTCGAACTTCCAGCGCAGCGGAGCTTCGTAAAGCGTGCTCCATTCCCAGGCATCATGGGTGGTGAAGGCGTAGTCCACGCCGTCGATGGTGCGATCGGAGTCTTCGGAAGAGCCGTTGACCACCACCTTTACCTGTTCGCGACGGATGCCTTCCGCGAATAACTGCGCCAGCAGCGCGGGCACGGTCTTCTCGTGGAAACGAAGGCAGGAGGCCACAAGATAGACGAGTGCTGTCTGGCTGGGGAGAGGAGCATGGGGCACGAGGCAAAACCGCTGTAAAGCGAATGCCTGCTCCGGCTCATCGCAGAAATACCCGATTGGAATATCGCCCATCGATTGAGTCCAGGTAGAGCTCGGAATCCACTTGTTGTTCGCCGTGATGAAGGCGAAGGCTTTGTCCCCGCTCACCGGACCGTGCAGATAGGGAACCCAGCTGTCTTCGTGGGGGTGAGCGTAGCCGGTAACCCGTCCGTCGGGTTGCAATGTCATCAATCCGATCGGCTCCACGAACAAGCCTTGCCGCAGGTCCTTCATCTTGCAGAAGAGATGGGGCTTGCCAATCAGCCGGCTCATATCCACACCGAACGTTGCAGCGGGTATGGTGGTCAAAGCCACTTCGCTCCCGTTGCCGCCGTTCTTTCCATTCGACGGCTGCAGAGACGGCTGAGTGCTTTCCTGGAGCATCTTTCTCGTTCCTTTCGAGGTCTTCGTTGTATTCCGCGACCCCCGCATTGGGCGCCGGTCTACGGATTAAATGCTGCAATGCTGGTTGCAAATGATCGGAGCCGGTTGCAACGGGGACCGGCGCGACCTGCCGCGGGTGAGGCATCTCTCATTTCGGCGGTGGTGGCTGAATAGAGCCCTGACCGGAAGGAGCGATGCTTGCCGTTGCGCCCGTTCAATATTGCGGTGCAGACGGAGTTGGTTCAGAATCCGGCGCCGGGTCGGGCGCGGGAGAGGCTGGACCGGTGGGAAGGTCGGTGCCGGGTGGATTCGGGATCGCAGGTACAGGAGAGGGTGTCGTCATCTTGTCTTCCTCGCAGCTTCTGGGCTGGCTTGCTGCAGGTTAGATGCCGCGGGGCAACAACATCGACTGGGTCCCTTCCGGGTGACTTTGATCGGTTTGGATATCAAATCCGGCCAGAACGCCTCCGGAGTGTCAGCTTGCGAGTTCAAGCTTCAGAGCAGTATTGCTGTCATTGCGCCCAATTCGATGTGTACGAGTACCGTTTTTTCTTGAGAAAAAATAGCGTTGAGACCTGAAGCCCTGGGTTCACCTGCAGCAATACTGCTTAACTCTCGAGCTGCCGCAGCGTTCCTTCATCCACACGCCCGCTGAAGTACTTGTTGAGGGCATCCAGGAACACGCGATTGTCGGGACCAAAGCCGCTGGCCGCCCTGGCGAACAGGGTCATCGAGGAATGAAACTTCAGGTCGTCCGGATAGCCGAAGATCTCCGCAACGGAGCGTAGCGGCACGGCGTTCACCAGCGTGGTGCATTCGCGAAGCCGGGCGCCGAGCGTGTGATGTTCGAGATACGCCGCCGCTTCCGGCAGATCGCTGATCGCAAAGCGCCGGGCCATGGAACTGGAGCCGAGTCCGCGGATCTGCGGGAAGATGAACCACATCCAATGCGAGCGCTTCTGGCCGGCTGCCAGTTCCGCCCGAGCCTGGGCGTATGTCGATTCCTGGGCATCGACAAAGCGTTGCAAATTAAACGGATCGGAGGTGTCGTTCATGGATGCGGTTTTCGCGCGGGTTTCAGCGGTTCCTTAGAAAAGTCCGAGGAGCCATCGATCGACGGCTCTCACTATGATCTTAGAGCGAATCTTAGGTATTCGCAGCCCGGTTTCCTGACGATGATCCTGGCGGCCGCCCGGATGATTCGGAATTGTGTGCCTTACTTCCACCGTGCGGTGAAACGACGGCCACGGCAACAGCGAAGGAAACAACTCTTGTTAAGCTTCCCAACACACCATAACGTGGCGGTTTGTATCTAATCAGGAAACGGGTGAGGGGAAGTGAGCGAGAGCGCGACCGGATCGAACACGTACGATTCCGCATCGGCCCATCAGAACAAAAAACCAAGGAGATCGCAGTGAAGGAAACAAACGAGATCGGCGCCACGCCTCAGGAAGCAGAAGAAGCACTCCACGAGCAGAAGACGGTGTCCCGCCGTCTTTTTATGGGAACAGCGGCTCTTGCCGGAGCGGGCCTGGTGGCTACGAATGCCCTGGCACAGACGCGGCAAGAGTCCCTGGCAGGCCGTCAGGGGGATAGTTCGAGTGATCCCGGCCCGGAGAACATCCCCCTGCTCCGGGAGAATCCGAATGCGAATAATCCGCCGTTCACCGACCACGGCAATCCCCCTCCGGTCTGGTATTCGTTCGACGTAACAGCCAAGCGCATCCAGGGCGGCGGGTGGACCCACCAGGTAACCGAGCGGGAACTGCCGCAGTCCAAGGATCTCGCGGGCGTGAACATGCGGCTGACGGCTGGCTCGTTTCGCGAACTGCACTGGCATCTCGCCGACGAATGGTCCATCATGCTGGCCGGCAAAGCACGGGTCAGTGTGCTGCAACTGGACGGCAAAATGTTCATCGATGATATCGGGGTGGGAGATCTCTGGTACTTCCCGGCCGGGCTCCCGCATTCGATCCAGGGACTTGAAGGCGAGGGTTGCGAGTTCCTGCTCGTCTTCGACCAGGGAAGCTTTTCAGAGGACGATACCTTCCTGCTTTCGGAGTTTCTCGCGCATACGCCGCCCGAGGTCGTGCAGAAGAATATGGGATGGACTCGGCAGGAATGGGATCAGCTGCCCCCGACAGAACTGTACATCTTCGAGGCGCCGCTTCCGGGACCTCTCGAGGACGACAAGAAGTTCCTGGGCAAGAACCTCGAAACCGAGACCAAGTACACCTTCAAGACGGCTTCCATGAAGCCGTCTTCAGAGAGTGCCGGCGGTGAAGTCCGCATCGTGGACTCGAGCAACTTCAGCGCTTCGAAAAACATTGCCATGGCCATGGTCACAGTCAAGCCGGGTGGTCTACGGGAGATGCACTGGCACCCCAATGTGAGCGAGTGGCAATACTGGATCAAAGGGAAGGGGCGCATGACCGTCGTGCTCACCGGAGGCAAGGCCCGCACCATGGATTTCAACGCGAATGATGTGGGCTTCGTTCCGGCAATGGCCGGGCATTACATTGAGAACACGGGAACCGAAGACCTGGTGTTTCTGGAGATGTTCAAGTCCTCCCACTACCAGGACATCTCGTTGAACCAGTGGATCGCTCGTATGCCCGACAAGATGGCGCAGGCTCATTTGAAGCTGCCGCTTTCCGTCATTCGGCGCGCACCGCAGACCAAGGTCGATGTACTGCCGGAGTAGCCAGCTCTTCGAAAAAGGTGGCAGCCTAGCAGTATCGAGGCTGCCACCTGCCACCATGTTTCGAACTGTTAAGAACACCAGGAAGGGATTCCACTCGCCGACATTGCGGGTTATGCTGAGCGCAGCGAAATAAAGTGAGAGTTGGATGTGGAAGGAAAGGCCCCGTCCCATGGAATCTGCCTCTGCATTGATCGACGCGAAGATCAAGGAACTTGGGGACTGGCGCGGGAGGACGCTCGCGAAAGTACGCGAACTCATCCACGAGGCGGACCCTGAGGTCGTAGAAGAGTGGAAGTGGAGAGGGACTCCCGTCTGGTCCCACGGCGGCATCGTCTGCACCGGAGAGACGTACAAGAACGTCGTCAAGATGACATTTGCCAAGGGCGCTGCCTTGCACGATCCTTCAGGTCTGTTCAATTCCAGTCTCGACGGCAATGTCAGGCGCGCTATCGATATCCACGAAGGCGGCACGGCCAGTGAGGCGGCCCTGAAGGATCTCATCCGCGCCGCGGTGGCGCTCAACCTCAAGGTCAAGAGCAGGCCGGAGCCCCGGCGAGCGAGTCGCAAGCGGACCACTTAACGCATGCTTCATGTTGTTTTTGCAGCGGATACATCGTGCGAGTTCATCTGCTAAGGGCAGCCACATCTGCGGTAGAAAAGCTCTCCCTTCATCGCAGGTCACGGTCATACCTCCTTTGGAGGGCCTTTGTGAGCGCCGTATGACCGCCAACACTGACTTTTGCAATGCCGCGAAAAGGTGATTTGACATCACGGAAGACGGAGGTCTAGGGTTGTCGCCGCGGTCAAGACTGCTGCCCTGGAGATACGCCTGTGACTTGCACAGCAAGAGAATCTTTGCGTACCAAATGTACGTTCGGCCACGTTGTGGGAGTGATTCTTCTGGGGGCGGCTGCCTTGAGCACCGCTGCCATCGCTCAAAACTCAAATTCGGTCTTCGGGCCCAACGTGCTGATCTTCGATACCAGCATGTCCACGAGCCAGATCCAGTCTGCTGTGAACGCCGTTGCCGCTCAGCAGATCAGCAACCAGTTCGGCACCCAGCGCTACTCTCTGCTATTTGAGCCGGGTGTCTACGGCTCTGACACTCCGCTGGAAATTCCGGTGGGCTACTACACTGAGGTAGCCGGTCTGGGCGCTTCGCCGACTGACGTCACGATCAACGGTCATGTCGACGTGAACAATCAATGCACCGACGGCAGCTGCATTGCGCTGGATAACTTCTGGCGCTCGGTCTCGAACCTGACGATCCATGTCCAAGGCCTCAGCGGCTGCCAAAGCTCGGCCACCTTCTGGGCCGTCTCTCAGGGCGCGCCTATGCGGCGGGTGAATGTCACGGGCGGAGACCTGACTTTCGATGACTATTGCACGGGGCCATCTTACTCGAGTGG
Source organism: uncultured Acidobacteriaceae bacterium (assembly GCA_964250885.1). GTDB lineage: Bacteria > Acidobacteriota > Terriglobia > Terriglobales > Acidobacteriaceae > Granulicella. The sequence goes on along the minus strand of CAXUIM010000001.1, from coordinate 44,113 downwards.
GGGATTCATGGCCGACTCGCAGACCCAGGGCGGCACCATCGTCAGCGGATCGCAGCAGCAGTTCTATGTGCGCAACAGCAACATCGACGGATGGAGCAATGCACTCTGGAACCAGGTCTTCTCCGGAGTCATCGGAGCTCCCGCGCAGAGCTATCCGAATCCGGCCTACACCACGCTCGCGACCACGCCCGTCAGCCGCGAAAAACCGTTCCTCTACATGGATAGCAAGGGGAAGTTCAGAGTCTTCGTGCCGAGCGTGCAGCGGAATTCCAGCGGAGCCACCTGGGTGAACGGAGCCACGCCCGGACGCTCCATGCCGATCGACGACTTCTTCGTCGCCCAGCCCTCCACGACGGTTGAGGAGCTCAACCGTGCCCTGCAGCAGGGCAAGAGCCTCATCCTTTCGCCGGGTGTCTATCAGCTCACTGGCGTGATTAAGGTCAACCGTCCCGACACGCTGATCTTCGGTATGGGAGACGCTACGCTCGTCCCGCAGAACGGCACCGCTGCCATTGAGGTGGGCGACCTGGACGGCGTGGAGATCAGCGGCCTTATCATCGATGCCGGCCCGGAGAAGAGCTCCGTGCTGCTCAAAATGGGCTCTTCTATCGGAAACGCCCACAGGGCCGATCCTTCCGTCGTCCAGGACGTGTTCTTCCGCATCGGCGGAGCCACGCTGGGCAAAGCCACCACCAGCCTGGAGGTCGACAGCGACGATGTCATCATCGATGACATTTGGGCATGGCGCGCCGATCACGGCAATCCAGGCACCGTGGGTTGGACTGTCAACACCGCGGATCACGGCCTCGTGGTCAACGGCGACCGCGTCGTCGCAACCGGTCTGGCGGTCGAGCATTACCAGAAGCAACAGGTGATGTGGAACGGCAACGGCGGCGAGACGATCTTCTATCAGAGCGAATTGCCCTACGATCCCCCCAGCCAGGGCGCCTGGAAGGACGGCAAGGCGGATGGATACCCATCCTACGTAGTCGCCGATTCGGTCAACACGCATAAGGCCTATGGGCTGGGTATCTACTGCTACTTCGATCAAGGGATCAATATCATCGAAGACAATGCAATGACGGTTCCTGTCGCCAACGGCGTGCAGGTAAACGATGCCGGTACGATCTGGCTGGCCGGCAGCGGACAGATCACGCACGTGATCAATGGCAGCGGAGGCTCTGTAACCAGCGCTAACCCCACCACGCTGAGTCCTGTAGTCACCTATCCCTGATTGCTCAGCTCCTCAACGCAGGTACATTGCATCAGAACAGAGCGACAACGCGTAGCGGTTGTCGCCCTGTTGACTTTCGAAGAACTAAAGACTCTCGAAGGACTAAAATAGGGGAGCGCCATCGCGAGACGGGGCTGGCCGGACTGGCTTTGGCACGGGAAACCTGTGCATCGGTGTTACCTGTGCATCGGTGTTACCTGTGCATCGGTGTTACCTGTGCATCGGTGTTA
>CAXUIM010000001.1:38237-42549 GCA_964250885.1 uncultured Acidobacteriaceae bacterium | reverse complement strand
GTTACCTGTGCATCGGTGTTACCTGTGCATCGGTGTTACCTGTGCATCGGTGTTACCTGTGCATCGGTGTTAATAGACTCTGTTTGAAACGTCAGCACGCAATCGGGACTTCGGGAAGGACGATGGGCTATGTCAAAGCGTGGAAAGCGCAGCGATCGGAAGCAACGGCTTACTCGGAAAGAGAGCGGAGAGCAGCTTACGGTAACCCGGAGGGGTTTTCTGGCGGGAATCGCGGGAACCGCTGTGACCGCTGGGCTGGAGCGCTCCAGGGTTCTGGGTCAAGTCGTCGCTGATGCCGAACTCAATCTTGCCCGAGTGGCCGTTCCGACCAGCCTGACCACAAGCAGCGAAAACAAGATTACTGTTTTGAACGACGGCTTCGCTCCAGCAAGCTCGCGGGATCGTCAACACGGCGCCTATGCGATCCGGCGTGGCTTTGAGCCGGACAGCCCGGCCGAGTGGGTTCAGTACAGTTGGAGTCAGCCCGTTTCCACCGGTAAAGTCGACATCTACTGGGCCATCGACCCTCCCCGTCCCAATGCGCCGCCGGGCAGCGGGTTCCGGCAGTTGACCGCGCCGTCCTCCTATCGGATCCTCTACTGGAATGGCACTGACTTCGTTCCGGTCTTGAACGCGCGTGGCCTCGGCCTTGCCGGAGATACCTTCAACGCCACCTCTTTCGACGAGGTACACACCGACAAGATCCGTCTGGAGGTCGTGCCCGATGGGAGCCAGCCCGCCGGCATTCTCGAGTGGCGGGTGTACAACTCTGGTCCTGTTCCCGTCATTGCTCCGGTTGTGCAGGCGGGCATCGACCGCTCCGTCGTGATGGGTGGCCAAACCTACCTGGCGGGCACATCGATCTGGCTGCAGAACTTCCCTGAGAATACCGTGCGCTGGAGCACGGTAACCGGCCCGGGCGACGTGACTTTCGCAGACACCGCCTCCCCGGTGACCACCGCGACCTTCTCCGCACCGGGCGACTATGTCCTGCAGCTGACGGCTTCAGGACGTGGACAGGAGAACAGCTCAAGACTTCACGTTCATGCGGAACCAGCACCCCCCAAAGAACGCCTTGACGTGGTGTACACCACCCGGTATGCCATCGACAGCCCGCTCTGGAACGCTCGGGCCAAGACGCTGATCGTCAGCTGGATCCCTCACTGCATCGCCTATTGCGAGCGTACCGACATCGCTCCAGGACGCGGGGACGGCGGCATCGACAACTTCATCGAAGCGGGTAAAGCAAACCGTGGCGAACCGCATGCGCGTCACAAAGGATACGTGTTCTCGAATGCCTGGGTTCACCAGACCGTTGAATCGATGTGCATCGCGTTGATGGTCGATGCGCAGGGCGACCCGGACATCCTTCAGGCCCAGGAGCACATGCGCGGTACTCTCGAGCGGTGGATCCCCATCATACTGGCGGCACAGATGCCGGACGGGTATTTGCAGACCGCCTTTATTCTCGCGGACCGCAAGGATTGGCCGGAGCGCTGGTCGCCCGACCACCGTGGCAATCACGAGGGATATGTTTCGGGCTACTTCATAGAATCCGCGATCAATCACTATACGTTGACCGAGGGCAAGGACCTGCGCCTGTACAACGGCGCGAAGAAGCTTGCTGACTGCTGGGTCGCCAACATAGGCCCGGGCAAAAAAGCCTGGTTTGACGGGCACCAGGAGATGGAGCAGGCGCTGGTGCGTTTTGGCCGCTTCGTGAACGACCAGGAGGGAAACCACCGCGGGGATTCCTATATCGTCCTGGCCAAGTTTCTGCTCGACTCCCGCCGCGGCGGCGCCGAGTACGATCAGAGCCACCTTCCTCCGGGTCAGCAGTACGAAGCCGTCGGCCACGCCGTCCGCGCCATGTACTTCTACTCCGGCATGGCGGATATCGCGGCGGAGACCGGAGACCGCGACTACCAGAGCGCCGTCCTGTCGCTATGGGACAACATGGTGAACCGGAAGTACTACCTGACCGGCGGCATCGGCAGCGGCGAAACGTCCGAGGGCTTTGGGCCAAATTATTCGCTGCGCAACAATTCCTACTGCGAGTCCTGCTCGAGCTGCGGGGTGGTGTTCTTTCAGTACAAGCTCAACCTCGCATACCACGATGCGCAGTTTGCCGATCTGTATGAGCAGACGATGTACAACGCGCTGCTGGGTGGTGTGGATCTCGAGGGTAAGAGCTTCTGCTACACCAACCCGCTCATCAATACCGAGCGGACTCTCTGGCACGTTTGCCCATGCTGCGTAGGCAACATCCCTCGTACGCTGCTCATGATGCCGACCTGGGCTTATGTGAAGGACAGCAATGCGGTCTACGTCAACCTGTTCATCGGGAGTCGTATTCACGTGGGCAAGATAGCCGGCACCGATGTGGAGATGGTTCAGAAGACCGAGTATCCCTGGAAGGGCGCGGTCGCGATCACGGTTCATCCCCAGGAAGCCAGGACCTTCTCCGTCCATGTCAGGATTCCGAACCGCCACACCAGCAAGCTCTACACGGAATCTCCGGCCGTCAATGGCGTAGAGCGGTTCACAGTCAATGGCAAGCAAATCACGCCGCACATCGAGAAGGGATATGCCGTCGTCACTCGCAAGTGGCGAGCGGGCGACACGATCGAGCTGGAGCTGCCCATGGCGCCACAGCGCGTTGTGGCAGACGATCGCATCAAGGCAGATACAGGCGACGCGGCGCTGCGATTTGGCCCTCTGGTCTATAACGTGGAGACCGCGGATCAGCAGAACATCGATCAGGGGCTCAGCGACGCTCCGCTCAAAGCGGAGTGGCGGCCGGATTTGTTCGGAGGTGTGGTAGCGATCACCGGATCCTGGAAAGACGGTTCACCCATGATCGCCGTCCCGAACTACACGCGCATGAACCGGGTTGGACCACCGCACGAGTATCTTGGGCAGCACGAAATCGATTACGCTCCCGGAGCCACCACCAGCTCCGGAACCAGGACAGCCAGCGGTAGCTCGGTCACGGCGACGCCGCCGACGCCGGCGATTGTGACTCCGCGCGCCGGCGCTGGGAATACCACTCCGGCGAGAGATGCGGCGTATGGACGAAAGGAAAGAGTTGATTCCAAGGTCTGGATCTAGCAGCGGAAGAGAGCGCGGAGTCGGCGGGCGCAGGTTCGAAGCTCGCTTCAGCGCAGCCGTTCGCCGTCGCGGCTGAGCTGAGCCGTCAAATGTTGTCTCACCCCGTTTTCCAGGAACGCAGCCTGCATGCTGACGGAGTCCAGGTCCTGCAGATCGCGTTCGCTGAATCCGAGTTCCTCGGTTAGAACTCGCCGCTCATTGGAAAGCAACGATCGGGTCTGGATTGGATTGTCGTCTCCCAGCACGATCTTCAGATCCTGCTCTCGAAAGAGCCGGGCTGGATGTTGCTCCCGGCGAGTGATGGCGCCTGTGTACCAGTTGGACGTGGGGCAGCACTCGACCACGACGCCGTGATCGCGTATCCAGCGCAAGGCGTCGATGTCCTCGGCAAGGTGAGCGCCATGCCCGATACGGCTGACCCCAAAGCGCTCCACCGCTTCACGCGCCGCGGAACCGGGAGCGGCCTCGGCGGCGTGGCACGTAAGACCGAGGCCGCCGGCACGAGCGATCGCGAACGGCTTCTCGTATTGGGCGAGATCATTCCATAGGCCCTCGTCCCCGGCGAGATCAAAGCCGGCGACGCCTCTTCCGGCATATCGCACCGCGGCACGCGCCACTGCGATATTGGTGGCTTCGTCGTGGTGGCGCAAGGCGGCGATCACCACGCCGGCAGGAACTCCGGTGCGGCGCGTGCCCTCCGCAATTCCATCGCACACTGCGGCCAGGACAGAATCCATGTCGAAGTCCATGTGCACGTGGGTTGCCGGACCGAAGCGCAGCTCCAGATAATCGGTTCCGTCTGCGGCCGCATCTTCGACCGCTTCCGCGGCTATGCGTGCAATGTGCCGCGGAGAGCGGAAGAATGGATATGTGGCCGCTACCTTGGACAGATAGACCGTCAGGTTGGAGGGACCGTCGAGTTGCAACGCCCGCTCCCAACCTCCTTGCGGCGCAGCGATCCCCGCCTCGGCGGCGAGAGCGGCTGCGGTCGCGGGCCGAAGCCGTCCCTCGATATGGGAGTGCAGGTTCAGTCTCATGGCAGCGCCAGTGCTATAGAGCAGCTCTACAAGTCTAGAGCAGCTCTACAAGTCTAGAGCAGCTCTACAAGTCTAGAGCAGCTCTACAAATCTAGAGCAGCTCTACAAGTCTAGAGCAGCTCTACAAGTCTAGAGCAGCTCTACAAGTCTAGAGCAGCTCTACA
>CAXUIM010000001.1:21182-38137 GCA_964250885.1 uncultured Acidobacteriaceae bacterium | reverse complement strand
GAGCAGCTCTACAAGTCTAGAGCAGCTCTACAAGTCTAGAGCAGCTCTACAAGTCGAGGTTGACAGCGGCTTCCAGTGCGGCCTCGATGCTGTTCATCCATCCTGCCTTCAGCGCCGCGTGCACATCGTCGTAGAGGCTGGCTCCGGAGACAAGGTTACTGGAACAGGAGCAGATCATCCCAGCGCGGAGTCCTCGTAGGCGAGCGACAACATAGAGCGCCGACGCCTCCATCTCCACATTCAGAATTCCCAGTGACCGCAGTTGCTCGATCCAGGCCGGAGTTTCGGCGTAGAACGCGTCGTCGGAGACGGAGATCCCGGAGTGAACGGAGAACGTACCCTTCTTCGCGGCGATCTCCTGCGCACAACGTTCCAGTTCGATCGTCAGGCGCAGGTCCGGCACGGCGGGATAGCCGGGCAGAACATACGCCGCGGTGGTTCCGTCATTGCGCAGCGAAGCCTCGCTGATGAGCAGGTCGCCCGGTTTGATGTGCGGCTGAAGACCCGCCGAGCTGCCCACACGGATGAACGAGCGCACGCCCACGCGGGCCAGTTCTTCCACGGCGATCGCCGTAGAGGGGCAGCCCATTCCCGTCGAGGTCGCAGTGATTCTCTTGGCCTTGTACACCCCGGTCATGGTCCGATGTTCGCGATTGTGCGCCACGTCCCTGACGTTGGTAAGGAACTCCGCTATGAGAGGAACACGGAAGGGGTCGCCCGGCAGCAGAGCGACCGTGGAGACTTCGCCGGGTGCGACTCCAATGTGAAACTGCCGCACGCCCACGCCCACGGTGCTCTTGTTGACGAAGGTTCCTGGGGGAGTTCCCGGATCGCGTTCAGACATCTTGAAGTTTCTCCTCAAAACAAATCCTTCAAATCTTATCCTGCATGTGGTCCTGATCCTCAATGAAGTGCTTGGGGCCTCGCACCCGCAGGGAAGCCAGCAGAGCCAGGCTGGTGACGCCTACCGAGATCCACATTGCGGTCTGATAGCTGTGAAAGGTTGCTGTTGCGGCCACTGGAGCCACAATCGCGATGCCCAGCCCGGCGCCGATACCGAAGCAGGCGCCGTTCAATCCGGGCAGCGATCCCGGGCTGTCCCGGGGAGACAGGATGACGCCCAGGCCGTTGATGGTCGTGAGCGCCAGGCCGTTGTAAAAGATCCCGAGCAGGCCCATGGCCGCGCAGAGCGCCCAGCGATGAGTCAGCAGCAGGGTGGCTCCTGCCAGCGTGGCGGCGCACAGCGAAAGGCCGGTCCACATTGTGATCCGCCACCCGATCCGAGGCGCAAGCCAGCCGCTGACCGGCGCCGAGAGCAGACCGATGAAGGCCGCGGGTGAGAGGAACATCAAGGAGGAGGCGGTCGCCGACATTCCGTACCCCACATGATGATCCTGGCTGAAGACGACGACCGTGAAGTTGATAGCGGCAAATACACCGGTGAGCGTAGCCAGTGTCGTGGTGACCAGGGGCCATACCTGTCGCGACTTCAAGTGAGTTGTGCTGATGAGCGGATGCGCGCGGTGCTTCTCAATGAACCAGAAGGACGCGAAGCAGACCAGGGCCGCGAACAGCAGGAACTCTGTGGCAGGCGCAAACCATCCCTGCGATCCCCCGCGGTTGACGCCGATGTTGACGCAAATCAACGCCAGCGAGAGCGCCGCGGCTCCGGGCCAGTCCATGCGGCCCGGGGTCGCGGCCTTCGATTCCGGCACGTAGGCCAGGGACAGGATGGCCGCTGCGACGCCGACGATCAGAATGAAGAGGAAGATGGAGCGGAAGCCCCAGAGGTCGGAGAACAGGCCGCCCAGAAATTGATCGGCGCCTCCGACGCCGCCGCTGATTGCGGTCACTAACCCCAGCGCCGGGCCAAACTGCCTGGGTTTCATTATGTCGCGCATGATCAGGTAGGTGATCTGAAAGGTCGCGCCGCAGGCCCCCTGCAGCAGCCGGCCGGCCATGAGCGTGAGCAGGTCGGGAGCCAGCATAGCCACAACCGTACCCAGGCACATGGTGATGAGGGAGATGAGAAGGACCTTGCGTCTTCCGGCATGATCGCTGTACCGGGCCAGAACGACACCGCTGATGCCGCCCGCCAGGAAGAACAGAGTCTGTGAGAGGGCAACCTGTCCGGGAGTTGAGCCGAGCCTGCGAGCCATCTCCGGCACGGCCGGGGCCACCATGGACGCATTCAGTTGATACGCTATGACACCGAATACGAGGGCCGTGAGCTGGACCGCTTTTTGTGGGCTGCTTGCAGCCGCCGGCGGCTCCAAGGCACCCTGGTCGAAAGCTTCTTCCATGACCGTTATCCTAGAGCCATCCTGCCCCGTTCATGGAGCAGTGCCTGGAATGCGGGTGCGTTGTGGTACGGTATCAGTGTCGTCTTCCGTCCCTTCGCGGAGTCTACTGAACTGGCCAATCTCAAACCAGACGTGATCCAATAACCAGACGTGATCAGGGTCACGCCGTCTCGGTGCCGAGCCATGGACCAATGCCATGCGATGCGAGCTCGACGGACGCGCTGGTCTGATGCCCTGGATAGCTATGGTGTTCCGAGGTCATGAGTCCGGGCGTTGCGTCCGAGTGCATAGAGACCAAGGATGGCCCCGTGCTCGGCGAGGATCATTTCCTCCCTGAGCTCATTGAACCCACTACCGGCGATCTGCTACCGGATGTAGTGGAGGGCGAACTGGTCCTCACCGAAGTCAGCCGTGAATGCATCTCGATGCAATGGCGATCGTGGTTGAACTCAAGCCGGAGGCCCACGCCGCCATGGACGAGCCGCGCCGCGGCGCAGGCTGCCGCGCCCTCCGAATCTGTCAAAGCCGCAGACGGTATTCCGTGCGCGTCCACTCAAGGCCTCCTGGGACACTCCTGCGTTGCGAGGGCAGGGCCGCCCGTGTAATGGATCGCCGCGCGATGCCTGCTCGGTTCACGCCCACAAACGTTGCTCAGGAGCTCCTTTTCTCATGAACACCGCCTACATCTGCGACGCCATCCGCACTCCGTTCGGCCGCTATGGCGGTGCGCTCGCCACGGTTCGCGCGGATGACCTGGCCGCCATCCCGATCCGCGCGCTTGTGCACCGCAACCCGGGCGTGGATTGGTCGCGCGTGGATGATCTGCTCTACGGCTGTGCGAACCAGGCCGGCGAGGACAACCGCAACGTCGCGCGCATTACGGCGCTGCTGGCCGGCCTGCCGGTTGAGGTTCCCGCCTCCACGATCAACCGTCTCTGCGGCTCTTCGCTCGACGCTGTCGCCATGGCGGCCCGGGCCATCAAAGCGGGCGAAGGCGATTTGCTCATCGCGGGCGGAGTCGAGAGCATGTCGCGTGCTCCTTTTGTCATACCCAAGGCCGAATCTGCTTTCTCGCGCAACCCAAAGATCGAAGACACAACGCTCGGTTGGCGCTTCGTCAACCCTGCCTTCAAGTCGCAGTTCGGAACCGATTCCATGCCCGAGACCGGCGAGAACGTCGCGGAGCAGTTTCATATCTCGCGCGAAGATCAGGATCGCTTCGCCGAGCGCAGCCAGAAACGCTGGGCCGCGGCCGACGCTCGCGGCTTCTTCGCATCACAACTCACGCCTGTGATGGCGCCGCAGAAGAAAGGCGACCCGCTCGCCGTGAGCGTGGACGAGCAGCCCCGGCCGGAGACAAGCGCCGCCGCGCTCGCTGAGCTGAAACCGGTCGTGAGACCGGGCGGAACGGTTACGGCTGGCAATTCTTCCACGCTGAACGATGGAGCGAGTGCGGTCCTGCTCGCCTCCGACACCGGTCTCAGGAGCCATGGGCTGCAGCCGCGTGCCCGCGTCGTTGCCGCCGCCGCGGCCGGCATTGCTCCGCGCATCATGGGGTACGCTCCTGCGCTCGCTGTGCCCAAGGTGCTCGAGCGTGCCGGCCTGACACTCGCGCAGATGGATACCATCGAGCTCAACGAGGCCTTCGCCGCGCAGGCCCTGGCCGTCACCAGAGCGCTCTCACTCGCGGACGACGACTCGCGCCTGAACCCGAACGGGGGCGCCATCGCGCTGGGCCATCCCCTCGGCGCCTCCGGTGCGCGGCTGGTCGCGACCGCACTCAATCAGCTGGAAGCCGGCAGCGGCCGTTACGCTCTGTGCACCATGTGCATCGGCGTGGGTCAGGCCCTTGCGCTCATTCTGGAACGCATTTAGAACAACCTATTGGAGCGCAAAGGAATGGCGAATGTATACGAGTTTGAAGGCATGGTGCCGGTCGTCGACCCGGCCGCCTTTGTCCATCCCACGGCTGTGCTCATAGGAGACGTGATCGTCGGTCCGGGATGTTACATCGGCGCTCAAGCCGTGCTGCGCGGCGACTTCGGGCGCCTTGTCTTACACAGCGGCAGCAATCTTCAGGACACCTGCGTTATGCATGGCTTCCCGGAGAGCGACACCGTGGTCGAGGCCGATGGCCATGTCGGCCACGGGGCCATTCTCCACGGCTGCCACATTGGCCGTGACGCCTTGATCGGCATGAACGCCGTGGTGATGGACAACGCGGAAGTGGGCGAGCAATCCATCGTCGCCGCGCTCGCCTTCGTCAAGGCGGACGTGAAGATTCCCCCGCGTTCGCTCTTCGCCGGCGTTCCGGGAAGAATCCTTCGCCAGGTCACCGAGCAGGAGATCGCGTGGAAGTCAACCGGTACCGCGGTCTACCAGGACCTGGCGCGCCGCAGCCTTGCTTCCATGCGTCCGGTGGCGCCGCTCATCGCGCCGGAGCCGAACCGTCGCCGCTTCGGCCGCATCAGCGGCTTCGATCCTCTCTTTGCCGTAAAGAGATCAAGCCAGGACACCGGACCGGCGTAAGCAGCAGCTTTTCAACCGAACCTCTCATGCAGCTCAGCAGCGCATGCAATGCAGCAGCGTAGGAGAAGCACATATGGCGGGGACCGCAGCAGCAAAGCAAGAACAACCCAATCTCGAGATCGCCAGCAGGCTGCCCCGCGAGTCCCTCGCTTCCACCCTGTCGATCGATTGGCATCGCGTGGTCCGGACCTTTCTCCTGTCTCGCGCACTCGATCATCTGGAGGAGACCCAACTTCTTCCTGAGAAGAAAATTCTCTACCAGTTCAGTGCACGCGGTCATGAACTCGGCCAGATTCTGCTGGGAATGTTGCTCGCCGGCACTCACGACGCCGCCAGCGGCTACTACCGCTCCCGGCCTCTGCTGCTTACCCTGGGACTTTCCATCACCGATGCGTTGAAGAGCGGCATGGGCAAGGCCGGTGGCCTCTGTGACGGACGCGACATCGGCGTCGTCTTCAACATGCCCAACTCCGCGGGCTGCACTGTGCTGCCGATGGCCGGCGGAGTCGGCACCCAGTACACAACAACGGCCGGCTGGGCACACGCGATTCGCTACCACGCGGAAACACTCGGGGATGAAAGCTACCGCGGATCAATCGCTGTTGTGCTCGGCGGCGACGGATCGGTCGCGACCAACGGCTTCTGGGCCGCGCTCAATATCGCCACTACCCGCAAGCTGCCCATGCTCTTTTTTATCGAAGACAATGGCTACGGCCTCAGCGTTCCCTCCACCGTGCAAACTCCCGGCGGAGACATCGCTGCGAATCTCGCCTCCTTCGGCGATCTGACGATTTTGCACGCCGACACGATCGATCCGCTGGAGACGGCCACCTCCATTCACCAGGCCGTCGCGCATGTTCGCTCTGGCCGGGGTGTGGTTCTGCTGCGCCTGATCATGCCTCGCCTCAGCGGCCACTCCGGCCAGGATACGCAAGCCTACAAGTCGGATGCATTCGTTGAAGAAGAACGTTCGAAGGACCCGCTTCCGCACCTGCGCCGCTTCCTCGTTCCACACATCCTCTCCGAAGCACAGTGGACCGCGATGGAAGCCGAAGCCGGGCGTCTGGTCACCGAAGGGCTGGCCGAAGCACTCGCCAGCCCGGAGCCGGAAGCCTCCACCGAGGCCATCGTCCGTCACCTCTTTGCGGAAGACGAGCCAGAGGTCGAAAGCACAACGCCGGACCCGCCGGAGCCCGCCCGCGTCAACATGCTCACCGCGATCCGGAGAACCCTCGAGAGCGAGCTCAAGGCCAACCCCAAAGTCCTCATTTTTGGCGAGGATGTCGGCCTCAAAGGCGGCGTCCACGCCGCGACCATGGGCCTGCAGGCTGTATTTGGCGAGAGCCGCGTCTTCGATACCAGCCTCTCCGAAGAAGGCATAATCGGCAGCGCGATCGGAATGGCCCACGCAGGTCTACGCCCTGTCACCGAGATCCAGTTCCGCAAGTACGCCGACCCCGGCGCCGAGCAGCTCAACGACTGCGGAACCATCCGCTGGCGCACGGCAAACCGCTTCAACGCACCGATCGTTGTCCGCATGCCGGGCGGCTTCGGGTCCAAATGTGGTGACCCGTGGCACAGCGTTTCGAACGAGGTCGCTTTTGCCCACAGCATCGGTTGGCAGGTCCTCTACCCTTCGAACGCGGAAGACGCAACCGGCCTGCTGCGCACGGCCATGCGCAGTGAAAATCCCAGTATCTTCTTCGAGCATCGCGCTCAGCTCGATTCTTCCTGGGGCCGCCGTCCCTACCCCGGGGATCGTTTCGTTCTGCCCCTTGGCGTTGCCCGCACCGTGCAAGCCGGAGAGGACATTACACTCGTCACCTGGGGCGCCATGGTGGAGCGATGCCTGCAGGCAGCTGCGGCTTGCGGGGCTTCGGCCGACATCCTCGACCTCCGCACCATCGCGCCATGGGACCGCGAGGCGGTCCTCGCCTCCGTGCGGCGTACCCATCGCTGCGTCATCGTGCATGAGGATACGTTGTCGGCAGGTTTCGGCGCAGAGATCGCAGCGGTGGTCAGCCGCGAAGCCTTTCTCCACCTGGACGCTCCCGTCGAACGGCTCGCCGTCCCTGATATCCCACTTCCGTACAACGTTACGTTGATGGAGACCATCCTCCCGACCCCCGACTCCATCAGCCGGCAAATCAACGCGACGCTGGCATTTTGATGCAAGCGTACCGTGCCGGCGAAACTCTCAGGATCGCTCACAGAAGGAGAGCATCGTGTCTATAGTCGAAATCCACATGCCCGAGGAACAGGAAGGGACTGAAGCGGCGATCGCCGCGTGGCTCAAGCGGCCCGGAGACCCCGTCAACGAGCACGAGCCCGTGCTGGAGATCAGCACCGACAAGGTCACGCTCGAGATTCCCTCGCCGGGTTCCGGCACTCTGCGCACGCAAAGCCGTCAGGTCGGCGATGGGGTCGCTCCGGGTGATTTGCTCGGCACGATCGAAACTGATGCGGCCGGAATTGCGACAGACGAGCCGCCCGCGACGGCCGCTACCGTGCCGCGGCCTGCGTCCGCCGCGAAGTCGGTGTTACAGCCGGTCAATCCAGCGCCGGATGCGGAACAGGAGACCACCTTCTCTCCCGTCGTTCGTCGCCTCCTGGCTGAGTTGGGGCTCGATCCCAGGCAGGTCGCCAAGGTTACACGCGGCGGCCGCATCACTCCCAACGACATTGCGGCCCATCTCTCCGCCGCCATCGCGGAGCCACGGACCAAGCCAGTCGCCGCGTCACCGCTGGCCGCGAGCACGCGCCCCGGGCGTAGGATTCCCCACACCACAATGCGCCGCAGCATTGCCACCCACATGGCGCGCAGCGTGCAAACCGCGCCCCACGTCACCGCTGTCTTTGAGGCCGATCTCTTCCACGTTGTGGCGGACCGCGAGCGCTGCAAGTCAGCCGGCGAGCCTGTAGCCAGCATCACCGCATATATCGTTCACGCCGCGGTCCAGGCCATCCGTCAATTTCCTGAAGTGAACAGCCGCTGGCACGACGATTACATCGAGATCTTTGACCCTATCAACTTCGGCGTCGGCGCCGCCATCGACTCCGGCGGCCTGGTGGTTCCCGTCCTGCGCGACGCTGAGAAGATGGACCTGCCCAGCTTGTCCAACCGGCTCCGGGAACTAACGCTGAAAGCCCGTGCCGGCAAGCTGACCCACGCCGATATGGCAGGGGGCACGTTTACTTTGTCAAATCATGGTGTGAGCGGCAGCTTAATGGCGGCTCCCATCGTTCTTCCGCATGGACAGGCCGCCATTCTGGGCACGGGGAAGCTCCAAAGGCGAGTCGTCGTTTGTGAAACAGGAGGCCGCGAACTTTTCCGTGTCCGCCCCATGATGTATGTAACTCTTACGGTCGACCATAGGGTATTGGATGGACAGCAGACAAACGGGTTTCTTGCCAGGTTGGTAGAGATTCTGGAAAGCAAGAACTTCTGGAATCTGTCCTCGGCCGGACTTGATCGAGCAGAAACTGAAGCGGCGAGATCTTAGAGCGCCCGCCCCGGGGTTGTATTCTCTTTGCGATGTCTCTCGAGGAAACGAACACAGCGCACCGATCGAATCGCAGCACTGCCCAGAGGTCCGCGCCGACTGCCATGCCAATCTCGATCTCGCTGGTTCGGCGAAGATCGAACTGACGCAACACCACATACAATTTGGCGATTGCAAGTCCGAGTGCGTCAAAGCCTCTGCAAGGTCCAGCCGGGAGCGAAGACCCGGTCGTCAATGCCTCTTATGACAAGCGTGTGCTCCATGGCTCTTACGATCTAATCGACAAGCAAAAAAAAAGATTTTGTCCGAGTCCGCTGAAAGCGCAAAGCATGCGTAAGGACTTGGCTCTTCCGCTGTTCAACGACATGCCACCGCGGCGACTTCAAGCGGCTGCAGAGTGAGAGTTCGATCGGAGATGGTCTCGCTCGCGGGAGGGCCATCTTTCGTAGAGGGCGCGACGAGCGTGACGGTGGCGTCCTGATAACTTTTCGGTAGTAACACGGTCTGTGCCCGCTCACGCTTGTTCAGCACAAGCAGCTTTCGACCGTTACTCAGGTTTTAATGGCGTGTCAATAGGAAAATAAGGTCTCCGCGCAAAGCTGCCCTTCGGCCTGCGGCAATGAGTTGAGTATCGCGGCAATGAGCTGAGTATCAAGGCGGCGAATCTTAGAACGCGGATTCGCCGCTCTTGCCTTCGGCTTGCTGGGTCCGGTGCAAATCTAGTCGGCAACACCACTGGTGGTGATCAATCTTCTGCCATCTCGTACTTCAGCAACCGGAATCGATGCATTGAGCAATCCACGGAGTCAAATGATGTCCCCTTTTTGACGATGTTTCTGTGCGGCGGTAGAGTTCTCCTACACGGCCATAGCAGCGCAGATGTAAGTTGAACGGAGCATAGTGAATTGAGCGGAGGTCCCGGACGATGATCGGAAGAGCGTGGACGGTTACCGCGACCATTGGTGCGATCACAGTAGCTTCGTTAGCACTGGCTCAAAACGCATCCCCATTTGAGCCGCAGGAGCCACCGGTCTCGGATGCTTATTCCCTCACTGCAGATTCTTTGCCTTCGATGTCCGTTCCGAAAGGCGAGGTTTTTCGCTTCGATATGACAAGTTCGAAGATCTTCGCGGGAACAGGCCGAACGGTAACAGTATATGTACCCGCGGAGTATAAGCCAGATAAGCCTGCGTGCCTGTATGTGGGACTTGACGGCCTTGGTTTCAACGTAGCAACGGTCTTCGACAACTTGATCGCAAAGCATGAGATGCCTGCAACCATCGCAATTGGCATATCCGCCGGAGTTACGAACTCGGTGGATGGCTCCGTAAACCCTCGCTACGACCGGAGCTTCGAATTCGACAGTCTTAGCGACAGGTTGGCGCAGTTCATCATCGTCGACATCATACCGGCGGTGGAAAGCCATATGACTCAGGATGGCCGAAAGATAGTTATTTCCGCGAATCCGAACGATCGCGCTATTGGAGGAGGAAGCACTGGCGGGATTGGAGCCTTCACGGTGGCTTGGGAGCGTCCGGACCAGTTTCGGAGAGTTTTTAGCGCGATCGGCACCTACGTGGGTATGCGCGGCGGAGACCAGTATCCGGTGTTGGTTCGCAAGACAGAGCCGAAGCCGGTCCGGGTGTCTATGCAGGATGGCGCGCACGATGAATGGGGCGGCGGCCCCGAAATGGGAGATTGGTGGATGTCGAACCAGACCATGCAGCGCGCGCTGTCATTTGCGGGATATGAAGTTCAACACGTCTGGGGCACGGGAACACACAATGGAAATCAGGCGGCTGCGGTTTTTCCGCAGGCCATGGTATGGCTCTGGAGTGGTTGGCCCGCTCCAGTGCATGCCGGTGTGTCGGAGAATCCTGTCTTGCGATCCATTCTCAAGCCGACCGTGGATTGGCAGGTCGTAGCAGCGAATTGTCCTATCAATCCATACATTGCCCCTGATGCGCAGGGAAAGATCTTCTATGGGACCAGCAAAGGAAGAAGACCGATACAGACCCTGGGCTCCGGAGGAGTCAGTCACTGTGGGGGCCAAGCTGCCGTGGGCGGCGGCCCGCTAACCTTTGACGCAAGCGGGCATGTTTACGAGGCGGATAACGCAAAGCGCGTCATTACAGTGGCCTCGACTGGAGAAGCGAAATCCCGCGTGATGGCGACCGATCTCCGGACCGAGGCTATATTGGTCAGGCAGAACGGCGATCTCTACGCTACATCTCGGGATATGAATGGCTCGATATGGCTGGTACACCAGAACGGCACAAAGGTACTACTCGAATCCGGTCTCAAGGAGCCGAGTGGCCTTGCCCTCTCTCCTGACGGACTATGGATGTTTGTTACCCAATCTGACTCGCGATACGGATACAGCTATCGCGTAAAAGGAGACGGCACGCTCGATGCCGGGGAGCCGTTCTACGACTTTTATGTTCCCGCTTGGGCTGACAACAGTGAGGCGGGCAGCGTCTGGATGGATAAGAGTGGGTTGGCCTATGTTGCGACCCGGATAGGCGTGCAGATATTTGACCGCAATGGACGGGTAGCTGCGATCCTACCTCTTCCAGATCATGCCGGGGCGGTGAGCCTCTGCTTTGGCGGTGAAGGATTCCATACGCTCTATGTATCCACCGGGGACAAGATCTACGCACGGCAACTGGAAGCCACGGGCGCTCCATCGTGGGAGCAGCCTTCGACCCTTCCTCCCTGGGGAGCAGGATAGAAGGGCCGCCGGATTGTCGTACTGCATTGCCCCACTGGTATCCGTGCTTCCTGGCACACCTTTCAGAATCACCGTGGCCGTGCCGGCGGGGGTGCATAGATACACTGGCCGCCGTATTGGGGCGAGAGGTCTTTCTGCAAGGCGATACAGTTTTCCTGAGGTCACCGAAACTCTTGCTCGTGGCCGGGCTCCTGGCCGCGCAGAAAAACCTCTGGTCGTTACATTCAACTTTCTTCGACGGGCCGGATCAGGAGCATGCCGGCACGACCAGGAAGCTCTGGCCAGCGGCGCCTGAACGCTGAAGTTAGCCGGCGGTATTGCCGTTCCCGGTGAACCAACTCAGTTGTAAGCTGGGTTTCTTCGATCTTGGCTTCGGGGTGGGTTTGCTGCATACTTGGATTGCTGTTCTGCAGAGGAGCTCCCCAGCCTTGCGACGCACAAACAAGCCGACCTACCTTATTCCAGTGCTTTCAAAGGCGCTTGACATATTGGAGTTGTTGCAATCGGACAACCAGCCGACTACGCTCGAAAAGCTTTACAAGCAAACCCGGATTTCCAAAACGACTGTTTACCGCATCCTGAAGACGCTGGTGCATCGCGGCTATGTGGCACAGCTGCCAGACGGCTACTACCGTCATATGACGAAGCCGAAAAAGCTGCTCTTCGGCTTTGGAAGTCAAAGCGAAGAGGAGCCCTTTTCTAATGCGGTAACCCAAAGCATCCAGGATGCCGCGTCGGCGGCGGGAGTGGACCTTGTCATCTTGGATAACCAGTACGACGGCGCAACGGCCGTTCGGAATGCGGAGGAGTTTGTTCGGCGCGCAGTCGATCTCGTGATTGAGTTTCAGGTCGAACAGGTGGTCGCCCCAGTTGTGGGGGATTGCATCGCGGCGGCCAACATTCCTTTGATCGCCATCGACATTCCGCACCCACACGCAACCTACTTCGGCGTCGACAACTATCGGGTCGGAATGGAAGCTGGGGAGTTGCTGGCGGCGCATGCCACGAGCCACTGGGGCGGCAAGGTGGACTGGATCATCGGTCTTGACCTGCCCGAAGCAGGACAACTTGTGCAGAGCCGTATTACCGGAGCGTTCGAAGGCGTCCGCAAAACTATACCGGACATACCGGAAGAAAGCTTTGTTCGGATTGATGGGAGAGGCAAGCGCGAACGCAGTCGCAAAGCTATCTTCGATTTCCTGCAGCGGCATGCGAGAAATAAACGCATTCTGATCGCGGCAGCGACGGACAGCAGTGCGCTGGGAGCGCTGGATGCCGCTCGTGAGTTGAAAAGGGAACCTCATGTTGCCATCGTGGGTCAGGATTGCATCGAGGAGGTTGCTGGAGAGATCGCAAAGCCAAGTTCAAGCATGATCGGATCGGTTTCACATGAATCGCACCTCTATGGAGCGAATCTGATTCATCTCGCACTCTCAGTCATCCACGGCCAAACCGTTCCACCTTACAACTATGTGTCCCATCGCATGGTGACGCGGGATTCGCCCAAGGCCAAGGCAAGCTGACAGTCATCAGGAACTGCTACGGGGAATCGTGGTCCGGAACCAGCGAAGCTCCCCAGCAAAGGTCGCCATCACTCTGGCCTGGCCCCGACCGGTACGGCGCTGGCGCGGCCTCATCACTGGGGCCTGGTCCTCCGGCCCGATAATTTCGGCAGAGCAAACTGTTGGTGGTCGCGACAAGTGTGAAAACTTCAGGCTTCCATCGCACCCGAGTACACGGCCATCCCGGCGACCGCATCCACTCCCATGGCGTCGAGCGCATCGATTTCTGCTTGCTCCTTGATCCCCCCGGCCACAATCAACTGGCGCGCCGTCGTGGAGCGCAGCACGGCCGCCACGTCCAGCGGAAATCCCTGCATGGTCCCTTCGGTATCGACGTGGGTGTACAGAAAAGCCGAACAATACTCTTCCAGCCAGGTGATGGCTTCCTCCGGCGTTAGGTCCACCGAGTCCTTCCACCCTCGGACAGCGACTCGCCCGTTCTTCGTATCCACGGCGAAACACAGGGAGTCCTCGCCCAGGCTCTGCTGCAACTGCGACGCGAACGTCTTGTTCACGCCGTTCTCTGCGAAGAGACTGGACCCATAGATCACCCGTTTGGCGCCGGCATCCAGCAGTCGCTTCCCCTCGTCCGGGGATCGCAGGCCGCCCCCCACCTGACACGGCAGCCGCTTGCAGAGCATCTCGATCAGCTCCCGGTTCTCTCCCTGGCGCAGGGCTGCGTCGAGATCGATCAGCTGCACAACCGGGTAGCGGGCAAACCGCTCGATCCAGTATTCGAAATCATCGAACGCCAGCTTGAGCGTCTCTCCCTGCACGAGCTGCACGATGCGGCCCGCCATCAGATCAATCGAAGGAATCAGCATGATTCCAGTCTATTGCGGCCGTAATTAGCTATGTTCGACCGGATCTCTATCGTGTTTGTTCCACGGTGGAAGCGCGCCCCATAAATTTTCGTGATTTGCGATTAGCCATGTCTCCAACTTCTGGGCTTGCTCTTTGGGACACTCACTCCATGAGAGTTCAAAATCAGTGCACGCCGAAAATTCGCCTCGGATGCGGTTGCAACGCCAATAGAGCCTTCTCCGTTGAAAGATTGATTGGGCGCCAGGAGCCAAAGCCGAATGGCAGTAACTCTGTGCTATTCATTGCGAGTGTCTTTGAGAATTGTCCCTCTATTGTCACTAAGCGGCTTTCGCAAAACCTACTTGAGGCATCGATTGACGTTGCGGCAGTTGTCGCCATGGCTGGCCGTGTCTTTGACGCGCGGGAGTGGCATCAGCAGGGCAATCGCATCGGCACACCCGCCGCCGCAACCTCTGCCTTCAATGCGCGTGAATCGGTGATGCCGAAATGAAAGATGCTGGCTGCCAGCGCCGCATCCGCCCGGCCGCGCTGGAAGACCTCGGCAAAGTGAGCCGCGCAGCCCGCACCTCCGGAGGCAATCACGGGAATCTGCACTGCCTCGCTCACCCGCCGTGTCAGTTCGCAGTCGAAGCCGTGGCGTGTGCCGTCGGCGTCCATCGAGGTCAGCAGGATCTCGCCCGCGCCGCGCTGCTCCGCCTCACGCGCCCACTCCACCACGCGCCGTCCGGTAGGCATGCGCCCGCCGGAGACGTAAACCTCGGCCTGTTCGACCGAAGCGTCGTCTGCGCGGGCGGTGTCTCTGTGAGCCGTGCCTCTGCGGGCATCGATGGCTACGATGACCGCCTGCGCTCCGAAGCTCGACCCGATCTCACCGATCAGCTCCGGCCGGGCCAGCGCGGCGGAGTTGAGGCTCACCTTATCCGCGCCGGCATCGAAGACCGCCGCAGCGTCCTCGGCCGACCGGATGCCCCCGCCGACAGTGAACGGCACGAACAGCGTCTCGGCCGTGCGCTTGACCGTATCGAGCAGCGTCCCCCGGCCCTCGTGCGTGGCCGTAATGTCCAGCAGCACAATCTCATCGGCCCCGGCCGCCGCATGCCGTTGGGCTAACTCCGCCGGGTCGCCGGCGTCGACGATGTCGGCGAATTGCACACCCTTGACGACGCGCCCGCCGCGAACGTCCAGGCACGCGATGATTCGTTTGGTCAGCATTTGTATGCGTCTGGCCTCTTACAGGCTCATCGCTCCGCCCATCACCGGGCACCCCGCGGCCTTGGGAGCTTCCGCCTGTCCCGCAGCTGAAAAGCCCAGCTCTGGACTGCCCTGAAACGTAATACGGTGGTGCCGGCCCATCCCGGCGAGCTGTTTGCCCACCATCTCGATGGCCGACTGCAGGGCATGCAGCGAGTCCAGTCCACGGGCCGGCGAGACGTGTTCGCGTCCCAGGGCGCTCATCTTGAACACGCAGGCCCAGCCTTTGCCCTCGAGATACACCGGCTTGCCGAAGCGGACGGTCAGCGGGCCGGATTGCCCTTCCGACTCGATCTGCAGCACCCGCTCGGCCATCAGCTCGAACGGCAGCTCCTCCATCCCGGTCCAGTTGTTGATCAGGTCCAGTTTGACGTTCTCGACCACGCTCTGCGGTAGAGGTGCGTGGTCCTGTACGTCGGGTGCAGTCGATATCGCTGTGCTCATGGCTGGTCTCCTTGGGGCCGTCGCGGGGGCTATGGCTTAGTTCTAGGTCTAAAGCCATCAGATGTAATGCTACAGCGTGAGAAAGTTCTGCAGCACGCGCAGCCCGGTCTCGGCCGACTTTTCAGGATGAAACTGCACTCCCATGACATTCTCCCGTTCCACCACGCTGGTGAACGCGCCGCCATAGAGAGTCGCGGCTGCCGTGTCGGGGGAGACCGGCGCGCGCCAGGAGTGGGTGTAATAGACGAAGCTGCCGGGCGCGACGCCGCGCAGCAGCCGCGAGTCGCCCCGGACCTGCTCGAGCGAGTTCCAACCCACATGCGGGGACTTCAAAGCCTGCACACCCTCAGGTCCTTCAACCCGGGCAGGGAAGTGCTCGCAGCGACCGGGGAAGTGTCCCAGGCCGGCCACACCCATAGCTTCGGTGGACCCCTCATACAGCCACTGCAGACCCACGCAGATGCCCAGGAACGGTGTGCCTTTGGCTACCGCCTCACGTATAGCCGGCGTCAGTCCAAGATCCGTCAGCAGTTGTGTGGAGCGAAAATGCCCTACTCCGGGCAGAACGATTTTCTCGGCTTGCCGTACATCCAAGACCTCCTGCGTCACCCGAACGTCTTCGGCGCCGAGGAAGCGCAGCGCCTTCACCACGCTGGTGAGATTGCCCGCCTTGTAGTCGATGACGGCGAGCATCGTTAGAGAAGTCCCTTGGTGCTGGGCAGCAGCTCCCGCATCCGCTCATCCCGCGAGCAGGCTCCTCGCAGGGCCCGGGCGAAAGCTTTGAAGATGGCCTCAATCTTGTGGTGATTGCTGCGCCCGTACATCGTCTTCACATGCACATTGGCTTTCGCCCCGCGCGCGAAGCCGTCGAAGAAGTCGGTGACCAGTTCGCTTTGCAGATCGCCGACCACGGGCGCCGTGACCTGGTCGTCGACCACATACGCCACGCGGCCGGAGAGATCGACCGCGCAGACGGCCAGGGTCTCATCCATGGGCATCACGAAGTAGCCGGCCCGCAAGATGCCCTTCTTATCGCCCAGCGCTTCGGCGAAGGCTTCGCCGAGCGCGATGCCGACGTCTTCCACGGTGTGATGCTGGTCCACGTCGAGGTCGCCCACGCACTTCAGCTGCAGGTCGAAGCCGCCGTGACGCGTGAACAGCTCCAGCATGTGATCGAAGAAGCGGATTCCCGTTGAGACCGTATAGCTGCCCTGGCCATCCAGATTCAGCCGCAGCGAAATCTTCGTCTCCGTGGTGCTGCGTTCGACGATGCCGACCCTCTGCGGTCCGGTCGCCGGCTCGGCCGCTCCGAGCTCTTCGAAAAGATCACTCATACTCGCGCTCTCCTTCACTCGCATGCTGCGCGAGTACGCTCTCGGCGGAGGTCCATCCCATCTCCTCCACGGTGGCGCGCAGGGCGGCGATTCCGCGGCTGACGTGTTCTTCCACCCCGATGGTAATGCGCACACATCCATCGCAGCCGGGATCGGCCGAGCGATCGCGCAGCAGGACGCCGCGCCGGCGCATCACGGCGCAGAACTCCTTGTGGCGGGCGCCGATATCCATCAGCACAAAATTAGCCGCACTGGGCCAGGTGCGCACGCCCTGCTCGGCCAGCGCGGCAAACATCCGCTCCCGGCCGGCGTGCACCTGGGCGACGTACCACCCGAGATAATCCTCATCGGCGAGCGCCGCCGGCAGCACGGCCAACGCTACGCCATTCACGTTGTACGGCGAGCTCACCTTGCGCAGGTAGCCGATCAGCCGCGCATCTCCCGCCACCATTCCAATGCGCAGGCTGGCCAGA
>CAXUIM010000001.1:0-21082 GCA_964250885.1 uncultured Acidobacteriaceae bacterium | reverse complement strand
GTAGCCGATCAGCCGCGCATCTCCCGCCACCATTCCAATGCGCAGGCTGGCCAGACCGTAGGCCTTGGAGAAGGTGCGCGCGACCATGAGGTTGGGCATAGTGCCGATGTCCGGCAGCGTGGTTTCGCCATGAAAGTGGAAGTACGCCTCATCCACCAGCAGCACGGCCTGGGGAGCGGTCCGGGCGATGGTCAGCAGGTGCTCGCGGCTGACCGTCGCGCCGGTCGGATTGTTCGGCGACGCCACGATGATCAGCTTCGTGCGCGGTGTAATCGCCGCCATGAAACGGTCGAAGGGGAACTCGAGCGAAGGGCCGGTCTGCACCCGCGTCAGGTGCGAGGTCATCATGCCGATCGAAACTTCGTACATGAAGAACGTAGGCGTGCAGATTACCGCTTCGTCGCCCTCGTCCAGGAACGCGCAGGCCATCAGATGGATGGCTTCATCCACGCCGTTGGTCAGCAACACCTGCCTGCTGTCCAGCCTGAAGTGCTGCGCCACCACTCGCTCCACCGGCTCGCGCTCCGGATAGATGGTCAGACCTTCCGCGGTGAGCTGCTGCAGCGTGCTCCGTATGGCAGGGGAGGGCGCAAAGGTGTTCTCATTGAAGTCCAGCCGAAGGGCATCGCGGCCGGCCAGCGGAGGATGGTACTCCGGCATCGCCAACACCGCAGGGCGCGCCTGCGGAAGCACCAGCGCACTTCCCGGCGGCGGTTGGGAGTCTCTGGTTATGCGATCGGCTTCTGTAAGGGCGCTCATAATCTAACTTTCATTGGTTCTGCCTGGCTTCATTCCTAACGCATTCTCTCTGCCGCAATCTGTCTATCGCATTCGCACGCGCACGCTTTCGGCGTGCCCCAGCAGGCCCTCGGCCTCAGCCAGTGCAATGGTGTGAGGGCCGGCCTCGCGCAGCGCATCCAGGGTGTACTGCTGCACTGTAATGATCTTCACAAAATCGAGCACGCTCAGCCCGCCGCGGATACGGCCGTTGCGGCCTGTGGGTAGAACGTGGTTCGGTCCGCTGACGTAGTCTCCCATGGACTGGGGTGTGTGGTGTCCCACAAAAATTGATCCTGCATGGCGAACCCAGCGCAGATCCGCGCCGGCGTCGACGGTCAGGTGCTCAGGCGCCAACCGGTTGGTCAGGTGGCGCGCTTCGTCTACCGTCGCGGTTATGAAGGCATAGCCCTGCGCGCCCAGCGACTGGCGGGCGATCGGGTTGTGCTCCGACAGCCGCTTCACCTCGAGCGCGACCTCTTCCGCCAGATCCGCCTTGCTGGTGATCAGAACCGCGAGCGCCTCCGGATCGTGCTCGGCCTGGGCCACCAGGTCCGCGGCGATGCCTGTGGAGTCGCCGCTCTCGCTGGTGACGACGATCTCGGTGGGACCGGCGGGCATATCGACGCCCACCTCCTGCGATACCGCGATCTTGGCCGCGGTCACGTACAGGTTTCCGGGCCCGGCGATCTTGTCCACGGCGGCGAGGGTTTCGGTGCCGTAGGCCATGGCCGCGATGGCCTGCGCTCCCCCGATGCGGTAGAACTCGGTCGCCCCCACCAGGTAGGCCGCGGCCATGGTCTCCCGCGCGGGCTTGGGCGAGCACACAACGATGCGCTCCACGCCCGCCACCTGCGCCGGCGTTACGGTCATCAGCAGCGTGGAGGGCAGCGGATAGCGGCCTCCCGGGACGTAGCAGCCTACCGAATCCAGAGGCCGCACAATCTGTCCGACTTCCATGCCCTCCGCCGGCCGGAAGCTCCAGGCCCGCGGCAGCTGCTTCTCCGCGAACGCGCGGATGTTGGCCTGGGCCAGGCGCATGGCCGCCTTCACCGGCTCGGAGCTCGCCTCCCAGGCGGCGCGCATCTCCTCCCGGCTCACCCGCAGCGGCTGCTCTTCCGCCAATGCATCGAATTGCGCGGCGTACTCGCGCACCGCCGCGTCGCCGCGTCCGCGAACAGCGCTGAGTATCGACCGCACCGCGCCATCGACCCGGGCGGTGTTCACGGCGCCGCGCTGCTCCAGGCGGCGGATGGCAGCCTCGGCCGTCGCGGCGTTCTCTCCGAATGTCTTCAATATCCTCATATTGCTGCTCGCGAACTTCCTTTATAGAACCACTTTGCTCAACGGATACTCGACAATCCCCGCGCCCCCCGCTGCCTTCAGGCGGGGAATCACGTCGCGTACCAGCGCATGGTCGAGGATGGTGTTCAGCGCCACCCAATCCTCATCGCGCAACTGCGAGATCGTCGGCGAGTTCAGCGCGGGCAACACTCCCAGCACCTTGTCCAGATCCGCCTTGCGCACATTGAGCATCAGGCCCACCTGCACCTCGGCATCCATCGCACCGTTCAGCATCAGCGAGAGGGTCTCGATCTTGACGCGTTTCCATTCGTCCTGCCACGCGGCCCGGTTCGCGATGAACTGCGTCTCCGACTCCATCAATGTCTCCAGGATGCGCAGCCGATTGGCTCGCAACGAGCTTCCCGTCTCGGTCACTTCCACGATCGCATCGGCAAGCGTCGGCGGCTTGACCTCGGTGGCGCCCCAGCTGAACTCGACCTTCACCGGAATCTTCTTCTCCGCGAAGTAGCGTTTGGTGTACTCCACCAGTTCGGTGGCGATCGTCTTGCCCGCCAGGTCTTCGGGCCGTTGGAACGGAGAGTCCTCCGGGACGGCGAGCACCCATTTCACCCGGGTGCGGCTCTGCTTCGAGTAGGTCAGCGAGGTGACACGCTCCACATCCGACTGGTTCTCCAGCACCCAGTCATTGCCGGTCAGCCCGGCATCGAGCGCGCCGTGTTCCACATAACGCGCCATCTCCTGGGCGCGAACCAGCATGCACTCGATCTCGGTATCGTCGATGGTGGGGAAGTAACTCCGCCCGCTCGCGTAGATCCGCCAGCCGGCGCGTTCGAACAGGGCGACCGTCGCATCCTGCAGGCTGCCTTTAGGAATTCCCAGCTTCAGCTTTTTGGGGTCCGCCATCGCTAGAACGCCTCCTTCACTGTGACGGCTGCGGTATCGGCCGACGCGATCCCGGCGATCGGCTTTGTAAAGCAACTAACTGTGCCCTCATGGCAAACCAATCCATCGCCCTCCACCCTAACCCGGAAGAGCAGCGCATCGTTATCGCAATCCGTGGCTGCCGACACAACGCGCAGGCGATTTCCGCTGCTCTCGCCCTTCATCCAAAGCTTGGATCGCGTGCGCGACCAGAACGTAACAAAGCCCGTCTCGGCGGTCCTGCGATAGCTCTCCTCATTGAGGAAACCAAGCATCAGCACCTCGCCGCTTACCGCATCCTGCACGATGCCCGCCACCAGACCACCGTCCTTGGCAAAGTCGATCGTCGTTTCCTTCGCTCCGATTCCCATCCTGTCCTTCCGCCTTCTTGTTTCCGGGTGTGTGTTGTTGCGGGTGTGTCATGGTCCTCGTGTTCCGCTGCACCTGTTTCAGAACTCATCCCCCATTGAGGGCGGCGGTCCTGGACCGTGCAGCAAGCCTGCGGCGGGCACTAAAAAACCCGCTCGCGAAGGGCGCGTCAGCGGGCCGGGTGTCGATCTCAGGGCTGCTCCTGCTTAGTTCACCGCACCCGGCACAGCCGCCAACGCGCCCTGCGCGTGGTGGGGATGATGCCCGGAATGATGCAGATCGAGTCTCACTGCCCCTTAGGCTATGCGTGCCGTCGCGCGATGTCAATTGTTTCGGTGCGTGGTCGAAGAACGCGCAAGGCCACGCATCTCATCAAAAAACCGCGGCTCACTTTACAAGCCGCTGACGAAAGCGTCCCGCCCGGATACCACTACGCTTTGAATCCGCATCCTTGTATGTACTGCATCTTTGCAGAGGAGAACACATGACCGACTATCGCGTTGCACCGGGCGAAGCGCAGGAAGATCAGATCACCGCAGCTATTGAAAAATACACCTCCAAGGTTCCGTCGAGCATCTACCTTGGGCTCGCCGTCGCCTCGATCGCCGCTTCGATCTCTTTCAAAGTCGCGGGGAAAAACGACGAAGCCATCTACATCGGCCACTGGGTTGCGCCGTTCCTTTTGCTGGGTATCTATAACAAGCTGGTCAAGCAACACGGTTCGGATTCAGCATCTCAGAGCTAGGCCGGTTCATGGACACACTTTTGGCGTAGCGGCAGGTTCGCGTTCTACGCAAACCTGAGAGCGTCTCGCAGACTTGAGGAGCGTCTCGCAGACCTGATGAGCGTCTCAGAGCGTCGTGCACTCGCGGTAAACCGTTCGGCGCACATACGACTGCCCGAGACGCCACGCTCAGATACTAAGAAGTGCAGCTTCACCAGAGGCCGTTCTTACGGCCCTACGGTGGTGAAGCTGCGCTCGCCATCCTCGGCGATGCTGATTTGACCCGTACCGATGTTGTAGATCCAGCCCGAAAGCGTCAACTCCTGAAGCGCCAGCGCCTTCGCGACCGACGGGTGCGTCTTGAGATGTTGCAACTGCAAAAGTACATTCTGCTCTGTTAGAAGCTCGAGTAAGCCGGCGTTGCCGGCATGTGTTTCTGTGTCGGCTGAGTGACCGATTTCCGGATCCAGAGCGCGCGCATGCAACGTCTCGGCCACCGGCAAGGCCGCGTGGGCATTGGCGAGCCAACTCTTGACGGTGGGCATTGTGGCGACCGTTTCAGGCTCCAGCAGCGCCTTCATCGCCCCACACTCGGAGTGGCCGCATATTACGACATGCTGCACGCGCAGCGAGCTGACCGCAAACTCAATCACCGCGCTGACTCCGCCCAGCATCTCGCCATAGGCCGGGACCATATTGCCGATATTGCGGGTGACGAATACCTCGCCTGGACCGGAACTGGTAATCGCATTCGGATCGACACGCGAGTCGGCACAGGTGATGAACAGCGTGTGCGGCCGCTGCGGCTCCCTCGCGGCCTGGGCGAATACCTCCGCCTGCCGCGGATATACGTCAGCGCGAAAGCGCCGCACGCCTTCCTTCAAATTTTCGAGAACCTCGTCCATGCCGTCCTATCTCGAAGTCCGGGCAACACGAGCCAACCCGGAGCCGAAAAGATCTCTAAGCTTGTCAATGCCGATCTGAGCCGGCGTCCAGAAATCCGGCCGAGGGCGCCATCAGACCCGATTCTGCTTGCAGCGGCAGAAGCGCGGCCTTGGAGCCTGCCTCCCTCAGCACGATGTATCCACAGCACATCCCCTCTGTCGCTTCACAGTAGCAGGAGAACGGCTCCAGCTCCGCGACTTGCGCTATCTATTCCGAGACATTCAACTCTTCCACTTGATGTTGCAACCGATGCTGCTGCGCTGCTCGGGAGCCGGCCGTTTCCCGGCGATAACCGCATCCATGGCGGCGCGTAGATCTCTGCCGGTGACCGGCATGCCATTGCCAAAATCCCCGCGTTGCGGACGGCTGTCATCCAATTGACCGCGGTACACCAGGCGCAGGGCGGCGTCGAACAAAAAGAAATCCGGGGTACAGGCCGCTCCATACGAGCGAGCCACCTCTTGCATGTCATCGAGCAGGTAGGGAAAGCGCCAGCCCAGGCGATTCGCCTGCTCGCGCATACCCTCCGGACCGTCCTGCGGATACGCTTCGATGTCGTTGGACTGGATGGCCGCAATCGCGATCGGTCCTTCGCCGCTATCGCCAAAATAATCCTGTCCCAACCGCGCAATCTCTTGCTCCACATGCTTCACGTAGGGGCAATGCACGCAAACGAACATCACCAGCAGGCCATGTTTCTTCGCGGGGCCGCCCTTGGTCGACAAATTGACGCCGTCCGGCAGATTCTCGTCCCAGCTGAGCGAAAAGACGTCGTCGCGGCCCATTGCCCTGCCGCTCACGACATCCATCAGCTCAAAAGCCGGAGCCACGGTTCCCAGCTCGACCATCAATGATTCGGTCCTGGACATCGGTCCTTCCTCCACGTCCTCATCATAACCAGCCAGGGTGCTGCTTACGACAGGGGAGACCGGGATGGGCAGACCGGGCGCGGCCACGCGTTCTGCTGTACACCAACGGGAGGAAAGCTCTACTCTGCTGGAAGCATGCTTCCTCCCCGCACCCTGGATGAAGCGGGCCGTGTGCACGCCCGCCACCTGGAGACCGGCGCCTACGGACGGCCGCTCTGCCGCTGGTGCCGGTTGGAGATCCTCTCTGCCCGGCGCCGCACCTTCTGCTCCGACTACTGCGTGCATCAGTGGCGCCTTCGCTCCGATCCGGGCTATCTTCGCGAACAGGTATTTGCCCGCGACCGGGGCATCTGCGCGCTTTGTTCCACGGACACCGTGACCATCTATGCCGAGCTCAAGCGCAGCCGCGGACGGGCCCGGACGGAGGCCCTGGAAGTTTGGGGACTGAAGACGGTCCACGCCCGGCGCTCCCTGTGGGATGCCGATCACATCGTCCCGGTGGCCGAGGGAGGCGGTCAATGCGACCTCGATAATCTGCGCACCCTCTGCCTGGCGTGCCACCGCGAGGTGACCGCGGATCTGCGCCGCCGGCTTAGACTATGAATTCCGGGTAGCAGGACTCGTGGTTGAGCCGCCCGGAGGCTGTAAACTCCGGGGAGCGAGTTCGACAGCGCGGGCTAGAACGCGGTCCCAGGCAGGAGCCCGGTATCAGTTTTGGGCTACCCATTCGGGAAAGGTGTCCTTCTGGTCACTGTGCCGCCGGGTGCTCCGCGTTCAACTCATCGAGTAGACTGATATCGAAGCGATTCGGTCGGCAGACCACAACCGAAGGTGGCCCGCAGCCGTACAACCACCGGAAACGGAAATACGCCAGGCGTGAACTCAGTCAACTGGAAGAAGCTCCAAGCCGTTCGGCGCTCCGCCGCACTGGCGAACGTATTCATTCTGCTGCTGGTTTCAGGCACTGCCAATATGGCTCGGTCCCAGGCTCCCTCCGCGGCGGCTCCCCAGACTTCCACTGCTCCCGCCGGAGATATGACCGGATTACCGAGTACGGAAGACAACTCCGCGACGGGACAGACCAGGAACGGTAGCAACGACAATAACAACACCCGCAATCAAGACAGCAGCCGGAACGGCGATGAGCGCAACCCGGGAGAGCGTCCGACGCTCGCGCCGCCGCTGCCGCGCAGCCAGTTCCAAAACCTGGTGCAAACCACGACCGGGACCGATCTTCCCATCTTTGGCGCCTCGCTCTTCACCGAGGTTCCCAGCACGTTTGCCCCGGTCACCGATGTTCCGGTCGGCGCGGGGTACATCCTGGGCCCCGGCGACCAGATCAACCTGCAGCTCTCAGGGCAGATCAACCAGCAGCTGCGGGTGGTGGTCGACCGCAACGGCGCCATCTCTCTGCCCGGTCTGGGAGCTGTGCAGGTGGCCGGGTTGCCGTATAGCGAGCTGACCAACTTCCTCAACGCGCGGCTGGGCCGGATCTATCGCAACTTCACGCTGAACACCAATCTGGCGTCGCTGCGGACCATTCAGGTCTTCGTCTTTGGCCAGGCGCGCCGTCCGGGAGCCTACTCCATCAGTTCCCTGAGCACTTTGACCAATGCCATCTTCGCCTCGGGCGGCGCCCTGCCGCAGGGATCTCTGCGCGATATCCAGGTGAAGCGCGGCGGCCTCACCATCGATCACTTCGATCTGTACGATCTTCTGTTGCGCGGCGACAAGACTCACGATATTCCCCTGGCTACAGGCGATGTAATCTTTATCCCGTTCGTCGGGCCGCAGGTGGCGATTGCAGGCAGTGTCGATACGCCGGCCATCTATGAGCTGAAAGGGAACACCACGATCAACGAAGCATTAGCCATGGCAGGGGGCGAGACCGCGGTCGCCGCTGCGGGGCTGGTACGCCTCCAGCGCGTCTACGAACACCGGGAGCGCAGCATTATCGATGTTCCCGAGCAGAGCCGTTTGGAGTCGCTGCGCAACGGCGACATCCTCACCGTGGGTGCGGTCACCGATCGATTTCACGATTCGGTCACCCTGCGCGGCAATGTAGCCAACCCCGGCCGTTATGTCTGGCACGCGGGCATGCACATCATGGATCTGATTCCCAATAGGGAGTCGCTGATTACCCGGAACTACTGGCGCCAGCGGGAGCAGCTCGGCCAGTCCACGATTGACTATCTGCCCGATCAAACCACACCGGCCACACAGACGGCGCCGGTCACACCGGCCCAGCCCGGCTCCCTGCAGGTGCACGGTAATGAAGCCGATACCCGTTCCCAGAATACGGCGCAGACCGGCGCAGCCACAGCGTCGGCGGGGGGCAACTCTGTGGGCACGGCGCTTACGGCGAACAACAGTCCCTTCACCGCCAGGAACGACGTCGTACTCAGCGCACCCGATATCGACTGGAGCTACGCGGTGATCGAACGCCTGGGCTCGGATAACCTGACAACCTCGCTGATTCCGTTCAACCTTGGAAAGATTGTGCTGGACCGTGATCCGGCCCAGAACTATGAGCTGCTGCCCGGCGATGTTGTCAGCATCTTTTCCAAATCCGACATACGCGTGCCCAGCACGCAGCAGACCCGCTTCGTGCGGCTGGAAGGCGAGTTCGTCTCTGCCGGCGTCTACAGCGTCAGTCCCGGCGAGACTCTGCGCAGCCTGCTGCGCCGTGCCGGCGGCTTCACTCCCGATGCCTATCTCTACGGCTCCGAGTTTACCCGCGAGTCCACCCAGCGCGTCGAGCAGCAGCGCCTGAATGAGTATGCGGACGAGCTCGATTCGGAGATCTCCTCGGTCAGCGCCGCGAACAAGGCGCGTGCGGTCTCCGCGTCGGACCAGACCGCGGCCGCCGCCTCCCAGGAGGATGCCAGCTCTGCGGTCGCCCGGCTGCGCAACCTCAGGCCCATCGGCCGGATCGTTCTTGACCTCAACCCCAACAGCAGCGGCATCGATGCCGTCCCCGATATCGCGCTCGAAGATGGCGACCGCTTTGTCGTTCCGCACGTTCCGGCCAACGTCACGGTCGAGGGCCAGGTCTACAACGCCAATGCCTTCGTCTTCATCCGCCATAAGCGGGTGGTCGATTACCTGCGCCAGGCCGGCGGGCCCGACCGCGATGCGGACAAGCGACGCCTTTTTCTGCTGCGCGCCGATGGTTCAGTGGTCAGCCGCCAGTACTCCGATGTTCTGCACAGTCCCATATTTCCGGGTGACACCATTGTCGTGCCTCCCATTCTCGACAAGCGCGCCTTGACGCAGCGTATCGTTGATATCGCGTCCATCGCGGGCAATCTCGGTATCGCCATAGCCGCCATTGCCATCGCGGCGCATCAATGAGGAACCAACCAATCGCCCCACCAGCCGGCCGGATCTAGGACTCTTTCGTCGATGTTGAGCAAGTCTCCAAACTCGCATGTGATGGATCCCCCCCTGGCGGTTGAGGAGGATCAGGGCATCGACCTGCTCGCCCTCGCGGCGAAGTTCGTTACCGAATGGCGTCTCGGTCTGAGCGTGTTCTTCGTGGTCGCGTTGCTGGGCGCCGTCTACGTGGCCCGGCTTAAAAGTCAGTACGTGGCCACGGCGACCATTCTTCCCCAGGCAGGCCATGCCGACACGGAGTCGTTGTTTAGTATGTTCTCCCAACAGAATTCCGCCACGGTTTTTACAGGTCTGCTCAAGAGCCGCAGCGTGGCCAACGACATCATCGATCGCGCTAATCTTCTCCGTCTGTATCACACCAACAGCTATGCGGCCGCACGCGCAACCCTGGCGGGGCAGAGCTCGTTTTCAGTGGGTGCGGACACCATTCTGACTATCAGTGTCAAGGATGCCAATGCGCAGTCTGCGGCCATGATCGCCGATGCCTATCTGGAAGCGCTCGACCGGCTCAATCTGCAGATGGCGCAGGACCAAAGCCGGCAGTTGCAGCGCTTCTTCGCGGAGCAGCTGGCGGATGAGAGGACCGATCTTTTCAAGGCGGAAGACGCGCTCGAGAAGACCCAAAAGCAGACCGGGCTGGTGCTGCCCGAAACCCAGGCTCAGATCGGGTTGAATGCGATTGCCGGGGTACGCTCCCAGATCGTCAACCTCCAGGTTCAGCTCGCCGCGCTGCTGCAGAGCGAGACCGATCAGAATCCTCAGGTGCAGCGCTTGCGGTCGCAGATCGCGCAACTTCAGGAGCAGGAGGGTTCGCTGGAGAACGGGCACACCTCGCCGGTGGGCGCCGCACCTCCGGCCGGGCAGCTTCCCTCGACCAACCTCGATTACCTGCGCGCCCAGCGTGAGGTCACCTATCACAATAATCTGGTGAACTCGCTCTCCACGCAGTATGAGACCGCCCGGCTGAGCGCGGACCTCAATCGTTCTGCTTTTCAGATCATCGACCGTGCGGTGGTTCCAGAACGCAAGTCCTGGCCGCCGCGCAAAGAGTTCTACCTCGTGGTGCTGGTCTTTGGCGTCCTGGCGGGAACTATCGCGGTCGTCATCAAACTCTTGTTCCGGCGCATCCTAAATGATCCCGTGCAAAGGCAAAGTCTGCGGGGCATCCGGACGGCATTTGTCCGCGGGTAGCATTTTTCCTTTAGGTGTAGACCGAAGCCAACACTCTCAAACGTCGTTTTTCCCCAGGAAAATGGCACTCTCACACTTCTTCCGGTTCACAGTAAAGGGAAAAATGCTTTAGGTGCCCATGCCCGCGCGCCACCAAACCCACCGCTTGTTGATGGCCTCCTGCTGGTTTCTGGTCGTGTTTCTTGTTCTCTTTCCCAAAGGGGGCATTAAAGTCGGCCCGCTCCCACTCACCTGGGGCTATCTCTTTCTCGCCGCGACCACTCCCATTTTTCTGGTTGTGCGGCTGCTCGCGTTGCCACTGCGCTTTCCTTTACGGCTCTTGGCGGCCCTGGTCCTGTTCCTCCCCATTCAGGTCCTCATGTTCTACTCCTTTGAGATCTACGGAGTCTCGGACATGGCCTTCGCGGTCAGCAACAGCCTCGGCCTGCTCGGGCTGCCCTGGATCTTCCTCCTCGTCTATCCACCTTTCCTTCCCTTCGTGAATGGCGATCAGCTTTCGAAGTACCTCCGGTTCTCCATCCTGAGCGCCGCTCTGTGGGGTATCTTCCTTTTCGTGCTGCACCCGCTGACCGGGCATTTCATTGAAATTCCGTACCTCACCGTCAACGCCGGCGACTATGGCTCCATCGAGAGCACCAAGCATATCGCCCGGGGGCTGTTCTTCAAGCTCATCTCGACCTACAACAATGGCAACGTCTATGGCGTCGCCACACTGATTCTGCTGCCGCTCTATGACACTCTGGAGCCGGTGCGGTGGCGCCGGCTGACCGTCAAACTGGCCCTGCTGCTTACCCTCTCGCGAACCGTCTGGTTCGGTCTGCTCGTCAGCGAGGCACTGCCGATCGTAGCGCTGCTCTGGAGGCAGACCCGAACCTTCCCTGTACTCCATCTGGCCCACATGGGCCGCCGCCTGGCGGCTCTGGTTCTGACCCTGGTGATGGTCCTGTTCTCGCTGCTTTTGCTCTCCGGTCCCGGTCTTGCTTTCCTGTTCGATCCCACCGCCG
Source organism: uncultured Acidobacteriaceae bacterium (assembly GCA_964250885.1). GTDB lineage: Bacteria > Acidobacteriota > Terriglobia > Terriglobales > Acidobacteriaceae > Granulicella. Next base: position 9,581 of record CAXUIM010000001.1, on the reverse strand, counting down.
GCGGACGTGTCAACGAGGTCAGATCCATCCAAACGATCACGTTCCTTCCCAATCGCGGACTCGGAGGTTTTACGGAGGTCGTCTACTTCTCGATCCTGCAGCAACTTGGTGTCAGCGGCCTGATCGGATTCATTCTGCTTATGGTCAGTCCGCTGCTCCTGCTTCTGGTTGATCGGAGCCCGCTCGCGTCGCCCACCAGAAGCGCGGCCCTTCAAGGACTTATCGTCTATTCTTTCCTGGCCCTTTCCGACGGAGCCTTCGCCTTTATTCCGGTGACGGTTTTCTACTGGTTCGCTTATATGGTCTATCTCTTCGGCTGGCCCGGTTCACAGCGGCCAATCCCCAAGCCGGCTGGGCTCGTGCCGGCCGGGATTTCGCAAGATTCTGTCCCTGGTCTGGTTCAGCACCTGCTGTAGCTCACATGCCGGTTTGCCGCGCAGCTTTGCCGGGCGGCATGCCGGCAGGGAAACGCTCTATTCTGGCTCTGCGTTTGATCTCAATGAGGACCCACCTTCGCCTTGATCCCAACCTCCGTACCTGTGGCCCTCGAGTTCGTACCTGTGGCCCTCGAGTTCGATCACATCGGCCTGATCGTGGGTGAACTGGCCGCGGGGCGCGCCTTCCTGCAGCACGCGCTGGGCCTTACCTGCTGGACCGATTCGATCGACGATCCCGGTATCAAGGTCCGCGTTCAGTTCGGCTCGGCTCCCGGCTCGCCTATCGTATATGAGCTGGTCGCCCCGCTGGGTGAGGACAGCCCCGTTGCAGGCGCTCTCCGGAACAGCAAGAGCATTCTGAACCACATGGCCTATCGCACGCCGGACCTGCGTCAGTCCGCAGCCCATCTGCGCGGGATGGGCTGCTTCCCCGCAGGGGATCCGCAGCCCGCCGTGGCCTATAGCGGCTGCCTCATCCAGTTCTGGGTTTCACCGCTGCGTTTCCTCATCGAGCTCATTGAGAAACCCGGGCATCGCCATCGGTTCAGCGGCTCCCCGGTCGACGAGCAGGATGCGGCCCACGCCCGCGGCCTTGTCCCTCCCCTCGAGAGGAGCGAAAGCTAGCCATGCCGCGCCTCCTCCTGGTCAAGCTCGGCGCAATCGGGGACGTCATCATGGCGATTCCCGCGGCGCACGCGATGCACACTGCCGGCTTCCAGGTCGATTGGGTGTGCGGTGAGGCCATCGCTCCTGTGTTGTCGCTCTACAACTGGATCCACGTCATCGCGGTGGACGAACGCCGCCTGCTTCTGGGTAGCGGAACAGAACGTCTGCGAGCGGTTCTCGCTCTCTGGCGATTGCTGCGCCAGCGCGGGGCGGCTGAACCCTACGAACTCTGCGCCACGCTGTACTACGATGCGCGCTACCGGCTGCTGACGCTGCCCATCGCCGCTCGCCGCAAGATCGCCCTCTCCCAAACCGATCGCGCTCTACGGTTGCTCCCGGGCCGCCACCACAGCAGCGAGTACGCCCGCCTGCTACTTCAGTTCCTGCCCGGCAATCGCCTGGAGCCCGCTCCGGACGGCGAGCGTCCGAGCCAGTTCGCTCCGGTGCGGCTTGCGGCCGGATGCCTTCCCCCGAGCCCCTCGCCTGCGGCCGGTCTCGAGCGGCAGCGGGTCGTTCTGGTTCCCGCCGGCTCCCGCAACCTCATGCGGGACGATACGCTGCGCCGCTGGCCGATCCACTGCTACGTCGAGCTCGCCCGTCTTCTACTCGCCCGCGGCTGCCAGATTGTGCTCGCCGGGGGGCCTGGAGACGAATGGGCCAGCGATCATTTCGCGGGGCTGCCCATCACTGACTGCATCGGCCGGCTTTCGCTGGTCGAATCTCTGTCCCTGCTCGACTCGGCGGCTCTGGTGGTCTCTCACGATACCGGCCCCCTGCACCTGGCAGGCATTACGGGAGCGGCCATCGTGGCTATCTTCGGCCCCACCGATCCGCGCATCTTCCTTCCCCAGCGGCCGAACTGCAGCGCACTCTGGGGTGGCGAGGGCTTCGCCTGCCGGCCCTGCTACGACGGCCGTGACTTCGCACCCTGCACGCACAATGGCTGCGTGCATCAGGTCACACCGGCGATGGTGCTGGCCGAGGCCGACATCCTGCTGGCCGCGAGGCGAGCAAACCGCGAGCTGGCCCCACGCATCCTGGTTCCCGAACATACGCCGCTGCTTTCGGCCGCGTCGCTGACCGCCAGCGCGGCCGCGGCGTCGCCGCCTGTCTCCATCGGAACCAGCCGCTCATGAAGCCGCTCATGAGCCCCACCGCCCCAAAGCGCGCACTCTTTCTGGACCGCGACGGTGTTATCAACCATGAGTCCGGATATCTGTACCGCGTGGCGGATGTTCGCTGGGTGGAGGGAATCTTTCCCCTGTGCCAAACGGCCGTTGCGCTCGGCTACCAGCTTGTGGTGGTCACAAATCAGTCCGGGATCGCACGCCGGCTGTACACGCAGGCGGATTTTGACTCCTTGATGGACTGGATGCAAGCCGAGTTCCGGGCACGACAGGCGCCGCTGAGCGCCGTCTACTGCTGCCCCTACCACCCCGAGCACGGTCTGGGCGAGTACAAGCGCGAGCACATAGACCGCAAGCCTGGTCCGGGAATGCTGCTGCGGGCGGGGCGTGATCTGGATCTTGACCTTGCCCAATCGATACTCATCGGCGACCGCTGCTCGGATATCGCGGCCGCCAACGCCGCCGGCCTGCGCCAGGCGTTTCTGCTCCGCGGGACCGAGGCGGCTCCTTGTCCGGGCAGCTGCCTGAACCTGGGTACTCTGTGCGAACTCGAAGTCTGGCTGCGACAGAACTCCTGATGCGCGCTGACTGTAGAGCATGGAGAGAGATCCCTTATCCGGCAAGCCGCTGTGAATCTGCGCCCCCGGCGAGATCTACGGGACAGGCTGTGCGCCCGCGGATGTCAGAGGCTGGCAGATCTCATCCAGGGTGTCTGGGGTACCTTCCACACGAACCAGGGTGGGGTAGCGTTCGCCGTCATGATAGTCCAGGCTAATCGGGAACAGGTCCTGCTCATCCTGTACCAGGAGCGCGATGGGAGTGGCGACTCCCTGGCTGGCGGCAATCGCGGCATGCAGCGCCTGGTGCGAGAAGGTCTTCCCGCCGATTGCGTTGATCTTCTCCCCGGGAGCCAGCCTGGCCTTATCTCCCGGGCCGCCCACGCGTACATCGTCGATCGTGCCATCGGCGTCGAGCGCCAGACCCAGGGAGAACCAGACATCCGGCGCCGGGCTCCGGTCCTGCAGATAGGCCTGCTCATAGGCTGTGGGGAGGGCCGTGTACACCAGCTTGTACCCACCCTGCTCGATGCCTTCCAGATTGACATGCGGATCAACGCGGTAGACCCGGTCCTGGAAGAAGCCGGCCCAATCGTAGGGCGCCACCTGGTTGAGATCCGCGACCACTTCGTTCAGGTCGTAGGGAAGAACGCGCGGCACACCCGCGCCGCCCTTCTGCAAAAAGATCTGCAGAAAGTCACGCAGGTTTTTCTTGTCCCCGGTGAGCCGGCGCAGGGTCGTGTCCACGTCGAGCCACACCAGATCGCCTTCGGGATAATAATCCGACCCCCGCCGCCAACTGCTCCAGGCGCCGAGATTGCTGTTGCCGACGGGACGCGGCATCGCGGCTAAGAAAGTCGTGTCTTCGGTGCTGCGCCACGCTCGTCCGCTGGTGGCGTTCATCTGGGCGGCGGTCAGCGCGAGGTATTCGCGATACTGTTCCGGAGACGTGGATCCGATTCGCGCGCTGAGCACATTGCCCAGGTAGTCGGTCAGGCCCTCATAGATCCAAAGCAGGTCATCCTTCATGGGCGTGGCGTAATCGGGTGTGGCGAGCCCGGCCGGGCGGCGATACTTCCCGTTCCAGGAGTGCGTAAACTCGTGCGGGAGGATGTCCCCGACGATCATCAGGGGATCATCTTTTTCCAGGGAGTGTTCGGGCACGCTGTTGTCGGAGGACTCGTGATGCTCCAGGCCGCCGCCGCCGCCATGGCTGGGTATCAGCACCAGGAAGTGATAGCTGGTGTAGTGGGGCGGACCGTACATCGCAAATCCTTCGTGGACCAGGCGCGAGAGCTGAGCGATCACCTTGGGCCGGACCTGCACGTCGGCGGGCTCCGCTCCGATGAAGTCCACGAAGTGCCGCGGCGTTACATCCGGGGCGAGCGCATATTCGTGGAAGTACAAACCCGTCATGATGGGCGAGTCTTCAAGCATTTCCACGGTGGTTGCGGCGTAGTGAACGGCGCCGCCGGCCGGGTGTGCCGGGTCAAAGGCCGAAATGGGCTTGAGAGACGTACCGATTCCCCAGCCCGCGGGTACGATCACCGTGGGCTGAATGGCGATCTCGCGGACAGGAGTGTTGGCCGGGTAAAGCATCAGGCTCTCCCACTCCAGGACCGTGGCGACGCGCGAGGAGCGGGTCGAGATGCAGTCCAGATGCGCATGCAACGTCGTCACACCCGCCGGCACGGTGAGGTGGTACTCATACACGTTCACATCGTCGCGCTGCCAGGGCAGGGTCTTTCCATCGGCCGTGAAGACCACGCCGACGATGTTCGCGACCGGTCCCCGTGGGCCGTGGGCGCCGGGGATCCACTCCGGTGTGATCAGCGTCAGGGGACCGGACTGGACGGGGAGATCCACCTCGGCATGAAACAGCTTGCGCGGTGCGTCGGTGAGGTCCGCCGTGATCTCGATGGGCCGCTTCTGGCCCTGTGCGGCAACGGAGAGCAGGGCCAGGCCCAGACAGGGCAGCCGTAGAAGATGTTGGGTGCGCATCAGCAAGATACCTCGGGAGCGGTGGTCTGGAGCAGCCCGGTTCGGAAGAGACGGATACGGAAACGATAGCACCGCCGATTCCTGTAACCGTTGCAAACCAGATTTGAGGGCGTCTGAATCTTTACAGTTCATATCTCTGATTGCTGCGGCCGGGTCCGGTCCCGGCCACGGCTTATTCTGGTAGCTATGGCAGGTGGAGCTCACGTAAGAGGCTGGGTCTTGCTGCTGGTATTGGCAGTAGTTCCCACCGCGGTCGCGCAGGGATCACCGGAGACACAGGCGATCTACCGGCTCCTGGCGGCTCATCAGTTTGCGCAGGCGGAGACGGCGGCCCGGCAAGCCCTGGTCCAGTCCCCCGGAGACTGCACCGTGAGCACGATGCTGGGCATCGCCCTGCGCGGCGAGGGTCACGTCGATGCGGCTTTGGCCTCGCTGCGGGGGACACTGAAGACCTGTCCCCGATTCGTTCCCGCGCTCGAGGGCGCGGCGGAGATTGCGTATCAAAAGGACCTGCCGGCGGCCCGGCAGCTCCTGGGAGATCTGCTGCAGGTGCAGCCGGCGAACCCAACCGCGCATGCCATGCGCGCGGCAGTTGAGGCGCGTTCTGGAGACTGCGCGGCCGCGGTCCTGGACTATGGGGAGGCGACGGCGCTGGTGGCAAGCAGTCCCGCGGCGCTTCGCCAGGAGGCGGGCTGTCTGCATGTGCTGGGCCGGGGGAGCGAGGCCATTCCGGTCCTGGAGCAGCTGTTGGCGCTCGACGATCAGCCGGCCAACCGCGAGGCCCTGGCGCGCGAGCAACTGGGTGCGGGCAAGGCCGAGGAAGCGCTGACGACGATCCAACCGCTGCTCACCGCGTCTCCTCCCGACGGTTCCGTCATGCTGCTGGCCGCGCAAATCACCGAGGCGGAGAACCATACACCGGAGGCTATCGAGTGGTTGCGCAAAGCCATCCAGGCCGATCCCAAGGACGTGGAGAACTATCTCTACTTCGCGGACGTTTCGTTTAGTCACGGGTCGTTCCAGGTGGGGATCGACTTCATGAATCTGGGTCTCAAGGAGCTACCCGGGAGCGCCCCTCTGCTGCTGGCCCGGGGCGTTCTGGAGGTGCAGATCGGCTCGCTGAATGAGGCGCTGGCCGACTTCCAGGAGGCGCACCGGCGCGACCCGCAGCTGTCCATGGCGGAGGATGCCATGGGGGTCCTGTTCAGCCAGAAGCACGAGGACTCGGCAGCGCTGGCGCTGTTCCAGCAGAAGAGCAGGGAACAACCCAAGGATCCGCTGCTGCAGTATCTTTACGCCGAGGCGCTGTCGGAGCAGGAGTCTGGCACTCAGGACAGGACGGAGGAGGCCATTTTGACTGCCCGCCGGGCAATCGCCCTTGAGCCCGGTTATAGACCGCCGGCGGATTTGCTGTGCGTGCTCCTGGTTCGACACGGCGACTATCAGGCAGCGCTGCAGCAGGCGGACGCTCTCCTGAAACAAAACCCGTACGACGAGGTAGCCCTGTTTCAGGGATTGCAGGCGGAACGGAGGCTGAAGCGTCCCGAGAAGACTGCGGAATACGTAAAACGGCTGGAAGCCGCAAGAGCCCACAACCAGACCGCGGTGATGAAGTACTCGCTCAAAGAAGAGAGTTCGGCTCCGGCTGCGCCGTAGAGCACTTCTCCTGCAGGTGTAGAGCAGAGCTTCGGTTCCACGACCATTCCAGCTGCTCCGAAGTGCATTTTATCCTCCAGTCGCTGCGGAGAGCAGTCGTCAGGATAACGTTTACGGCTGCACCTGTCCGAGATCGCCTGCCGTGGATGGCGCTTCATGTTTACACCGGTAGAGTGAAGATGGTAGTCTCGCGAGCGCGAGAAAATGCTTACTCCAGACTCGCATCGAGGTGAAGCGTGCTGGGAAATCGACGTAAGTTCTTGAAGAGTGGCGCAGCCCTCGCTGCAGGGATCGCGGTCATGCGCAGCGCCCGGGGTCTGGCGGCCGCCGATTCTGTTACGCCTCGGGAGACGACGCTGACTCAGTTCGACTACGGAGACGTGCAGCTGCTGGACGGACCGATGCTGGACCAGTTTCAGCACAATCATCAGCTCTTCCTGAACCTCAGTGACGACAGCCTGCTGAAGCCGTTCCGGCAGATCGCCGGGCTGCCGGCGCCGGGGGAAGAGATGGGTGGGTGGTACTCGCCGTCGAGCCGCTTCGATCCCCCCAAGGACATGACCGGGTACATCCCGGGGCACAGCTTCGGGCAGTACATGTCGGGCCTGGCGCGGGTCTACGCGATCACCGGCGACAAGCCGACGCAGCAGAAGGTGCAGCGCCTGGTGGCGGGTTTCGCACCCACCGTCACCACCAAGTTTTACGACGGCTACTGCATTCCGGCGTATACCTTCGACAAGACCAACTGCGGGCTGATCGATGCGCACCAGTTTGCCGGGGACCCGATGGCGTTTGCCGTGCTCGACAAGGCGACCGACGCGGTTCTGCCGTGGCTGCCGGAGAAGGCGCTGAATCGCCAGGAGATGGCGGCGCGGCCGCACAAGACGATCGCCTACACGTGGGACGAGACCTATACCCTGCCCGAGAACTTCTACCTCGGATACCAGCGTGGCGCGGGCGACCGTTATCACCAGCTGGCGCGTAAATATCTGCAGGACGATACCTACTTCGGCCCGCTGGCGGACGGTCAGAATGTACTTCCGGGACAGCATGCGTACAGCCACGTGAACGCTCTTTGCTCGGCGATGCAGTGTTACCTGACCGACGGCAGCGAGAAGCACCTGCTGGCGGCGAAGAACGGCTTCCGGTTCGTGCGGGAGCAGAGCTATGCGACCGGCGGCTGGGGACCGAATGAGACGTTCCAGAAGCCGGGCACGGACGGACTGGTGGATTCGCTCGCGAGCACGCACAACAGCTTCGAGACACCCTGCGGGGCCTATGGACACTTCAAGATCGCGCGCTACCTGATGCGGGTCACCGGCGACCCGAGCTACGGCGACAGCATGGAGACGGTGCTATACAACACCATCCTCGGCGCGCGTCCGATCCGTCCGGATGGGGTCAGCTATTACTACTCGGACTACAACATCCACTCGATGAAGGTGGATTACGACCAGAAGTGGCCGTGCTGCTCCGGAACCTTCCCGCAGCTCACGGCGGACTATGGAATCAGCTCGTATATGCGGAGTCCCAAGGGCCTCTACATAAATCTCTACGTACCGTCCCGAGTGACCTGGAAGCAAGGCGGCGCACAGGTTTCATTGACCCAGATGACGCAATATCCGACCTCCAACGAGACCGCGATGCAGCTTAAGATGGATCGGGACGAGCGCTTCACGGTGTCGCTGCGGGTTCCGGCATGGGCCGGCAGGCAGACGGCCGTCAGGGTGAACGGCAAGCCGGCCGGCGTCGCGGTCGAGCCGGGGACATGGGCGGTCCTGGACCGGACGTGGAAGAACGGCGACCGGATCGAGTTGTCGCTCGACATGCCACTGCAGTTGGTTCCCATCGACCCACGGCATCCCAATGTGGTCGCCCTGGTTCGCGGACCGGTGGCTTTGTTCGCCATTGAGCCGGTGGAAAGCTCGGGAGAGTACAAGGTCACGCGGCAGCAGCTCATGGCGGCCGAACGGGTCAGCTCCGGGTCCCCGGACTGGACAGTCGCGAGCGATCATGGCAAGGTTCTGTTAAAGACGTTTCCGGAGATCACCGAGGAGCGATACCGCTTGTACCAGCAGGTGTAAGCGGTCGCCGAGCGACGGCTTGCACGGCCGTGAGCTGGCTTCGCTGGATGGGCTACGGAGCTGGATGGGCTACGGAGCTGGGTGGGCTACGGAGAGGAGAAGCTGGGTTTTGACCAGGTTGCTGCTTCTGCTGAACCTAATCCTGTGCGCGGCGATCGCGCTCGTACTGGGTTCGCTGAAGCTTGCGCCTGTGTCCGCTGCCGCGGCGCCGGCTCCGGCGAGTCCCGTGTTGCTCGACACCACGGGATGCCGCCGTTGCCATCAGGACGAGGTGGATGGGTTTGCCAGGACGGCCATGGGCCGTTCCATGCGGCTACCGGGCAAAGAACCGGACGGCGTTGTCCGGTATGCCGGAACCACCATCCAGATGACATCCACTCCAGCGGGCTTCGTGCAGACCCTGTCGGCCGCCGGGTCTACGCAGCGGTTTCCCATAAGCTACGTCATCGGATCCGGCCAGCATGCCAGCGGGTATCTGGTGGATCTGGGCGATCATCTCTTTCAGTCGCCGGTCGCGTACTATCGCAGCCGCAGCGCGTACGATCTCGCGCCCGGATTCACAGGCAAGGGAGATCCGGACTTCACCCGGCCCATTGCTGAGGGTTGCGTGTACTGCCACGCCGGTTCAAACAGCTTTGTGCCGGGAACGGTGAATACCTATGGAGCGACGCCGTTTCGACACATGACGATCGGCTGCGATCGCTGCCATGGGCCGTTGCAGGCGCACCTGGCAAAGCCGCAATCCGGCAACATTGTGGACCCGGCGGAGCTTCCCGATGCCGCCCGCGATGGGGTCTGTGAGCAGTGTCACCTGCTGGGTGTGGCGCGCATCGTGAATCCGGGCAAACGGCTGACGGACTATAAACCGGGCGACTCGCTCGAAGACACGTTGACCATCTACCACAACGTCCCGCCGGCGGGCACGTCGGCCCAGTTCAAGGTGATCAGCCACTCCGAGCAGCTGGCTCTGAGCATGTGCAAGCGCAGCAGCGGAGGCCGCCTGTGGTGTGGGACCTGCCATGATCCGCACGATGAGCCGGCGCAGCCGGTGGC